>JALWFY010000219.1 GCA_027013815.1 Desulfohalobiaceae bacterium | reverse complement strand
GAAAGGTGGCAACAGGCGAAAACCATTAATATAATTTTGGATGTTGAATTTTGGATTTTGGATTAATCCTTTTTTCATTCAAAATTTAGAATTTATAATTCAAAATTAAAATTAAAAAATAGCCCTTAGCCTTTTGCCATTAGCCCTATATACAAGGAGTTAGAATTCAAAAAAACGAAAATTTTTTATCATTTTTGAGAATAAAAAGCATAACCCAATATCCAAAATTTTTCATAAAAATGGACAAATTAAACATTTTAGCTAACAGGGTAAAAATAGTTAATTCTTTGGAGGTCAAATGCTAGACATCAAGGATTTCCTTGAACATAGAGAAAGGATAGGGGTGGTAGGTCTAGGCTATGTTGGACTTCCCCTTGCTGTAGCACTTGGATCAAAATTTAGTGTACTTGGGTTTGATATATCAAAGAAAAGGATAGAGGAATTAAAAAAGGGAATAGATTCCACCAAGGAACTGGAGACAGAAAAAATAAAAAGTGCCACAATAGAATTTACCTCTGATCCCAAGGAGATATCTAAGTGTAAATTAATAATTGTAGCTGTTCCAACACCAATTGATCTAAGCAAAAAGCCTGATTTAAGATATGTAATTAGTGCAACAGAATTAGTTGGGAACAATATGAGAAAAGGTTCAATAGTAGTATATGAGTCCACAGTATATCCTGGGCTTACTGAGGATGTATGTATCCCAATATTAGAAAAAAACAGTGGTTTTAAAAATCCACAGGACTTTAAGGTTGGATACTCCCCTGAGAGGATAAATCCAGGAGATAAGGTCCATACCTTTGAAAATATAGTAAAGGTGGTCTCTTCACAGGATAAAGACACAACTAGATTTTTAGGAGGTATTTACGGGAGAGTGGTTAAAGCAGGGATCCACATGGCACCTAGCATCAAGGTAGCAGAGGCTGCCAAGGTCATAGAAAATACCCAACGGGACTTAAATATTGCATTAATGAACGAACTAGCCATGATCTTCCACAAAATGGGAATAGACACCTTGGATGTAATCAAGGCAGCTTCTACTAAATGGAATTTCCTCCCTTTCACCCCTGGACTCGTAGGGGGACATTGTATTGGGGTTGACCCCTATTATCTAACTTACAAGGCCGAGACCCTAAACCACCATCCTGAGGTAATACTTGCTGGGAGGAGGATAAATGATCAAATGGGGTTTTATGTTGCCCATGAGATCATCAAAAAATTGATCAAACTAAAGAATAACATAAATGGATGCAAGGTAGGTATATTTGGACTGACCTTTAAGGAAAACATACCAGATATTAGAAACACAAAAGTTATTGACCTTATTTCTGAGCTGAATTCTTTTTACATAAAAACCATAGTACATGATCCAATGGCAGATAAAGATGAGGTCATGGAAAAATTGGGGATAGAGATGGTGGATTTTGAATCCATCCAGGGATTAGATGCAATAGTACTTGCAGTACCACATAGATTTTATCTGGATATGCCCTTGGACAACTTGTTAAAAAAACTAAGGCAAACACAAGGTGGATTAATTGCAGATATAAAAGGCGTACTTCCAAGGGAATCCATTGAAAATGAAAGTATCTCTTATTGGAGACTCTAATTTTTTAGATATGGATAAAATTTTAGTAGTTGCAGCAACAAAAAATGAAATAAATGGCCTTTTTTCAAATATCCCATTACCTCCAATCAAGATGGGAGAGGATATTACAATTGTCTTTAAGGGGATACCCATTGTCTTACTTGTGTGTGGCATTGGACCTATTAATGCAGCCATATTTACAGAAAGGGCCATTTTAAAAAATAGCATCAAAGGGATAGTAAATATAGGTATAGCTGGTGCATTTGACCTAAATAAGAGACCAATTGGTACCCTCTGCCTTGTATCCAAAGAAATATGGCCAGAATATGGATTAAAGACTCAAAAAGGGATTGACCCTAAAGGCCTTGATTATGGATTATATAAATTCGAAGATGGGAACATAATATTTAATGAGATTTATATACCTGTTAAAAAAAATATAGATAAAATGGGCTTGTCATTTATGGATATTTTCTATACAAGTGCTAGTTTAACGGTGGCTGGTGTCACTGGCACAAAAGCTGAAGCCCAAAATCTATATAATCAATATGGTGCAGACATTGAAAACATGGAAGGATTTTCCATTGCATATGTAGCAATGCTACACAATATACCATTTATAGAAATCCGTGCTATATCCAATTTAGTTGGCTCTAGGGATACAAAATATTGGGATATTAAAAAGGCCATTAATTCATTAAAAGACCTACAAGGGATATTTGAATAATAAAAAAGAAAAAGAAATTAAACAAATGCAAAGACTCAAATCCTATTTTAAGACACATCTTCCAAAGATAGAAAAAAATATAGATATTATTATCAATGAGATAGACCCTTATGTAAGAGATATTGCCCGTCATATATTGAAATCTGGGGGTAAAAGACTAAGGCCCATGTTGTGCATTTTAAATGCAAGGGCATTTGGTTATAGGAACGATGATATATATCCCCTTTCCTGTGTACTTGAGTTTATCCATTCTGCTACACTATTACACGATGATATAATTGACAATGCAAATTTAAGGAGGGGAAACAAGGCTGCACACACCATTTTTGGAGAAACTAAGACTATTCTAACAGGCGATGCCCTACTTGCCCTGTCAAATCAAATTGTAACTAGATATGAAAATATCTCCCTTTTAAAATGCTTATCAGATGCCATTTACAAGACAGCTTGTGGGGAGATACTTGAAATAGCAAAAATGGAAAAATCGTATATATCCACAGAAGAATACCTCGAAATAATCACAGGAAAAACTGCTTATTTGATTCAGTTCTCATGTGAGAGTGGAGCTATCCTAGCTGGGGTTGAAGGCAAAAAACTCCAAAGTGCAAGGGAATTTGGGATAAATCTTGGTATTGCCTTTCAGTTGGTAGACGATGTATTGGATTATTCCTTTGAACACAACACAGGAAAGCCAATTGGGGGAGACTTAAGAGAAGGTAAGATTACCCTACCCTTGATCTTGTACTTAGACACCCTATCAACTCAAGAAAAAAAAGACCTCCTTGGGCAGATTAAATCAAACAGATTGACCAAGGAACTTCAAGATCAAATTATCAAAGATATAAATAAAAAAGGCATCTTGTCTCAGGCAATAGAAAAATCAGAAATGTATTTAAACAAGGCAAGGGATGCCCTCTCTTTTTTCCCCAACTCCTTAGAAACAGAAATTCTAGAAGACGTGATATTTTTTGTGAAAAAAAGAGATAAATAAATTCCCTTTTTAGTCTTTAGAAGCCTATATCCTAAAAAAATCAATTTTTCTACTTATTCAGGATATCCTGTTATATCTTTTATTGCTTCATATAAGGGCCTTAGCCTTTTATACATCTTTTTATACACCCTTTCAAAGAGTTGTGAATAAAGTGTGTAATTTTTCATATCTGGTTCAAATATTCTTGATACCCCAGTCATTTCTTTCACAGCACTATTAAAATCAGGATACACACCAAGCCCAACTGCAACGTCTATTGCACATCCAAGACCTGAGGTCTCATAAACCTTAGGTCTATAGGCTGGGAGGCCAAATATATCAGAGGTAATTTGCATTATCCTATCGCTCTGGGAACCTCCACCTGCCACATATATCCTTTTTAGAGGCACGGATGTACGTTTTTCAATAGTGTCCTTACCATCCCTTAATGCATATGCCAGTCCTTCAAGGATAGCCCTATATACATGTGCCCTGGAATGTACATCTCCAAATCCAATAATGGCACCCTTTGCCTCTGGTCCAGGTATTTTGACCCCAGGGGTCCAATAAGGGAGTGCCATGAGTCCAAGGCAACCAGGAGATGCCTTGTCTAGCATCTCATTTAAGAGCTCCTCTGGAGACTTATTTACCTTGTTTGCCATCCTCACTTCTTTTTCACCAAATTCCTTTTTGAACCAGGATACTAGCCAATATCCCCTAAAATTCTGTATCTCTATTGTATATGTATTTGGAACTGCTGCTGGATATGGGGGTATGAACAATACAGGTTCTATATATTTTTTTGAAGTAACATTTATGGTAGCCGTGGTCCCATATCCAATACACCCTTCATTCATCTCTATACACCCAGTTCCTAAGACTTCACATGCCTTGTCCGATGCAGCTGCAAACACTATTGTCCCTGGCCTTAAACCTGTTTCTTCTGCAGCCTTATGGGACACATGTCCTATCTGCTCAGATGGTTTAACTAAATCTGGTAATTGTTCTTTTGAAAGGGCCAAGGCCTTCCACTTCCAGTCATAGCCCTTTGCCCATGTGTGTCTTTTATAATCAAATGGAAGATATCCAACCTGATTTGCAACAGAATCCCTAAACTCTCCTGTTAACCTAAAGTTCAAAAATCCAGAAAGCCCCACATATTTATATATTTTTTTCCATACATCTGGCTCATTTTTATATATCCAGTTTATAATGGCCTTGTCTTGAAAATATCTTATTGTACCCATTATTCCAAGGAGCCTAAATATTGGAGAATATATTCCTAGGGAGGGATAATACCTTGACCTCCTCTGATCTAGCCACACAACTGCAGGTCTAATGGTCCTCCCTTCCCTATCAATGACCAACATAGTAGCACGTTGGGTAGTAACCCCTATTCCTTTGATCTCTTCAGGAGAAAAACCCTTATCCCATAGCCCTGATATAGCCATACATAGACATTTCCAAAAATATTCTCCATCTTGTTCTGCAAATCCTGGTTTAGTTGAGTAATAGGGATCTATTGGGATCTGGGACTTATATATAAGATCCCCCCTGTAATTAAATAAAATGGCCTTTATACTCTGGGTACCGTTGTCAATGGATAAAATATATTCCCCCACAACCTACTCTCCTTGTTTTCTCGTCTACTTGACTACTATGCTAAAAATATAAAATTTATGTTTATAACATGCTTAAATTAATTACCTTGTGGCAGATAATAATTATTTCTCCAAATACTAAAATACCTATCCACCTCTTTATTCCATTTTTTATCATCCCATCCAAGCTCTTCTATTATAATGGGCTTAATAAAATCCATTATCTTCTCACCACCATTTGGTAATATAAGGCCGACCCTAGTCCTTCTTAACAAGAGATCGTCTAAATGGACTACTGCCTCATGTCTTGAACACCACCTTATTTCTCCCAATATCCTATCTTTATACAATGGACTATATTCATTTGTATCAAGTTCCATAAAAAAATTAGGACTATCTATGCCGTATCTTCCCAACAACTTTAATAATAATCTATCAGGCATATTAACATCTGGATGCCAAGGGATGTTTTGAAATATCTTATCTAGAGACTCTCTTTGCCTTGGTCTAGGAAGGAACTCTTTAGCGCATGAGAGGGCATCCTGGGCTATCTTTCTAAAGGTGGTGAGTTTACCACCTACCACTAATACAATATGATCTCTCTTAATAATAAAATGTCTCCTAGGCTCTTTTGAGGGGAGCTTTTTTCCAGAAGATACTATTGGACGGACTCCAGCATAAGTAGATATTATATCATCTTTATCTATTTTTTTGTCACTAAATACAAAATTCACCCACTCTAATAGGTATTCCAACTCCTGGGCCTCAATCTTGGGGATAATGGACAACTCTTCCCTGTGATCTAGGTCTGTTGTCCCAACAACAGTTGCCCCTTCCCATGGAAAGGCAAATAATGGTCTATTATCCCTTGGATGAAAGGCAGTTATACAACATGGGACAGGGAGTTTTTGTGATGACAAGATAATATGAGACCCCCTAAGTGGCCTCAACATTAGATTTATCCCAAACATATCACAGATGGACTTGCTCCACACCCCAGCACAAGAGATAACTACCTTTGCCTTGATCTCGTATCTATTTTTCAATACCTTATCTTCTACTATTCCACCTACTACCTTACCTTTCCTGTCTCTCAACAA
>JALWFY010000218.1 GCA_027013815.1 Desulfohalobiaceae bacterium | reverse complement strand
AGGGGCAACGGTAGAAGAAATATATAAGATAGGAAGGTCTAAGGGGATGCGCACACTAAAGCAAGATGGGATAATCAAGGTAATTAAAGGACAAACAGACCTTGCTGAGGTACTCAAGGTCTGTATAGTGTAATATAGTTCATTTTTTCTCTGATTTTAAGTATCTATAATAGCTATCTATATTATATACAGCAGCTAAGGGATTGTGTCCAAGTAGCCTGTCTTTTACTGCCAAGATGGTACAAGGTGCTTTGGAATATTTTAAAAACAGGGTATCATGTCCAACACAAAGTCCTAACAAGATATTTAATTGGGTGTCTTCTGAATTTAGTACCATTGCTTGTAGTATGGGATTGCACATGGACTCAAACTTTCCAATGGATATCTTGTCCTTGTCTTGTATCCCAATGGTTTCTTTTGGCACCCTTCCGATTTTACATACCACAGAGACCATTTCAAAACCCTGATTGGAAAAAAATTTTTCCACCACCTTTGCCTCATTTCTAAGACCAATACAAAATGCAAGACCTAGCCTTTTATAACCCATTTTTTCTGCAAATTCTGCTATTTCCAATATCCTAGGTTTAATAGGTTTTACTAGTTCATAACCCATTTCCCTGTTTCCATATCCTTGGGACTCTTGCAAAGAAGCATTGTGTGCCAAGAGATAGATATCTTGTTTTTTATATTCCAATAGACTCTCTTCAATTAGTCCTTGTTTTGTCTTGGTTGGACAATTTTTTGGTGAACTCCCATCTTCAGTCCTGCAAATCCTTTTTGAGAGTTCTATGGAACATTTTGCACAATTTGGTCTTTTATCCATGTTAACACCCCCCTTTATTTTTTTAACAAAATGGTTAATCCCAAATTAACTGTTTGTCTATAAAAATTAGCCGATCCTAAAAAAGTATATAACTATTTAAAAATGCACTACTTAAAAATAAGAAGTTGTTGTAATAGCTAATAGGATAAAGACATTTTGTTATGCTAGTCAATAATAGGACTAATATTGTTAACTTAACAATTAACACTAACAACAAATAATATTTATATTTTTATTGGTTGAATTGGGTGTTTTTTCTTTAATATCGCAGAATTAATAAGTTGGTATAATTATTGAATACGTCTTCAGGTGCAAAAAAACTAGTTTTATTCAAACAGGAGGTTAGATATGGAAAAAACAGATGTAGCAATCGTGGGAGCGTGTGCTGCAGGGCTTGCAGCTGCACTCACCATTAAGATGAGGTCCCCTTCAACTAAGGTTGTATTATTTAGAAAGGTTTCAAACACCCCTGTGCCTTGTGGGATACCTTATATTTATGGGACATTAAAAGATGTGAATAAAAATATTATTCCCGACAAATCATTTGCACCTTATGGGCTTGATATAAGGGTATCAGAAGTAACTGATATAGATACAAATGCCCATGAAGTGCAATATAATGGAGGAGATAGATTAAAATATGGGAAATTACTTTTGGCAATAGGTTCTGTGTCATTTGTACCACCAATTGAAGGGGTAGATCTAGAAAATGTGTTTGTAATAGAAAAAGACCCAAAACACTTGAATATAATCAATGCAAAGATACAAGAGTCAAAGAATATAGTGGTAATAGGTGGTGGTTTTATTGGGGTTGAGATGGCAGAGCAGATAGCAAAACTAAAGGGAGATAGTGCAGATATTACTATTATAGAGATGTTACCCCGTTGTCTTATGGCGGCATTAGAAGAAGAGTTTTGTGTAAGGGCGGAAGAAGAGTTAAAAAAATTAAATATTGATATCAAGACCAATTCCCAGGTAACTAAGCTCTAGGGAAATGGAAAGGTCGAAAAGGTATTATTAAAAGATGGTACTATATTAGATGCAGATTTAGTTATAATGGGGGTTGGAGCTGCGCCAAATATAAAACTTGCTAAAAAGGCCGGGATTCCTTGTGATCCAAGGACAGGTATTGAAGTAGATGAATATATGCAGACCCCTGTCAAAGACGTATATGCTGCTGGTGATTGTGCCAGTAAATTTTCTTTTATTACCAAAAAACCATGTGGAATAAGGCTTGCGTCTGTGGCCGCCCATGAAGGTATCCTTGCTGCAAACAATATGCTTGGTCATGACGTAAAAAATAAAGGTGCAGTAGGTGCATTTTCAACAAAGATTGGGGATGTTGCAATGGGCGCAGCGGGCTTTACCCAACATGCATGTGAAAAAGAAGGAATAGAATATATAAAAGGAGAATTTGTAGGTCCAGACAAACATCCTGCTACTCTTCCAAATACATTTATGAATATGAAAGTGATCCTTTTATTTAATAAACAGGACAAGACCATAATTGGTGGCCATGTACTAGGAGGAGACACAGCAGCTGAGATGGTAAACATTATTTCAACTGCTATTCAGGCAAAACTCAAAGTAGAAGATTTATATTTTATGCAGGTGGCAACCCATCCCCTACTCACAGGTTCTCCAATAGCCTATCATGTGGTAAGGGCAGCAGGGGATGCATTTTTTAAATTTAAAAAACTTTAGTTAATTATCTCCTATCCCTTGAACTTGGACAGGGCTTTGATTAAAGTCCTGTCCAGGACATAGGTCAACACCCATATTATTTTTCCTCCCTCCAAAATTAATCATATGGATTTAATAGGTATATTTGTTTATGAAAATACCAGTTTATTTAGAGTATGCCCCTGGATATGGAGATAATTTAAGAGTCATTTTATATGACCTTTTGGAACTCTTCCCTGTTAAGGGGAAGAGTGTACTTATTAAACCAAATTTTATTGGTAAAAAAAATTATAAAATAAGTTGCACAAATCCATATCTTATCTCCATTGTGTGTGACTATTTTATGGAAAAAGGGTTTCATGTCCTGGTTGGAGATTCCCCTGCCTTTGGATCTGTTAAATCCATATCCCATATTATTGGACTCACAGACCTGTTAAAGGATAAGGGTATAGAGTTGATTGAATTTCAAAAATATAGGCCCTTAAGATTTCCATATCCCCTAGCACGACAAATTTTAGAAGTGGACTGTATTGTAAATATTCCCAAACTAAAGGCCCATGGACAAATGGCATTTAGTCTTGGTACAAAAAATTTGTTTGGACTAATTGTAGGATATAATAAACTCCTGGCCCATATAAGGTTTGGCCAAGACCACAGGATGTTTTCGCAATTTATTTTAAAAATTGTGGACCTTGTACCAAATACCATTACTATTTTAGATGGTATCTGGGCAATGGAAGGCACAGGTCCCCTTGATGGACAGAAGAAAATTTGTAATTTAATTGGTATATCAAATAGTCCAATTGCCTTAGATACTGCACTATATCATCTCCTTGGCATTGAAAAAGAACATGTCCCTCTATGGATGGAAGCAAGTAAACAAGGGATCTTTGGATCAGAATACCAACATATAGAGTTAATAAAGGGCAGGCTTGATCCACAGATATATGGCTTTACCTACCCCAGCAAATTAAAGGACATAAGCTTTAGACCGGATAGGGTCTTCATGTCCTTTATTAAAAGAAATTTTCTCAGAATATTCCAATAGATATAAAGAACTTTATTTATTTGACCATAAAAACAGTGGGTAAAATTTGACATTTTTTGACATATAACGGATATTATTAATAATGACAAATTTATAGTTTTTTAAAGGCTAGGTGATGTCAATAGATAATGGAATATTAACACAAACAATGTTGAAACAAGTATATAATGAACTAGCAGATGTTATTGCTATATTTGATCTAAATTTAAATTTTGTCTATATAACCCCATCTTGTATAAAAATACTTGGGTATGAACCAAATGAGTTGATAGGACAAAATGTAAAAAAAGTGTTAAGTAGAGACTCTTATGATGAAATTTTAGATCTCTTTAAAAAAGAAATGGAAAAGGAAAATGACCCAAATAGTGATCCAAAGAGAACTGTTATTAAATTGTTACAGGAAAAGACAAAAGAGGGGGAACTAATATGGGTAGAATTTTCAGCATCTGCCTTGAGAAATAATAAGGGTGAGATAGAATATATCCTAACAGTTTTCAGGGATGTCAGTCAAAGAATAAATTTAGAAAAATCTTTAAAAGAGAGCGAAGAAAAATTAAGGGCCATATTTGATTCCACTAATGATGCTATTTTTATTCATGATGGGGAGACAGGTAAGATTATAGATGTAAATCATACAATGCTTAAGATGTATGGATATAAGCATAAAGATCAGGTCATTAACAGAACTACATCAGTATTTTCCCATGGAGACTATAGTGAAGAATTGGCATTGTCTTATATTAAAAAGGCTGCAATGGGAGAGCCCCAGGTATTTGAATGGATGGCCAAGAGATTAGATGAAACCAGGTTTTGGGTGGAAGTCTCTTTGACCAGTACCTTTATAAGGAATAAAAAAATAGTAATAGCAGTGGTTAGGGATATATCCAAGAGAAAGAGATTAGAGCAGGAGTTAAAAGAACAAATGGACCTATTTAAGACCCTCTCTGATGTGACTTCAACAGGGATAGGCATATATAATGAAAAGGGTTTTATATATGTTAATAGGGCATGTGAAGAAATAACTGAATATTCCATGGAGGAGTTTACTGGAAAACCTTTTTATGAATTCGCACATCCAGAGTTTAGAGAATTGATTGCCTCTAGGGGTATGGAACGGCTAAAAGGGGACAAAGAGGTCCCTGTTAGGTATGAAATCAAGATAATTACCAAGAGTGGCATAGAAAAATGGGTAGATTTTACTGCAGGAAGGATCACTTATAAGGGAAGACCTGCAGCAGTGGGTACAGTGTTCGATATTACTCACCTTAAGCAAGTGCAAAAAGAACTCATTCAAGAGAAAGAGAAATTCTCAATCATATTAGGGAGTGTTCAAGATGGGATTATTACAACAGGACTTGATGGCATAGTCAATTATATCAATAGGGCTGGAAGAATTATATTAGAATTAGAAGAAGAGGAGATCCTTGGAAGGGATGTACAGGAGATATTTGTATTTAAAGAATCAGATTCAGAAAAAAAGATAAAAAATCCAGTAATTAGATGTGTCAGGGAGGGCAAGACCTTTGAGGGATATGATGTGGTTTTATTATGTAATATAAATAACA
Organism: Desulfohalobiaceae bacterium; assembly: GCA_027013815.1. Lineage (GTDB taxonomy): Bacteria > Desulfobacterota > Desulfovibrionia > Desulfovibrionales > Desulfothermaceae > Desulfothermus. The sequence goes on along the minus strand of JALWFY010000218.1, from coordinate 941 downwards.
AACAAATTGATGTTGAATTCAGGACATCGCCACTAATAGATCATAGGGGTTCAGTCCTAGGATGTGTTTTAGTAATTAGGGATATTAGAGAGAAGAAGATGTTTTTAGAGGCATGTCAAAATGCTCAAAAATTACAGGCATTGGGCACGCTGGCTGCTGGAATTGCACATGATTTTAATAAGTTATTAAGTGGAATATATGGATTTATGGACCTTGCCACAATGAAGGCAAAGAATAGTGAGGTTAAAAAGTATCTCAAGAAATCCCTAGAATCCCTTGATCGCGCTAGGCACCTAACTAGTCAATTACTTACTTTTGCCAGGGGAGGGGAACCAGTTAAGGAAATAGATTACTTGGATAAATTTTTAGAGGAGACCATATTATTTGCATTGAGTGGTTCAAAGGTAAGGCCAAATTTTTACTTGGATAGGGATATAAAATCTAATTTTGACAAGCACCAACTTGCCAGGGCCATTGAGAACATGGTGTTAAATGCAATTGAAGCCATGCCAGATGGGGGGGATATTTATGTAAACTTGAACAGGATATATCTATCTGAAGAAAAAGGTACACTACCCCCTGGAGAATATGCAGAGATATCCATTAGAGATAAAGGGTGCGGTATTTCTAAAGAGGTAATAAAACATATTTTTGACCCATTTTTTACCACAAAATCAAGGGGACAAGGGCTTGGCCTTGCCACTACATATTCTATTATTAAAAAACACAAAGGTGAAATATTTGTAGAATCTGAGGTGGATAGAGGCACTTGTTTTTATATTTATTTACCAGTAGTCCAAGATATTGGAATTAAGAGGCAAGAGTCAAATGACAATATCATAACTCCATTGGTAAATAAAGGCACTATTGTTGTCATGGATGATGAGAAATTAATAGTGGACCTACTTAAAGAGGTACTTGAACAATATGGTTTTAATGTG
>JALWFY010000217.1 GCA_027013815.1 Desulfohalobiaceae bacterium | reverse complement strand
TTTCTGTGTCATCAGTTTGATAGGTATTTAATCCACACTTATTAAAGATCTCTACTATATCTTTGATGCGAGGGGTTATGGGACCGTTGATTTCTCCAATATATGTTGGGCCATTTCCCCCATGTCTAATATATCCTTTAGTTACCAGGGTAGCCCCTTGTGCAGTAATACCTGCAATCACCTGTTCTCTTGGGACCAATTCTGTAATCCTTTCTATGTTTCCAATACCATTTTGAAGGGTAAGGAAGATGGGCCTTGAGCTTAGTCTAGGAACCAGTGTCAAGAGCCCATCTTTGGTCTTATATGTCTTTAAAGTGACCAAGACCAAATCAGGATTAATTTCTATCTCATCAATATTTGTATATGTCTTTAATTTATAGGTAGTAATAGATCCATCTAGCTCTTCAATTTTTAGTCCATTTTCCGTTATGGCCCTCATATGTTTTTCATTTGTGGAATAGAACTCCACCTCATTTTGTTTAGATAGCCTGGCCCCTAAAAGTGATCCAATGGCCCCTGCACCTAAGATAAATATTTTCATAGCTATACTCCAAAATAATAGGAATTTATGTCTTTATAAATAAATGAGTCCTTCTGGCCTAGCTCCTTGTTATCAATATATGCTATCCTTAGGGCACCAATTAAGGAATTGGTCATCAAGACCTCGTCAGCCAAAAATAATTCCTTGGGATAAATCTTTTTTGAGATTATATTGTAGTTTTTATTTTTTAAAAATTCCAATGTTTTTTTTAGCATTATCCCATTTAAAAAATAATCAGATATAGGGACATATACATCCCTCTCCTTTATCATTAAGATATTGGTTGTATTACCTTCAGATATAGAACCATCTGGATTTAAGATTATTGCCTCATGAAATCCGTGTTTTTTTGCCCACTTACCTGCTTCAAAGTAATATAGGTAATTTAAACTCTTGTGCTCAGCAAGGGGGAATAGTCTTTTTTGGGGATATATACATACCTTGAGTCCTAGCTCTTGTGGATGGACCCTTGGTAGGTATTTCTTGCACATAACTACTATTATACGATCATATGGTGGAATATCCCTTGAGCCCATACCAGTAATTATCTTTACTGCAACTAATTGGTCCTCAAGCCTATTTCTTTTTATGACTTCTGAGATTATCTCTTCCCAACTCAGATTGGGAAACTCAATGGGCATTATTTTATCCCAGCTAGTCTTTAGCCTATTTATATGTTCCTCTAAAAAGTAGACCTTGTTGTTCTGGACCCTGATAGTCTCAAATAGACCCATCCCGTATTGAAAGGCAAGGGAATCAATTGGGACATGTGAGTTGTTTATATCTTGAAATTTTCCATTTAACCAAACTTGATGGTGTGATATTTTATTTTTTTCTAAGGATTTATCTCCCTGTAGAGCTTTAAAAAAACTTTCTGCCTTATAGAGTGTCTCTTGAAATTCAAGTAAGGGATCTGAGTCATAAACTATACCCCCGCCAACAGAAAATAGGATTTTATTGTTTATTATAGTAGCAGTCCTAATGGCAATGGATAGGTCCATGGTGTTGTGAAAGCTAAGATATCCAATACTTCCAGTGTAGATATGTCTTTTATTGGGTTCTAACTCCTCTATTATTTCCATGGCCCTGATCTTAGGGCATCCTGTAATTGATCCCCCAGGAAATGTAGCCCATATAAGGTCAATTGATTCTGCATTGTCACTTAACTCTCCTTCTACAATGGATATTAAGTGGAATACATTTTTATACCTTTCAACCCTTTTATGTTCTTTTACCTTTACACTACCAGGCTTACACACCTTTCCAATATCATTTCTAAGTAGGTCCACAATCATAGATAATTCTGCATCGTCCTTTTTACTTGTCTTGAGCTCGTTTAATAATTCCTGGTCCTTATCTATTGTATTTCCTCGTGGCCTTGTGCCCTTTATTGGTCTTGTCTCAACATAATGACCTTTTTGCAATAAGAATCTCTCTGGAGATGTAGAGATAATTGTGTGATCATTAGACCTTATGTAGGCAAAAAAAGGGGCAGGATTTAGATAAAAAAGGGTCTTAAATAAACTAAATTCATCCCCAAAAAAAGAGCTTGTAAACCTCTGAGACATGTTTACCTGATATACATCACCATTAATTATATACCTTTTGATTCTGTCTATTGTTTCCATGTATTCTCTTTTATTAAAATTAGACACCAGGTTTCCATCTGTATAAAATCCCTTTGACTCTATTTTGTGTTGAAAGTCTAAGATAGTAGGTTCTATTATTAAGTCCTTGTCTCTAAAGATAGGCATAATAAGGTGGGTCCTTTTATCTATTTTATCCTGAACAAGCAGATAGTTATGGGAGAACAAAAGGATATCTGGTAGATTTAAGTCATCTATGCTAAGGCTTGGGAGCTCTTCTATTTGATCTTTTAGATCATATGAAAAATATCCCAACAGACCTGATAGAATAGGATAAGGTTGGTTATATTTTTTAATATGTATTTTAAAATGGTTTATTATACCCTTTAAAGCATAAAATGGATCATGGCTCAGGTCTATGGACTCGTTGTTATATTTAATATTAATTGTCTTTCCCTTTGTCCTGATCTCAAGCCATGGACTAATGCCTAGGATATTAAACCTTGCTGAGTCCAAATCACCACCACTTGCAAGTAAGACTGTGCCATGATCAGAAGAATATCTTTGGGCCAAATTAATTATGTCTATATTGGGGGGAATCTCCTTTATATAAAGGTCTTTTATTTTTGGTAAGTTTTTCATGAACTTCATATTGGTCTCTCCTATGATAGATTTTTTAAAAAATTTTTTGCAATTATTTTACCTTGTTGTGTTAAAAAACTCTCAGGATGGAATTGTACTCCAAACACAGGGTAGTCTTTAATAGATATCCCCATGATAATATTGTCTTGTGTCCATGAATCTATTTCAATGGGCGAGTTTTTTCCTAGTTCAATGCACAAGGAATGATACCTTGCCACCTCTAATGGGTTTGGGAGTCCCATAAAAAGTCCTTTTCCATTGTGAATGATTTTAGATGTCTTTCCATGGACTGGGACAGGGGCCTTTATTGTCCTCCCTCCAAAACATTCATTGATGCACTGCATCCCAAGGCATACCCCCAAAATTGGCAGTTTTCTATAAAATGTTTGAATAACTTCAAGGGAGACCCCTGCATTTTTAGGGTCCTTTGGACCTGGTGAGATTATTATTGCCTTTGGACCCATTTTTCTAATCTCTTGAGTGGTAATTTTATCATGCCTTATTACTTTGATGTTAGGGTATATGGGGAGAAAGAGCTGTACTAAGTTATAGGTAAATGAATCATAATTATCTATAAAAAGTATCATTGTATCACCTCTATTTTTTTAGTTACATAAAATACCATAAAAAAATGGGGCCACCCATGAGTCTGGGTGGCCCCATTTTTTGGGCCTGACATAACTCATGTCCTTCATATTTGGACAGTTTTAGTGAAAAATATGAGTTAGATATAATTAAATAAATATATTTTTGTCAAGAAGCTCTGGCCTGATTATATTTAACATTCAACTAACCTCAAAAGATGAGTTTCTGTCTTGACACATTGTTCTTTTTTTTGCATAGTTTAAAACTAAATGAGCGCTCAGTTAGATTATGGGTGCATGAATTTTGGTTGCATGTTGCGAATATAAATATTGGTACAGGTCCAAAAGAACATATCTTAACTTAGTTAGGAGGAGATTATGGCCTTAAATCTTAATGCAATTGGAGAAAAAATAGGCCCAATTGAAAAGGCATATACCTGGAGAGACGTGGTATTATATGCCCTTGGTGTGGGAGCGGGATTTGATGAATTGGAATATGTATATGAAAAAGACCTAAAGGTAGTTCCGACCTTTTCCATTGCAGCGGTCTTTGATTTTCTCTCCCATTTAGGAGCAAAGTCCAATGTGAACCTTGCAGGACTTCTCCATGGGGAACAGGAGATAATCTTTCACAGGCCCATTCCCAGCCAGGGCAAGTTTATTACCACCGGAGCGATAAAGGATTATTATGACCTAGGAGACAAGGGGGCAGTTATTGTAGGTGAAGGGGTGACAAGAGATGACAAGGGTAGGAAGCTATTTACAAATAGGATCACTTTAATAGGGAGGTTAGATGGGAATTTTGGTGGTAAAAGGCCACCTAAAAAAGAAACAAAGATTCCAACAAGGGATCCTGACTTTGTTGTGGAGGATTATCCCTCCCCAGACCAGCCACTTATTTATAGGCTTTCAGGGGATTTATTTGCCCTTCACGTGGACCCAGAATTTGCCAGAAAGGTGGGGTTTCAAGAGCCAATAATGCATGGCCTGTGTACCCTTGGATTTGCATGTCGAGCACTTATTCGCTCACTTGTCCCAGGAAGTCCTGAAAAGGTAAGGAGGATTTCTTGCAGGTTTTCAAGGCCCTTGTACCCTGGTCTGCCTATAAAGACCCTTATATGGAAGTTGTCTGATAAGGAGGCCGTATACAGGGTCGTAAATGCAAAGACCGGAGAGATTGTAATCGATATGGGGGAATTTGAGTTCAATGAACCTGTGAAAGAAAAAATAGACTTTTCAGGAAAAGTAGCAATCATTACAGGAGCTGGAGGAGGACTTGGTCGCACTTATGCCATTGAGCTTGCAAAAAGGGGAGCCAAAGTAGTGGTAAATGACCTTGGGGGAGCCACAAATGGCACAGGTTCCTCTACCACCCCTGCACAAAAAGTGGTAGATGAGATAAGATCTTTTGGAGGAGAGGCAGTTGCAAATTACGATAATGTTGCAACAAAACAGGGTGGTGAAAATATTGTAAAATGTGCAATAGATAACTTTGGAAGGATAGATATTGTTATAAATAATGCAGGGATACTTAGGGATAAGAGCTTTGTGAAAATGGATGAAGACAAATGGCATGGGGTATTGGATGTGCACCTACATGGGGCATATCATGTTACAAGACCTGCTTTTTTAAAGATGAAGGAACAAGGTTATGGGAGGATTATATTTACTACTTCTGCAGCAGGTCTTTATGGAAATTTTGGACAGGCAAATTATTCTGCAGCAAAGCTCGCCTTGGTTGGATTTATGAATACATTAAAGGAAGAAGGGGAGAGATACAACGTCAAGGTGAATACAATTGCGCCTCTTGCAGCATCTAGACTCACACAAGACATCTTTCCTAAAGAATTGCTTGATAAGGCAAGACCAGAATATGTGACCCCATTGGTGCTATATCTTGTAAGTGAAGAATGTGAGGTAACAGGTGCAATCTATAATGCAGGATTAGGCACATATAACCGTGTTGTGTTAGGTACAGGAGCAGGGGTTATGCTCTCAAAGCAGGGAGAGGTGCCTTCTCCAGAGCTGATCAAGGATAATTTTTCTCTTATTTCTAATTTAAAGGAATTTAAAGTATATAAGAACTTAACAGAACAGTTGTCAGACCTCCTTCAATCTATGACCAAAAAAGCTCCAGACCATGAGGATGTTAAGGGATTTGAATCGCCTAGTGAAGTATTTGATGCAATGAAGGGTTCATTTAATGCAGATGCAGCAAAAGGTGTAGATGTTGTATTTTTGTTTAACATATCTGGAGAAAAATCTGGTAGTTGGGTTGTTAAGGTCAAAGACGGGAATTTAGAGGTCATGGAGGGTAGTGTTGAAGGGGCAACTACTACACTTGAAATGCAAGATAAAGATTTTCTTGACATGATGAATGGTAAACTTCCAGCAATGCAAGCATATACTTCAGGAAAATTAAAGATCTCAGGGGATATTGTTAAATCACAGTTAATAGAAAAATTATTTAAGATGTAAAAAAATAAAAATGAGTGAGGAGGAATTATGATAGGTATTAAATCCTATGGGGCATATATTCCAAGGCTAAGGCTCTCCCGCCAGGCCATATATCAGGCCATGGGATGGTTTTCCCCAGCCCTTATGATGGTGGCACAGGGAGAGAGGTCCATGTGCAATTGGGATGAAGATTCTGTGACCATGGCGGTTTCAGCAGCAATGGATGCTATTTCTAATACAGATAAACAAAATATAAGTGGAATCTTATTTGCTTCAACTACCTTTCCTTTTTTAGACAGGCAAAATGCCGGTATAGTAAGGGCGGCCCTGAACCTAAGACAGGAGGTGTTTACTCAAGACATTACAGGTGCCCAAAAGGCAGGGACCACAGCCCTTAAATCTGCGCTGGATATGGCCAAAGATTCAGAAAAAGGAGATATCCTTGTGGTAGGTGCAGATTCTAGGCGTGCAAAACCAGGGTCTTTTTATGAGATGTACTTTGGAGATGGTGCAGCCAGCTTTGTAATAGGTAAAGGGGACAAAGTATTAGCAAGATATCTTGGCTCATACTCTATTTCCTGTGATTTTAACGATCACATTAGGGGAGAATTTAAAGAGTTTGATTTTTTCTGGGAAGAGAGATGGGCAAGGGATGAAGGTTATTTAAAGTTCATCCCAAAGACCATATTGGGCCTTATGGAAAGATTGGGATTAGAGGTTTCTGATATATCTAAGTTTGTGTATCCCTGTGTGTTTAAACGGGACCATTCAAAAATAGGGAAAAAGATTGGTGCCAATAAAGAACAGATACAAGATAATTTACACGAAGTAGTTGGTGAAACAGGGTGTGCCCATCCTTTGCTTATGCTCGCAAAGGTGTTGGAAGAGGCGAGCCCAGGGGAAAAAATAATTGTATGTGGCTTTGGTCATGGATGTGATGCCCTGTGTTTTGAAGTTACTGAAGAGATAAAGAAATTTGAACCAAGATATGGGGTTAAGACAAATTTAGAGAACAAAAAGACCATTGATAATTATACTAAATTTTTGGTGTTTAGTAAAAACCTATCTCCTGACCTTGGGCTTCGGGGAGATGTGGACATCCAGACCTCTTTTAGTGTGTTATGGAGAAAGAATGAGATGTTGTTATCCTTGCTTGGAGGTAGGTGCACAAAGTGCAGCACAGTACAATTTCCAAAGCAGGATATATGTGTGAATCCAGATTGTGGCGCAGTTGGGACCCAGGAGGACTATGAGTTTTCAGACAAGACAGGCAAGATAATGACCTTTACTGGAGATATGTTGGCTGCCTCTATTGATCCACCACATAAATACGGACTTATACAATTTGAGGGAGGGGGAAGGATCCTCATGGACTTTACTGATTGTGACCTAGAAGACCTAAAGGTAGGTCTTCCAATGGAGATGGTGTTCCGTATAAGACTAATAGATGAGAAAAGGGGATTTAAACAATATTTTTGGAAGGCAAGGCCAGTTTTTGGTGCACTAGAAGAAATGGAGAAGATAAAATTTAACGGTAAGGTAGCAGTGGTCACAGGTGCAGGTGGCGGCCTTGGAATGGTTTATGCCATTGAGCTCGCAAAAAGGGGTGCCAAGGTAGTGGTAAATGACCTTGGTGGAGAGCGAGATGGAACAGGTTCATCTACCACCCCTGCACAAAAGGTGGTGGATGAAATAAAGTCTTTTGGAGGAGAGGCAGTTGCAAATTACGATAATGTTGCAACAAAACAGGGTGGTGAAAATATTATTAAGTGCGCAATAGATAACTTTGGAAGGATTGATATTGTTATAAATAATGCAGGTATACTTAGGGATAAGAGTTTTGTTAAAATGGAAGAAGATAAATGGCATCCAGTAATAGATGTGCATCTAAATGGTGCTTATTATGTAACAAAACCTGCCTTTGAAATAATGAAAAAACAGGGATATGGACGTATCATTTTTACATCCTCAGGTGCAGGACTGTATGGAAATTTTGGACAGACCAATTATTCTTCTGCAAAGATGGGACTTGTAGGGCTTATGAATACACTAAAAATAGAGGGAGAAAAATATAACATTAAGGTAAATACAATTGCTCCAATTGCTGCATCAAGATTAACTCAAGATATACTTCCCCCTGATCTATTTGAAAAAATGAAGCCAGAATATGTTGCGCCTATGGTATTATACTTATCTAGTGAAGAATGTGAATGTACTGGATATGTATTTAATTGCGCTGCAGGGTATTACAATAGGGCTGCATATTTGACGGGTAAAGGGGTTAAAATAGAGAAAGGTAATGAGATACCCACTGTTGAAGATATAGCTGAAAATTTTGATCAGATAAATGATATCTCTGATGTGCAGGAATTTTATAATGCTAATGAAGCAATTATGAAGATGTTTTTTTAAAAAATAAATAGGAGGATACATTATGGCACGTGGCATAAGAGATAAAGTGGCCATAATTGGAATGGGGTGTACTAAATTTGGAGAAAGATGGGATGTTGGTGCAGAGGAACTTATAGTTGAGGCCTTTTTAGAATGTATTGAGGATGCTGGAATAGAAAAAAAAGATATTCAAGCTGCATGGTTTGGAACATGTATAGATGAGGTAAATGTGGGAAAAACAGCAATGCCCCTTGCAACAACACTGCGTTTACCCAAGATCCCAGTTACCAGGACTGAGAATTATTGTGCCACAGGTACTGAGGCATTTAGAGGGGCATGTTATGCAGTTGCCTCTGGGGCATATGATATATGTCTTGCACTTGGAGTGGAAAAACTAAAAGATACAGGATATGGGGGCCTGCCCCAGCTTTCCCCTGGGACCCTTTCAAGTCAGTGGTGGCCAAATTTAACTGCACCAGGGGCATTTGCACAACTTGCATCAGCATATAGTGCAAAATACAATATTCCAATGAAAGACATAAAAAGGGCAATGGCCCATATTTCAGCAAAGAGCCATTTAAATGGGACCTTTAACCCAAAGGCCCATCTCAGACGAGCGGTCACAGAAGAGCAGGTAATGGCCTCACCAATAATAGCTTATCCCCTGGGGCTATTTGACTGTTGTGGGGTCTCAGATGGTGCATCTGCAGCTATAATTACTACACCAGAGATTGCAAAAAAGATTGGTAAAAAGGACATAATAACAGTCAAGGCCCTTCAGATCGCAGTATCCAGTGGTGAAGAGATTGCTTATGATAAATGGGATGGTTCTCATTTTGTAACTACTTCCAAGTGTTCAATAGAGGCATACAAAGAGGCAGGGATTGAGGACCCAAGAAAAGAGTTGTCTCTTATAGAGGTACATGACTGTTTTTCCATTACAGAGCTTGTGACTTATGAAGATCTGCATATTTCTGAAAGGGGAAAGGCAATTAATGATATAATGGATGGTTTTTATGACAGAGATGGCAAGATCCCATGTCAGATTGACGGGGGACTAAAATGTTTTGGCCATCCAATTGGTGCCTCTGGACTCAGGATGATATATGAGGTCTATTTACAGCTCCTTGGAAGGGCAGGGGAAAGGCAACTTGAGGATCCAAGGATTGGACTTACCCATAACCTTGGGGGGTTCCCGTTTATGAATATATGTGCAATATCTATTATAGGAAAATATGAATCATAATGACAAAGGAATTTATACATTTTTCTATCCCTAAAAAGGTGGATACAATCTCAGGACATTATGAACTTATACAAGAGAAGGTGATAGAATATAAGGGGAGAGAACTCTTATATTATATGGGATATGGTATAGTGGACACCTCTTGTTGTGGATTTGGTGGATGTGGTTATGCACTTGTTATTGGATTTGTAGAAGAATACAAGGCCCTCAAGAACAAAGAGGGCCTTTTTGTATCTAGGATATGTGAAATAAAAGATTTTCAACGTGCTGATATTGATAAATTTTTAAAAAATAAGGAGATGGTATATCAAGTAGTGTTTTTATAGGGGATACAAAAAAATTTTTTATTAAACACTCCTTACAACTTTACCTTTCCACATACAGCCTTGCTGTGGGTGAAGTTGAAGAATAAAGATTTCAATTATAAGTTGACAACAATATATTTTTTTATACAAAATACCATCAAATAATTATAGGGAATTATAGAGGGGATTTTTTTCATGGAATCCTGTGATACAATGGATGCATGTCATATCTTATTTGAAGGACTAGACCCCATAACACCATCATCTTTAGATACCCTTAAAATTGATGATATAAAATCAATATATAGAAAAAAATTATTTCAATATCACCCTGATCTATACACAGGTGAATCTAAAGAAGTAATTGAAGAAAAAAAGAATTATTTTATAAAGCTAGTAGAGGCATATGAAATTATCATTAACCATTTAACTAATAAGAAAGAAGATCCTCACTTTTATAATAAAAAGGTCTTTAAAAAAGATAAATCCAAAACTTCAAAAGATTACAAAAACAAATGTATTTTTGTTCCAAAAAGGAAACTAAAGTTTGCAGAATTCCTTTATTATAATGGAATAATAAACTGGAGAACCTATATTCGGGCAATAAATTGGCAGAAAACCACTAGAGATAAAATAGGAGAAATTGCACTCAGGTGGAATTACATTGATGAAGAAGAATTGTATTTCATCTTAGAAAATAAAAAATTAGATGAATTGACCGGTCAATTAATGGTTAAGTATGGATTGATATCTCTATTCCAACTTAAAATGTTATTATACCACCAAAGAAAAAAACAGTTAAAAATAGGAAATTACTTTATAATAAATAGAATTTTGAGTTTAAAAGCACTAAAATATTACCTTTATAAACACAAAATGTATAATTTAAATTTATGATTATATGCTGGCATACTATAAAATATTTATTTAATTTTTATTGTTTTATATTAAATTCGCTCCCACTCAAAATTAACCACATTTTTTTCTTTTGAACTAAATTCAATGCCAACTAGATATATTTTATTAAATTTTTTTAAATATTTCTCATGATATTTTTTTGATTTTATCTGAGATATAGCCTCTCCTTTTTTTCCATCTATTTTAAATTCTATAATATATACCTTGTCCTTTAACAAAACAGTTAAATCTATTCTTCCATGATTAGTTACATCTTCTCCTATTATATCAAATCCCAAAGACTGCAAATATACATACACTACACTTGCATAAAATCCTTCATATTCCTCTATGTTATTTTTTATGTAATAGTTATAGGGTATAGATGCAAAGATGGAGATCAACATCTCTTTGAATTTTTCCATGTCTTCATCCACAATAGCATCATATAAATTGTCTTGAAGTCTTGAACGGATCTGAGTGTGGTCAAATAAATAGTCTATTATATAATCATTTAATGAGGTTTTTACCTCCTCATTGGGAAGTCTTAAAATATATTCTATTCCTCCCCGTCTCCTTTCTCTCATTCTATCAATTGTAAGATAACCGCTTTGATAGAGTATTACTTCTAAGTCTAGCTTTTCTATATCAAAACTACTAATTAGCCTATCATCTACAACAATATCTGAAAGTCTTGGTAAAAAATATCTGTTTTGCTTGATTAGTTTTATAAGAAATGATGGGGTCCCTGTTTCAAACCAGTAATTTTTAAATAAGTAGTCATTTTTAATAAATTGCAAAATATCAAAAGGATTATAGAGGTTATCCTTTAAAAAATAATATCCATTATACCAATCTTTAACCCTCTCTAAGTCCACTCCTTCCAGATATTCTTTAAAAGAAGTCTCTATATCCTTTTGTGTATAACCGCATATATTTCCAAATCTTGGACTTAAAGAAATATCTTCTAGCATATTTAACCCACTAAATATTGACGCCTTGGAGAACTTGCTAACCCCTGTTAAAAATGCAAATTTTACATATGCATCATTGTCTTTGATGATACTATATAGACCCTTTAAATATTCACGGTTCTTCTTTGCCTGCTTAATATCTTCTATAACATCTAATATTGGCTTATCATATTCATCTATTAAGATTACTACCCTTTCATTGTATTTACGAAAGGCCTCTTTAATTAATTCATCAAAACAAGCAGGCATATAGTCCTGATTCCTGCATTTGATACCAAGCTTGATTTGATTATCATAGAGAATTTTCTGAGCCATTTCTTGTAAATTTTTAAGTGTCTGAAAATTCCCCGCCCAGCTAATCTTTATAACAGGATATTTTTTAAAATCCCATTTATCGTAGATGTATAATCCCTTAAATAACTCCTTGTTCCCCTCAAATATCTCCTTTAGGGTGTCCAAAAAAAGACTCTTTCCAAATCTCCTTGGACGGGATAAAAAAACGTATTTATAGTTTGTTATTACATCATAGGCTTCTTTTGTCTTATCTATATAAACATAGTTATCTTCCCGAATCTCTCTCAATGTAGATATGCCAATAGGTAGTCTCTTCATAAATACGTCCCTGATAATTTAATTGTTTAATGATTTAAATTAGATTTAATCTCCTCCCACTCAAAATTAACCACATTTTTTTCCTTTGAGCTAAATTCAATGCCAACTAGATATATTTTATTAAATTTTTTTAAATATTTCTCATGATATTTTTTTGATTTTATTTGAGATATAGTCTCTCCTTTTTTTCCATCTATTTTAAATTCTATAATATATACCTTGTCCTTTAACAAAACAGTTAAATCTATTCTTCCATGATTAGTTACATCTTCTCCTATTATATCAAATCCCAGAGATTGCAAATACACATACACCACACTTGCATAAAACCCTTCATATTCATCTATGTTGTTTTTTATGTAGTAGTTATAGGGTATAGAGGCAAAAATAGAGATGAGAGATTCTTTAAAAGAAATCAAGTCCTCATTTAAAAGGGCCTTATATAAAGAATGTTTGTTTTTATTATAAGAGCTTTGTTCCATCAAGTAGTCTAATATATAGTCATTTAAAGAAATCTTTATCTCTTTATTTGGGATTTTTAATCTATATTCTATTCCAAAGGGACTTTCTATTAACTCATCTATAGTAAGATAACCGCTCTGATAAAGTATTACTTCCGTATCCAGCTTTTCTATATCAAAACTGCTAATTAGCCTATCATCTAGCACAATGTCTGAGAGTCTAGGGAGAAAATATTTGTTTTGTTTAATTAATTTTATAAGAAAAGAAGGGGTGCCTGTCTCAAACCAATAATTTCTAAACAAATAGTTATTTTTAATAAACTGCAAAATATCAAAGGGATTATAGAGTTTATCCTTTAAAAAATAATATCCATTATACCAATCTTTAACCCTCTCTAAATCCACTCCTTCCAGATATTCTTTAAAGGAAGTCTCTATATCCTTTTGCGTATAACCACATACATTTCCAAATCTTGGACTCAAAGAAATATCTTCTAGCATATTTAACCCACTAAATATTGACGCCTTGGAGAACTTGCTAACCCCTGTTAAAAATGCAAATTTTACATATGCATCATTCTCTTTTATTATACTATACAGGCCTTTTAGATATTCACGATTCTTCTTTGCCTGCTCAATATCTTCTATAACATCTAATATTGGCTTGTCATATTCATCTATTAAGATTACTACCCTTTCACTGTATTTTTCATAAGATAATTTTATAAGCTCATCAAAACATGAAGGAGTATCTTCTGTATTCTCACAAGAAATCCCAAGTCTTCTCTGATTATCCTTAAAGATTGAATAAGCTCTATTTTCAAGTTTTTTGAGACTCTGAAAATTCCCCGCCCAGCTAATCTTTATAACAGGATATTTTTTAAAATCCCATTTATCATAAATGTATAATCCCTTAAATAACTCCTTGTTCCCCTCAAATATCTCCTTTAGGGTGTCCAAAAAAAGGCTCTTTCCAAATCTCCTTGGACGGGATAAAAAGACATAGGTATAGTTAGTTATAATCTCATATGCTTCTTTTGTCTTATCTATATAAATGTAATTATCTTTTATTATCTTCTCAAAAGTAGATATGCCAATAGGTAGTTTTTTCATAGTCATCCTCCTGATCTAGAATTTTTCTATGCCATTTAAACAACAAAATTCAACGAAGTGGTGGTCTTTCCAGTTCCCCCTTTCCTATTTCCAATTGGAATTATAAGCATAATATATCCTGAAAAAAATTATCATTGGGTAGTTTCAAAATTTCAGGTTTAAAAAATAAAATAGTTTGAAGCAGGGCAGTATGCATATGCTCAAGGGACTCTAAATTCAATTTAGGTTCTTTTTGTTCTTTTATCCAAACTACAAACTCTTCAGCCTCTTCAACTGTGCATATATCTTCAAAAAACGCCACATCTTTGTCATATTTTATAGCCATTTTATAAGCTCCTTTGGGTTTAAAATAAGAAGCACCCGCCCATCTCCAAGCAGGGTTGCCCCTGAATAGATGGTAAATTTTTGCATGGCACCTTCTAATGGCTTTAAAACAATGTCAATTCCTTCATGAAATTTATCCACTATTAGGCCAAATTCCAACTTTTCAAGGGTCAAAATCAATATTGCTATCTCATCCTCTTCATAAATTTGATCTTTTGTCTTTGAACAATCATTGTTTTGCTTAAATTTATCTATCTCCAGGATTTTGGTTAAATTATATATGGGGATTATCCTATCTCTAAGCACAATTACTTTTTTATCCTTTACTTTATGAATCTCAGAGCGAGGGAGTTTCACTGTTTCTGAGACATTTTCAATGGGAATGCCAAAAAATTCCCTACATACCTCAACCATCAATATCCGAGTCACTGCCATGGACAGAGGCAGGCTGAGGGTAACAGTTGTGCCTTTGCCAAGTTCAGATTTTATTCTAACACTTCCTCCCACTTCTTCAACCATGGCACGAACAACATCCATACCCACTCCTCGACCAGACACATCTGTAATTTTTTTTGCAGTTGAAAGTCCTGGTGCAAAAATTAACTCAAGGGCTTTTTCATGGCTTAGTTTCTCAAGCGCATTCTCATCAATAATTCCTTTTTCATAAGCCTTTTGTTTGACCTTATCAACATCAATTCCTCTACCATCGTCCTTTACTTCTATAACCACCTGATCGTCCAATTGATGAGCCGCTAAGATTATATGGCCCTCTTCAGGTTTGCCAAAGGTTTTTCTCTCATCTGGGCTCTCAATTCCATGATCTAAACTATTTCTAACTAGATGAACCAATGGGTCTGTCATCTTTTCAAGTACGTTTTTATCAGCCCTAGTATCTTCTCCTTCTATTATGAGTTTCACCTTTTTGTTTAAAGAACGAGATATATCCCTCCTTCTAATAGCTCTTGGGATGCGCCACTTGCCTGTTCAGCACCACTTGCAATCTGATCCATGGCCTTGGTGAGCTGTTCAATGGCTGCAGTGGACTGGGTTACTGCACTGGCAAGCTGAGCAGATGCAGCTGCAATCCTTTCGGCAAGTTGTTGTTGCTTTGCAAGGGTGCGAGCCCTCTTCCTCTTTGCCTCAGCCTCTTTTTTGGGTAAAGGCTTTGGAACATTTTCTGATCCTTTAGCTCCCGGTCCTTTTTTTAAAGGCATAATGTTGTCCTCCTTCACTTTTTAAACTGATATTTCAAGAAAAAAACACCTTAATTGGACTCACTCTATTAAAGGGAGAAACAGAATTTTTAATCTTTTTGGGAAAGCTTAATATTAATGATAAGACTAAAAAAAAGAGAAAATTAGTTATTATATATGATATTAGCATAAATATTCATCAAACTTTAAACTTTTTAAAATAAATATTTTTAACCTATTTTTGACTATTAAACCCAATACAATATTTAGCTTACCCCCTAGATCATAAAAGAAATTACTCTCATTTCATGAAGTTTCTCTTCTCAGTTATTTTACATAGATGAGTAATATTATACCCTAATCTTACAAACGAAATCAACCTATATCTCTTAAGTTTAATTTTGCAATAAAAAATTAAAAGGGGTTGTTTTAGCAAAGAAATTTGTTCTTGGAGATTTAGCTAGTTTGAGACTGTTTATCGTGATATTCACAGATCCACCTTTCTTTTAGCCTCTCAATATCTTCTCTGTATTCTGAGATAGGACGAACTAGTCCGCAGTCCCTGCAGACTACCCTTGCATTGGCTCATTTGCCCTTTATCTCAGCCCTGCCCCCGCAAAAGTGGCATTTTAAAAAATCCTCTTTCATATTAATATTTAACTTCCTTTAACCTAATTTTAGGCCGTTTTTTGTTTTTTTGTCAGGAACTGCAAGCACCACTGATTCGTCCTCTTGGATGAGACCAGTGACCAAACACTCGGACATAAAAGGACCTATTTGTTTTTTTGGAAAATTTATCACACAAATGACCTGTTTGCCTATTAATTCTTCTTTTGAATATAGGTCTGTAATCTGAGCACTTGATTTTTTGATCCCTATTTCTTCACCAAAGTCTATCCACAATTTATATGCAGGGTTACGTGCCTCTGGAAATTCCTGAACATCAATTATAGTGCCTGACCTCATTTCAATTTTTTCAAACTCTTCCCAGGTTATGGTATCCATATATATCTCTCCTTAAATTCATTATAAATAATATTTAGTGAGTCCTCTTTTGTTTAACAGAGATGACATAAACAAGGCAAGTCTACTTTAAAACAACAATCTCTTAACTAGTTGTACAAGTAGTAAACCCCTTTTTATAAATTGACAATAAAAAGTTAGTCTGCTACACATATCCTGCTTTTTTTGCTCAAGAGGGATGGAGTCCCCCTTAAATGCCCAATTTAGGGCTGATGACTCCTGCCTTAAAAAAATAGGGAGGAGTCCAAATGAAAATGTCTTGTCTACCCAACAGTTGGTTGTATGCTTTTTTTATCTATCCCCACATCTTTTGGTGAACACGTCTAGTATAGGATCTGTTAGATCCGTGTAATTTTTGTGTATTTATCTTGACCTGTAGATCTATAATTACAGGTAAAGGGATTTTTTTGTCTATTTTCTAAACTTAGAGGAAGGGGCTTATGTTAAAACATTTTGTGTTCAATTTAATGCAGATGTTTGTTGTAATGGCTCTATCTCCCTTGTGTGTGGGCATATTAAACAAACTAAAGGAGAGGGTCCAATCAAAGACAGGTCCTAGTATATTCCAGCCATATAGGGACCTTTATAAATTATTCTCTAAGGATGAGGCAGTTCCTAAACAGTCTAGCTGGATATTTCGGATAACTCCATATCTGGTATTTATGGCGCCTTTGTTTGTAACCCTTTTGATCCCAGTTCTAACAGATTATCCGCTGTTTTGGGCATTTATGGGGGATATGGTTGGTGGTGGTTTTGTACTTGCCCTTGCTGGTTTTTTTGCCACCCTTGCTGCAGTAGACACCACAAACCCTTATGGGGCAATGGGTAGTAGCAGGACCAGGATGGTTGGATTTTTGGCAGAACCTATATTTATTATTGTATTTTTTACTGTATCCTATGTGGCAGATTCAACCATACCTTTTATTGTGCAACAAAAATGGGTAAACCCTATGAGCAATTTTTTTGAACCATCTCATATCTTGATCCTAATAGCGTTTTTTATGCTCATCCTTGCAGAAAAGGGACGTATCCCTGTGGATAATCCATCGGGCCATTTTGAACTGGCCATGATCGATGAATCAAAGGATTTGGAATTTTCTGGAAAAGGCGCAGCCTTGATGAAATGGGGTGGTTATATGAAATTTTTTGTGCTCATGTGTATATTTTTAAATGTCCTGGTAACACCGTGGGGCCTTGCCTCAACACAGAACTTTTTGGATGTGATTTTGGCCATCCCCTTAGTTTTTTTTAAGGTCTTAATCTTTCTTATTGTGCTCACGATAATTGAGTCATCCCTTGCAAAACTCAGGTTATACAGGATCAGTGAATTTATGACAGCGGCCTTTGTGATTGCAACAATAGCTATGATGACCAGTGCGTTTCAACATTAATAACTCTATGGGAGGAATACATGAATATAAATCTTTCCCTACTCATAAATCTAAATGCATTGGCTGGTGGGCTTTTTATTATATCTGCCTTTGGCATAGTGGGGAGTCGTCAAATAGGGGTATGTCTTAAGTTCTTTATCCTGGAATCCCTATTCCTTAGTTGTTCTGCCTTTTTGATTGGCATGGAACTTAAATCCCTGCATCCAATTGGAGTGGGGCTTATTAATTTGATTACCAAGGTATTTTTGATCCCATATATGTTGAAAATAATACTCCCATCCACCATCTATACTAAAAGGGAAATTAACCATATAATTAACATCCCCTCTTCTCTTATTATATCCCTATTTTTGACCATAATAGGATGGTTTCTTGCAATTCCATTGATTTTGGCCCTTGGTCCAGATCCTATATTATATATAAACCTTCCAATAGGGATCTCAGGACTTTTACTTGGGGCATATACATTGACCGTTAGACGTGAAGCTCTTCCACAATTGATTGGGATACTTGCCATGGAAAATGGTGCGTTTTTCGCAGGTATCTCCTTGGCAAGGGACCTATCTGTTATAACAGAACTTGCTGCTGCATTTGATATCCTGGTGATGGTGTTTGTTGTGGCTGTACTTACTAGGAAAATACATGAACAAACAGGTACTACTTTTGTGGGTATATTAAAGTCCCTTAAAGAGGAGGCCAAGTAATGTTAGCACTTAATATATTAATGTTGATTCCTATCTTGTGTATTTTGATGTGTGTAATATGTAATTGGAATAGCTTATCAAAGTATATTACATTTGTTGGAGCATTTTTTATCTTTATTATAGCACTCTATTATACACGGAAAATAACACAAATACATCCATTTATTGGATATAAGGATGCGTGGATTGGAATAGATGGATTTGGTGCTGTGATTTTGTTGCTAGTTGCTTTTGTAAATTTGTGTGCATCTATATTTTCCATTGGATATATGGATATACACAAAAAAAGACTTATAAAAAGATACTATTTTAATTACAATCTATTTGTATTTTCAATGTTAATTGTTCCTATAATCCAGGAACCCAATGTGGTCTGGGTTGCAGTGGAACTCACCACATTATTTTCAGTAATCTTAGTGGGTTTTGAAAATAGCCACGAGGCCCTGGAGGCAGCCTGGAAATATGTTGTCATTACCTTAATGGGGGCAGGGATTGCACTCCTTGGGTTTCTTATCTTGTTTGCAGCAGCAAAAAGGGCAGGGATAGAGCACTATACCTGGACTTCTATTAAGTCCATAGCCCCCCATATGTCACCGACCCTAGTCAAGGCCAGCTTGTTTTTAATCCTTGTGGGATTTGGTACAAAGGTGGGTCTGGTCCCTTTGCACACCTGGCTCCCTGATGCACACAGTCAGGCACCCTCACCTGTTTGTGCACTTCTATCTGGCATTGAAACTTCAGTTGTACTGTATGTCATTTTAAAATTATTTCCAATTGTACGCCATGTCCCAGGCTTAGATATTTCTAAATGGATAATGATATTTGGCCTAATTTCAACAGGTGTGGCAGCATTTTTAATAATACAGGTTAG
>JALWFY010000216.1 GCA_027013815.1 Desulfohalobiaceae bacterium | reverse complement strand
GACCCACATTTATTGCAGTGAGTCCAAATTTACTGTTTTTTGAGGCAATGGCCAGGTCTGCAGCAGCAACTAGCCCACACCCATTGGCAACTGCTGGTCCATGAACCTGGGCTATAACAGGCTTTTTCAGTTTGCTTATAAGTATCAACGGACTCTCCATCTTTTCTATCCACTCTTTATACTCTAATGTGGTCTTACCAAAAAAATCGCTCACATCTATACCTGCACTAAACCCTTTACCTGCCCCTTTTATTATTATCACACGGACCTTGGGGTTATTATCTAGCTCTTGCAGAGCTGCATTTAGTTCATTTGAAAGGTCTAGAGTAAAGGTATTTAAACTCTTGGGCCTGTTTAGAGTAATGGTCCCAACAAAGTCTTGTCCTACTTCCACTATTACATTCTTGTAACCCATGATATTTCCCCCCTTGGCTAAATTTTTTTAAATTACAGTAATAACTAGCTACAAAATTTATTATAATAAACGGACATAAATCTAATGTATTATGTTTAGTTTTACAAGGGATATTTATTAATAAACCAGGGATACGTCAAACCCTTCAGGACAGTCATAAGGAAATTGAGAGGATTAAATGGAAAGGGAATATGATTTTGAATTTTAAATTTTGGATTTTGGATTAATTTTTGTCCCAACAGGATTTTATTCTTGATTTAATTCAAAATTCAAAATCCATAATCCAAAATTATAAAAGAGGTGTCTTGAAATTTTTGAAAATGTCGACTTTGACGGAGGCCTGTATAATCGCCAATTACAACTTTACACCTGATTTTTTCTCTACTATCTTCTAAAGAATAAATGGGTAGATAATACTACATTAACAACCAAATATTAAACTAAAGTTCCGAAAACTGCAGGTTAATATAAAAGGTGGCAAAAGGCGAAAGGGTGAAGGATGAAGTATGAAGGCTAATTTTTATTTAGAATTCATAATTCAGAATAAAAAAAAATGACTTAGGATTCAGAAAAAAACGTAAATTTTTTTCACGTTTTTGAGATAAAAAGCTTAATAAAAATAGATAGCATATGGAAAATAATGTCATTGAACTAAAAGATATTGCATTGGCAATAGAGGATAAGACCCTATTTTCAAACCTGTGTGTTAGCATAAGACATAGAGAAAAATTTCTGATCACAGGAAATTCAGGAATTGGGAAAACTACCTTGCTTAAATGTATGTTAGGACTGGCTAAACCAAGTAAGGGGGAGATATGGATAATGGGTTCTATGTTAAATAAGGCCACAGTATGGGAGCTTAGGCGCTATATTGCCTACGTTCCCCAGGAACCTGAGTTGGGGAACTCAAAGGTGAAGGACTTTTTGGACCTAGCATTTAGTTTTAAGGCAAATAAAGACCTTTACCCAATAAATAATGAAGATGTTAATGAATTGCTTGAGGAATTCCACTTACCTATTAATATCAAAGACAAGGATGTAGGAGATATATCTGGTGGGGAAAAACAAAGAATAGCAATTATTTCTGCGCTTCTTTTAAATCGTCCCATAATAATCATGGATGAGCCCACCTCTGCGTTAGATAATATGAGCAAAAAAAAGCTAATAGATACTATCAAACAAAGTGATAATACCTGGATACTGGTATCCCATGACAAGGATATTACAAATATAGTAGATACTGTATTTCATTTAAAACCCATGTAAATGATTAAAAATCCATAAAATAGAAAGTTTAATAAAAAATAGAGGGGGGCAAATGGGAGCTGTAGATATAGGGTTGTTTAGACTTGCCTCATATTATTTATTGCTTATTATACCTATCGGTGCCATTTTATGGCTAAAGGTCCCTATCCTAAATAGAACCATTATTTCCGTCTTGAGGATGAGCGTTCAACTGGCATTTGTTGGGTTATACCTTGGAGTAGTGTTTAAATTAAATAAAGGTTGGTTAAATATCCTATGGCTACTGAGCATGATTGTAGTGGCTGACCTATCTATAA
>JALWFY010000215.1 GCA_027013815.1 Desulfohalobiaceae bacterium | reverse complement strand
AATGGGGGGGATATCTTTTTAGATGAGATTGGAGACCTTCCAGAGGCCATGCAGGTAAAATTACTCCGGGTTTTAGAAGAAAAGGTCATTGAACGGGTTGGTGACAGTAGACCTATCCCCGTGGATGTTAGGATTATTTCTGCAACAAATAAAGACCTCCAAAGGATGGTTACTGAGGGCAAGTTTAGAAGGGATTTTTTTTATAGGATAAATGTAATCCCCATATATCTTGTTCCCTTAAGGGAAAGAAAAGAAGATTTGTCCTTATTAGTAGAACATTTTTTAAGTAGAAACAAGTTAAAGACTGGGAAAGAGATAACAGGTGTTTCAAAAGAGGTCATGGATATTTTTTATAATTATTCATGGCCAGGAAATATTAGGGAGCTTAGGAGTGTTATAGAATATGCCTTTGTGGTGTGTGATGGTCCCACAATTTTAAAAGAACATCTGCTTCCAACCCTCACTAACCAGACAAGTGCTATATACCAACTTCAAAATCAAGTAAAACAGATTTATAATAATGGATTATACAATTCATCCCAGGATGAAGACAAACAAAGGCTTATTTGGGCCCTGGAAAAGACTGGAGGGAATCGGACAAAGGCAGCACAATTATTAGGAGTGTCAAGGGTTACTGTTTGGAAGAAGATCAAAAAATATGGCCTAGGATAAAGACATGAGATATATTTCAATGGGATTTAACTGGAGGTGAAAGGTGAAAATTAATTATAATGACAGTTCACTGTTCACAGGACATAAAAATTAAGGGGAATATCTATGGCTATTATCAGGAAAGGCCTTTTACAGCTTATTTTTTCAGGCTCTTTTATGCGGAGATGGAATGATAAACTACGTCCCTTTGAACTCTGGGAAGTGGATAAACAGGCACACAAGATGATTATTGCATGGGTATTGTATTTTTTGAACTCTAGGGCACTTTCTCCTGAAAAAAAGAGGGCCTTGGCCTTAGAAATAATCCAGGGGGGTATATTTGAATATTTATACCGCCTTATTATAACAGATATAAAACCTCCAATATTTTATAAGATTAAATCTAATCCCATACATTATAGACAATTGACAAATTGGGTATTTGAGAGATTAGAGCCAAAAATAAGGTCAATAGGAGAAGGGTTCTGGAATAGGTTTAAATGGTATTTTTCTGAAGAAGGGGAGGAGGGACTGGCCAGAGATATCTTGAGGGCAGCTCATTTATATGCAAGCCAATGGGAGTTTAATCTCCTCAAAGAGTTAAATAGATGGGACGAAGAGATAGATGAAATAGAAGATAATTTTAAATCCTCCTTGATGGGACTCTCCTACATCCAAGGGGTATCAGAATTAATTGGGCAGGGATTTTCCCCATTAAAAAAATTTGTATTTCAATGTGGACAACTGAGATTTCAAAAGAGGTGGTCTCAAACGCCAAGGATTCCAGAGACTTCTGTCCTAGGACACATGTTTATAGTGTCCTGTTATGCATATTTTTTTACAGTATCAATGGGTGGATGTGAGTCCATGGTCATTAATAATTTTTTTAGTGGATTATTTCATGACCTCCCAGAATTACTAACTAGGGATATAATTTCTCCTGTTAAGCGATCAGTGAGGAGGATTGGAGATTTTATCAAGGAATACGAAACATTGGAATTAGAGAGAAGGATATTTAAGGTCTTGGAAAAAGGGGGGTATAAGGACCTTAAAGAGGAGCTAAAATTTCTATTGGGTATATATGTTGGTTCTGAGTTTGTGCCAGTTATTAAAATAAATAGTGAAGTAAAAGAAGTTACCTGGGACATGTTGTATGGGAAATATAATGAGGATAGATTTTATCCAAAGGATGGGGAGATGTTAAAGGTATGTGACAACATTGCTGCCTTTATTGAGGCATACACTGCCCTTAAAAATGGGATCACCTCTGATCACCTGCAACAAGCAGTGTGGAGGATAAGGAACGACTATGATCAATTTGCCCTAGGTGATAGACTACATGTAG
>JALWFY010000214.1 GCA_027013815.1 Desulfohalobiaceae bacterium | reverse complement strand
TTAAATCTCCGTATGGGATTGTATTTGTAACAGGACCTACAGGAAGTGGTAAAACAACAACTTTATATGCGGCTATTAATGAAATTAAAGGAGTTGAAAAAAAAGTTATTACGATTGAAGATCCGGTTGAGTATGAAATTCCTTTAGTTCAGCAAATTCCTGTAAATCAAAAAATAGGTCTTGGATTTGCACCTATTTTAAGAAGTATTTTAAGACAAGACCCTGATATTATAATGATAGGTGAAGTTAGGGACGAAGAGACTTTAACTGCAGCTATTCAAGCAGCTCTTACAGGGCATTTGGTATTAGCTACGCTTCATACAAATGATGCAATAAGTTCTATTGTGAGAATGGAGCAGATGGGAGCTGAACCTTATATGATAGCAGATGGTCTTCAAGGAGCAGTGGCTCAAAGACTTGTTAGAAAAATTTGTCCTTATTGTAAAAGTGTTTATTATCCTCTAAAAGATGAACTTGAAAAAATAAAACCTTATTTAGATGATGAAAATATTACCTTTTATAAAGGAAAAGGATGCTCTCATTGTGATTTTACGGGATATCTTGGAAGAGAAATGATTAGTGAAATTTTTGTTGTTAATGATTATATATCTCATTTAATATCAGAAGGCAAAGATAAACTTGAAATTTTAAAAGTTGCAAAAAATTACGGATTTGTGAGTATGATAGAGGATGGGGTAAATAAAATTAAAGAAGGAATTACCACTATTGAAGAGATATTAAGGGTTGTAAAAAGCGATGTATTATAAGATTGAATATTTAAAAGCTGGGAAAACAAAATATGTTGTTATTAAAGCAGATAGTGTTAGAGAAGCTCTTGTTAAATTTAGAAAAAGAAGATTAGGAGTTTTTAGAAATATTGAAGAGTTTCATAAACCATCCCTTAAAGAAAAATTATCAGACCTTTTAGCTTTTAAAAAGATAAATTTAGAAGAGTATGTAGCAGTTCTTGAGCAGATGTATGTAATGCTAAATGCAGGTCTTGCAATAGACTTGGTTTTAGAAAATATTGCACTTTACATAAAAGATAGAAAACTTAAAAAAATTATTCTCTCTATTACAAATGATATTAAAGCCGGATTTTCTCTAACTAATGCTGTTAGTAAATATGAAAAAGAACTTGGTATATTAAGTATTGCTATGTTTAGATTAGGTGAAGAGACGGGGGATTTGTCTAATGCAGTAAAAGACTTGTCTATTATTCTTAGTGAAATTTTAGAAAATAGAAGACTTTTAAAAAAAGCTACAAGATATCCTACTTTTATAATTATAGCTATGATGGTTGCTTTTACTGTTGTGATTTTGTTTGTTATTCCGCCTTTTAAATCTATGTTTGAACAACAAAATATGCAATTACCTCTTCCTACAAGATTTCTTCTTTTGATTGATGCGACTATTAGAGAATATGGAGCAGTAGTAGTTGGAGGAGGTTTTATTTTATTTATAATTATTTTATATTTATATGAAACTAATGAAAAAATAAGGCTTTTATTAGATAGAACTATTTTAAAAATTTATATAATAGGAGAGGTTATAAAACTTGCATTAATTGGTAGATTTGTATATGTGTTTGAGAGACTTCTTGCTTCTGGTATTTCGGTTGTGGATGCTTTTGATATTGCTATAGCAATTGTTGATAATCTTTATTTAAAAAAAAATATGCAAAAAATAAGAGTCTCTATCACAACAGGAGGTGGAATAGCTACCGGATTTGAAGATACAAAATTATTTGAGCCTATGATAGTTCAGATGATAAAAACAGGTGAAGAATCTGGTGCATTGATAGAGATGTTAAATAAGGTAAGCAATTATTATCTTACAAAATATAGAGATTTAGTGTCAAATATTTCTACTTTGATTGAGCCAATTTTAATTATGGCAATTGCCGGATTTGTATTGATGCTTGCACTTGGAATTTTCCTTCCAATGTGGGATATGACTAAATTAGCGCAACAAGGATAAAAATGAATATAGAAACGGGAAGTATAGT
>JALWFY010000213.1 GCA_027013815.1 Desulfohalobiaceae bacterium | reverse complement strand
GGAGTAATAAAAAATTGGATACAACTCCAAAAGGAGTATGAATGTTTCTTTTTTGTGGCAGACTGGCATGCATTAACCAGTGAGTATGCAGACCCAAAAAAGATCAAGGGGTTTTCCTATGAACTGGTCCTTGATTGGTTTTCTTCTGGACTTGATCCAGATAGGTCTATATTTTTTATACAATCTGAAGTAAAAGAACACGCTGAACTAAGTCTTATATTGTCTATGTTGACTCCCCTTGGATGGCTTGAGAGAAATCCAACATATAAAGAGACAAAACAGGAGCTTTCCTCAAAAAAGGATGTGAGCACTTATGGCTTTTTGGGATATCCAGTGCTCATGAGTGCAGATATATTGATGTATAAGGCAACAAAGGTACCAGTTGGGGAAGACCAACTTCCCCATTTAGAACTTTGCAGGGAGATCGCTAGGAGGTTCAATTATTTGTATGGAAATACCTTTCCTGAACCCCAATCCATGCTCACCGAGGCTGCTAGGCTCCCTGGCTTGGACGGTAGGAAGATGAGTAAGAGCTATGGCAACTCTATTTTCTTAAAAGAAGATATAGATTCATTAAAAGAAAAGATCTTTTCCATGTTAACTGATACTAATAGAAAGAGGTTAAAAGATCCTGGAGATCCAGAAGAATGTAATTTATTTCCACACCTAAAGGTGCTTGATCCTGAGGCAGACTATAGTGAGATAATCCATGGATGTAAAAATGCTCTCAGGGGCTGTACTGATTGTAAGAAATTACTCTTTGAAAAAATGGTAAATTTACTTGAACCTATACAAAATAAGAGAAGGGAATTAGAGAGGGATTCCTCTATTATGGATATCTTAAACGAGGGAACAAAAAAGGCACGCATTAATGCCCAGCAGACCATGGAAGAGGTGCGGGAAAAGATAAACCTTTTTTATAAATAATCAAAAGGCCGGGTTTAGAGATCTTTGACTAAACCCGGTTGTATCCCATGTCTTAAGTATCTATTTTTTTATGATTCTCTTCTATAATTTCTTTAATTCACTTAATCACAAATACTTCCGTTTAACTTTTTATTCTATGTGTTGTATTTTATAACAAGTTTTTCTCCTTGTACACTCTCAGAACAATTTCACCTTGCTTGATTTTTTTGACTTAAAGGTCAAAAGCTTTGTCAAGATTGTTACTTGACATAATATTTAAATGTTTTCATACTAACTTCATGCTTAATGGGCGCTCAGTTTGTGTCAATAAAAAATGGAGGTGTTTAGTGCATGGTAAATCTTGATAAATTTCAAAAGGATATAATAAAGGCAGCAAAGGAGTTTGCAAAAGGAGAGTTTGAGCCAGAGGCTGCATTAGAATATGATGGGGAAGGCGTTTTTCCCCATGAGGTGATAAATAAAGCCAAGGAGCTAGGTTTTATTGGTATTCATTTCTCAGAACAATACACAGGCGCAGGACTTACCTATTTTGAGGAAGTAATTTTATCAGAAGCACTGGCACAAGTGGATTCTACCTTTGGTATCTCAATTATGTACTCAGTGGTAGGTGCTGAGCCAATATTCCTTTTTGGAAGTGAGGAACAAAAGAGTGAATTCCTCCCAAAGGTAATAGAAGGAGACGAGATAATATGCCATGCTTTAGGTAATAATTATGATTTTATATTAGGTGCTAATTCCCCCTGCATAAGGGTGGAGTCAATACAGGATGGGGCTTTTATACTAAATGGTGAACTCTCTAATGTAATAAACGGCCCATGTGCTGACTGGCTAATTTTTTGTATCCATGGAAGCCAGATACACAGGGATGAGGATTTTTGTATATTTCTAGTACCTTTGGATATGGATGGGATTGAGATCGAACCTAAGGTCAAGGGACTTGGCTGGAGTATGTGTCCAAGGGCAAATATTGTTTTTAATAATGTAGAGTTGGACAAGACATATTTTTTGAGAAATGGATATATAGGGAAAAAGGAACTCATGAGATTTTGGGCAAGTGAGATGATAATTATAGCAGGTTTATGCCTTGGTATTGCAAAAGGGAGCCTTGATAAGGCACTTGATTATGTAAAGGTGAGAGAGCAATTTAATAAAAAGTTAATGGATTTTCCAGTAACAAGGGAAAAGATAAGTGAGATGCTAATTAAAGTGTTACAGGCAAGATTAATTACATATAATGCGGCAAAGGCACTTTCAAATACAACTCGTAAGACTAGCTGGAAAAAACTAAGTAAAATAGTGTCACAAGTTTCAATGGCAAAGGTCTCAAGTGCAAGGGCTGCAAAAGAGGTCTCTGACCAAAGTATCCAACTCCTTGGAGGGTATGGCTATATGAGGGAATATCATGTTGAGAGGTTCTACAGGGATGCAAAATGTTGTGAGCTCTTAGGAGGAAATATCCATGCCAATAGGGAACTAATAATTCAAAACGCAGTATAAAAGGGGTATAATATGCAAATTTTGCCATATAAAAAAGAACACCATGAATTTAGAAAAAGGTTGAGGGAGTTTTGCAAAAAAGAAGTTATCCCAAATATTCCTATGTGGGAACAACAAAAATTGGTGCCTAAAGAAGTTTGGCAACATATGGGAAGATCAGGTTTTTTATGTCCCACAGTGGATAAAAGATATGGAGGACTAGGTGGTGATTTTTTGTATTCAGTAATCTTGGCAGAAGAAATTGCCTATACCAATCATTCTGGTTTGTTTGCAAGCCTCCACAGTGACGTGGTGGTACCTTATATAGTATCTTATGGGTCTGAAGAAATAAAACAAAAATATCTTCCTGGATGTGTAAAAGGAGATATAATAACTGCAGTAGCTATGACAGAGCCAGATGCAGGGAGTGATTTGTCTTCTATTAAGACAATAGCACAGGATCAAGGGGACTATTTTGTTTTAAATGGATCAAAGACCTTTATTTCAAATGGAATAAATTGTGATTTAGTTGTTGTTGCTGCTAGAGATCCAGATATAGAAGATCCTTATAAAGCAATGTCTCTTTATTTAGTGGAAGATGGAACTGAAGGATTTAATAAAGGAAATAAATTAGACAAAATGGGTATGCATAGTCAGGATACTGCAGAACTATTTTTTGTCAATTGTAAGATTCCCAAAAAAAATATATTAGGACAAAAAACCATGGTTTTTTTATGTTGATGCAAAAATTGCAACAGGAGAGGCTTATATGTGCGATTGGTGCATTAGCTGCTGCTGAATTTATTTTAAATACAACAATTGATTTGTGTAAAAATAAGATGATAGATCAAAGACCTTGGTCAAAATATCAGCCTGTTCAGTTTGCCTTAGTTGAAATGCAAACAGAGATAAAATTGGGAAGGACATTTTTAGAGACCTTGATTGTGGACCATATGGAGAAAAAGGATGTAATTGTAGAGACTTGTATGGCAAAATATTGGATAACAGATTTGGCAAGAACTGTTGCAGATAGGTGTTTAGACCTTTTAGGGAATATGGGTTCTGTGGAGGAATGTCCCATTGTTCGGTCTTTTAGAGATGTGCGTGTTATGTCCATATTTGCTGGTACAAATGAGATTATGAAAAAAATTTCTGCAAAGTTTTTAGGACTATAATATTATTTTAAAGTAAAAGGGATAGGAAAATCTAATATTAATTTATCTAACAATTGACATATCAACTATGTCTGATTATAGTTCTATTATAACTTAAAGACAGAAGTCTATTTAAGGCTTCTTGATAATGGGAGGGTGCCATGAATAACATACCAGGCATAAGTGCACTTAGGGCCTATGGAGTAAGGCAAGAGGTAAATGCCAACAATGTGGCAAACATGAATACTCCCAATTTCAAGCCATCTCGCGTTACAATGGAGGAGAGACCCAATCGTGGAGGGGTCCAGGTCCAGGAAATAAAGAAACAAGATAATAATGGGTTAAAGGCCAATAATCGTTTGGAAGGGGGAGACAATCAGGCCAAGCAGCCAAGTAAAACTGATTTAACCACTGAATTTACCCAAATGATTGAGAATAAAAATGCCTACCAGGCCAATGCAAAGGCCATTAAGGTAAACGACCAGATGACTGGTGAGATAATTAATAAATTGGCCTAAGTTTAAAGGGTATTGAGTTTAGAGATAATATCAACAATTAGACGTGCGGTAATGCCCCAGATTATGGCCTGGGGGTGTTCAAATACAAATACCTCATAGTCTAGAGAAGGCCAGGGGTTATGATATCTAGGGGGAAGGCCAAGCTCTTCTATAGGAAGGGTTGAGATCCTTTCCCCTTTTTTATTAAAGTAATAGGGCTTCATTTCAACTTGTACCTTGTATTGTTTAGGGGGATTTTTCTCAAACCATGAAACAGGGATGAGCAAGATATCTTCAACTTCATTCTTGTCAGGTCTTAAATCGTGGTCAATTTCAATATCCAGGACACCAATAAAACTTTCAATAATAATCCCCCTTGGTGAGATAAAGGTATCTAGTCTTCCCACTACTTGAATTTGATCCCTTTGTATCCCAAGTTCTTCTTCAGTTTCCCTCAATGCTGCATTTACGCAGGATTTGTCCTGTTCTGGTTCAAACTTTCCACCTGGAAAGCTAATCTCTCCTCCTTGTCTTATATTTTTTGCCCGTTTTTCAAACAAAAAACTGTATTCTTCTCCTTGAGGGATTAGTGGGATGAGCACAGCAGCATTAAAAAATTTATCCCTGCCCATAATCCCAGGATATTTGGGAAGATTTTGTTTTAGTTTTTCAAGCCCTTGTCTTTTCATGTCTTATACCAATTCCAGTATATTTTTTTACCTTATCTTTATTTAAAATTCCTAATACTTTCAGCTTGTTAATTCTCAATTATCCATTTCCAATTCTCAATTGGTATTAGCTCTTTATTTTTTGTAATTCATCCTTATTGATACTAAAGGAATGTTCTTTTGTTGGAAATTTTCCATCTTCTACTTCTTGTTTGAATGTCCTAAGGGCCCCTTCTATTTCTTTTGAAATATTAATATATTGTTTTACAAATTTTGGGGTAAACCTATCAAAAAGCCCAACAAGGTCATGGAATACAAGGACTTGGCCGTCACAATTTATCCCTGCTCCAATACCAATAGTTGGTACAGGACATTTTTCTGTGATGATTTCTGCTATTTCAGCAGGAATTGCCTCTAACACAATGCTAAAACATCCTGCATCTGCCAGTGCAAGTGCATCGTCTAACAGTCTCTTGGCTGCATCTGCTGTCTTTCCCTGGACCTTGAAACCACCAAGTTGAGCTGCACTCTGTGGAGTGAGTCCAAGGTGTCCTTGCACTGGTATCCCCGCACCTATTATACCTTTTATTTGTGGAAGTACCTGAGCACCTCCTTCTAATTTAACTGCTTGAGCACCTCCTTGTTTTAAGAACCTGCCAGCATTTATTATTGCCTGTTCAACACTTGCTTGATAGGACATAAAGGGCATGTCTCCTATGACAATAGACCTTTTTACCGCCCTTGTTACGGCCTTTGTGTGGTGGATCATCTCGTCCATGCCAACAGAGAGGGTATCTTTGTGTCCTAAGACCACCATGGCAACAGAATCACCTACAAGGATCATATCTATTCCTGCCTTGTCAACTAGTAGTGCTGTAGGGTAGTCATAGGCCGTTAACATAGTAAGTTTCCTGTCTCCCTTTGAAGTTATAATATCTGGTATTGTAAGTGGCTTATTCATTTGTTTCCTCCTCCTTATGTTTTTCTTCAATTAATTTTATCAGATTTGTCAAGGTAAGGTTAACTGGGGTTGGGATGCCCAATTCTTTTCCTAGATTTACAATTGCACCATTTATTGAATCTATTTCAGTGATTTTTTTGTTTAAAATATCCTGATGCATAGAGGATATGTTCCTACTGGTCTTTTTTGCAACCTCTATTACCTCATTAAATATATGTTTATCAAATTCTATACCCATTGTGTTTGCAACCTCTATGGCCTCTTTTACTGCAATCTCTGAAATCTCTCTTGCATATTTAGATGTGGCAATATATCCATTTTTCACTCGAGCTATTGCAGTAATAGCATTTATTCCAATGTTTATAAGGAGTTTTTTCCATATCAATTTTTCTGTGTCATCAGTTTGATAGGTATTTAATCCACACTTATTAAAGATCTCTACTATATCTTTGATGCGAGGGGTTATGGGACCGTTGATTTCTCCAATATATGTTGGGCCATTTCCCCCATGTCT
>JALWFY010000212.1 GCA_027013815.1 Desulfohalobiaceae bacterium | reverse complement strand
ATAAAGACCCTAAAGAACATAGTCTCAGAACAAGAAATAAAAGACTACCTCTCTATGTCCCAAAAAACCATGTAGGGAAAATTCCCTCATCTCTAAAATTATAACTGACTAATATTATTAATTCTTTACTCCGTTAACTGTCAAAGTCGGGAAAAGGGTAGGGCCACCATGGAGAAATTTAATGGGCAAAATTAGGGAGTCTAAAAGACTCCCCTTTTTTAACAATTAATATTCCTTAGGCAGTCTGTCCAATTGAGCTTTAGTAAATACAGGTCCGTCTTTGCAAACATAGTAAGGACCTACATTGCATCTTCCACAAATACCAATTCCACATTTCATGCGGTTCTCTAAACTCATTATGATTTGCTCACCCTTCCAGTCCAGTTTGTCTAATACTGGTTGGGTAAACTTTATCATTACTGGTGGACCACAGATTATAGCCATTGAATTTTCTGGATTTGGGGCAACCTGCTCTGTTATAGTTGGCACAAAGCCAACAAGTCCATCCCATCCTTCTACTTCCCTGTCTATTGTAATGTGACAGTTAACATCATCCCTTTTCTGCCATTCTCTCCATTGATCTGGATACAGTAGCAAACCTGGGGTCCTAGCCCCATATATAAAGGTTATATCACCATATTTTGGTCTATTATCTGGATGAAGCAACCACACCATAGTGGACCGAAGGGTAGTAACTGCATAACCCCCAGCAATTATAACTATATTCTTTCCTTCTAGCTCCCCTAAAGGATAGGGATGGCCTAAAGGTCCTCTAACCCCCATTACATCACCTTCCTGCATGGAATGAAGCTTGGTGGTAACTTTACCTATTCTAAACACTGTAAATAATAGATTATCTCCTTCTGTGGGGGAAGATGCTATTCCTATTGGAGATTCTCCATAACCAGGTATGCTCAGCTCTGCAAACTGACCTGGCATATAATTAAACTTTTTTGCATCTTCCTTATCTAAAAACTCAAATTCAAAGTTGCGAAGACTCTTGTCTTCTGTGGCTATCTCTATCCTCTTTATTTTTACTGGATATGGTTTATATGGATTCTTCATGGCCTTCTCACTTTTTTGGTTTATTTGTTCATGTTATTTACTACATCCCTCACGTCTATATTAACTGGACATACTTGGATACACCTACCACATCCAACGCAACCTATATCTCCATCTAATTTAAAGGGCATATATTTAAACTTGTGCATAAACCTTTGTCTTACCCTATGTTTTTTGGTGCCCCTTGGATTATGACCTGATGCATGATGAGTAAAAAGCCAGCTCATACATGTATCCCAGTTTCTAACTCTCCTTCCATATTCTCCTTTGGTCTCGTCCTGTATATCAAAGCAATGGCAGGTGGGGCAATAAAAGGTGCATGCTCCACAATTTATACAACTCTCATGTAGTCTATCCCAATATGAGTGTTCATATACCTCTAACATCTCCCTAGATAATATATTTCCCATTGAAAGTTTAGTTTTAATTTTGGACTCTGCTGATTTTTTTAGATCATCTATTTTGGAAGCCACACTACTTTCTGCTTCCTCAAAATCCTCTATTAAGGAATTGCCCCTATCTGTTATTCCCTTTAATATTAACTTATCTCCTAAATCTACCATCAAAACGTCAAGACCATCTTCGCCAAATGGGGAGGAATTGACCTCTGTGCAAAAACAGGTGTTGCAGGGATTATTACATGCAAGACCAATTAAAACTGTCTTATCCCTTTTGTCCTTCCAGTACACATCCAGTGAATCTTCGTCCCTCATAAATACCTTGTCTAAAATTGAAAATGCCTTGGCATCACAGGGCCTTATATTTAGAAGTACCCTAGTTTTTGGGAGAGGTGGTACTTCTTTTAATATGTATCCCTCCTCTGCTTTTGGGTCATTTTTAAATTCAAACATCACTTCTGTTTGAGGAAAAAATAGTCCTTTTGGAGATAAGGAACTATTTTTAAAATCAAATAAAATGTCACCTAGGTCTTCTATCTTTGACCAATTTACTTCTATACCCTTTTTTATTGGTGCGTATACTTCATATTGTTTTGCAAGTTTTTCATATAACTTGCCTATTTCTTGTTTTGCCAATAATTTGTATCCCATAGCTCATTTCCTTATTTTTAGTTTATGGAGTAATAAAATTTTCAGGATCATCTGGCCTATATACACTAAGTGGTGGTATTGCTCCAAGTTCCATTCCTGGCTCATAACCATACATATTTCTTATATCCTTTTCCAGCTTAGACGTTAATACCCTCATCTTTATACCCATGGGACATGCAGACTCACATGCTCCACAATCCACACACCTACCTGCACAATGAAACGCCCTCAATATGTGAAAGGTATATACATCTGCTTCATCCTGTGTCTTGCCACACCACTGGGGCCTTGATTCATCAACAAAACATTCTGCACAATAGCAAAGGGGACACACATTTCTACATGCATAACATCTTATACATTCTTTAAATGTCTCTCTAAATTTTTCCCATCTCTCATCTATTGACAATTTCTCCCATGGGGCTGCCACATTGTCTATATCACCTCCACCCTTTGACTCTTTTTTCTCACCTATAAATTCATCAAACAACACAGCATTTCTGCTTGCACATGTGTAACAATTTTGTCTTAATACTTCTTTTCTTTTAATCTCTTCTTCCCATCCATCTCCTATAACAACTAACTTTTCCTCATCCTCTTTTACATCTATTATCTCTTTTCCACCAACCCTCTCTAACACTTTCCTTCTGTCAACCATTCCTGGAGACCATATCCCTAAAATATAAACATTTTCCCTTTTAACTTGATTCTCGTTTATAAGCCCCACTATTGACCTGCTTACACATCCTTGGGCTACTAGCGCATTCTTCCCTAGCCTCTTTATCAAGTACTTGGCTAAATTCTTTGTACAAAAGCCTGACCACACAAGATTTTCACATTCCTCTTCTGTGTATGCAAAATATGGAGCATCAACTAGCGGGATGCTTCCTTTACTGTATCCAATTACACAATCCACTTTTTTATCCCTTATGAGGCGTTTTGCCGCCTCCCTTATTTCCTTGGTGTATCCCTCTAACATATTGCCTCCTAAAGCTTTGCTTTCCTTTGGCCTTCGGCCAAAATGTTTAAATAAGGAAAAAATCCTTTTAATATATTAATATAATAGTAAAGCGAAACAAAGTTTCGCTTTAGGCTATTGGTTTTAATTCCTTTATCAACTTCTTCTTCTCGTTGGCTGGACCAACCTTTTTAACCGCCTCAACTATTTGCTTTGCCTTCTCCTGAAACCTCCCTGCCTCTGCTGATGATATCCATGTAAAATGCAACCTCTCTGGCTCTATCCCTATGTATTCTAAAAGGTTTTTTAAAAGTTGAAACCTCCTCCTTGCATAGAGATTTCCACTTATATAATGACAATCTCCAGGATGACATCCAGAGACCCAAACTCCATCAACACCTTGCCTAAATGCCTCTAAAATAAACTTAGGGCTCATACTTCCAGAACATGGAACACGGATGACCCTGATATTAGCAGGATATTCCATCCTGCTAACTCCAGCTAAATCTGCAGCACCATAACTACACCAATTGCACAAAAAGGCTAATATTTTTGGTTCAAAATTGCTCATATTATAACTCCTATGATTTTGCATTGTTAAATCATTAATAGAAACCATGTTGATTTCTATATCTAATAAAGATAGTCCTATTTTGTATTTAGAAATTAAGCTGCAACTGATTCAATCATAGCAAAAATATGTTGGTTATCAGAACCCTTCAAGTAAATAGCACCAGACCTACATGAAGCCATGCAAAGGCCACAGCCCTTACACAGTACAGGATTTATCTCTGCTTTACCCTGATTTGGTCCTTCTTCTTCCACTATTCTTGGAGCAGCATAGGGACATACAGTTACGCATACACCGCACCCAACACATTTTCTTGTATCAACAACTGATACCTCGCCGCTTGAGTAAATCTTTTTCTTTGCAAGGAGTGTAATAGCCCTAGATGCTGCAGCAAGCCCTTGGGCAACTGATTCATCTATGGACTTTGGATAATGGGCAAGACCACAAAGATATATCCCATCCATTGCAAATTCAGCAGGACCAAGTTTCACATGTTTTTCCACAAAAAAACCATCTTCATTAAGTGGAAGTTTATAAAATTGTGCTAGCTTTTCATCTTTGTATGGAAGGATTGCACTTGCTAGTATCAAAAGATCTGTCTCAATCTCTAGTGGAACTCCTGCAATTGGATCTTTAACCTTTACCAATAAGTTAGTTCCATCCTTGGAAACAACGGGCTTTTCTTCTAATGTATATCTAATGAAGATTACGCCAGCTTTTCTAGCCTTTTCATAGAGATATTCCCTTTCTCCATAGGTTCTAATGTCTCTATACAAGATAAATACATTTGCATCTGGATTTCTTTTTTTTATCTCTAAGGCACTTTCAATTGAGTGGGTACAACACACCCTCGAACAATATGGCCTTTCTTTATCCCTTGATCCCACACACTGGATAAATACCACATTCTTTGCCTCTTTTAACTTATCATCATATGAGACGAACATGGCATCTAAACCTAAATGGGTCTTAACCCTATCATCTTCTCCAAATAGATATTCATTGGGTTGATATTCACATCCTCCTGTGGCTACTATGGTGACACCATGTTCTATGGTCTTTTCTCCATCACTATTTTTTATTGTTGTCTTAAAATTACCAACAAATCCATCTACTTCCACTATCTCACTGTTTAGATGTATATGAAGATTATCAAGAGAGTTTGCCTCTGAGATTAATCTGTCAACTTCCTCTTTTATTATTTCCCCTTTCCATGTCTTATATAACTTCCTGGCATTTCCACCTAGTTTTGATGTCCTTTCCACAACATGTGTCTCATATTCCTGCTTAGCTAAACTTATTGCAGATGTAAGACCAGAAACTCCACCGCCAATGACCAATGCCCCTTGATCAATATTTAATTCAACCTCTTTAAGTGGTTCTTTGTACACTACCTTATTTACTGCCATTCTAATGAGCTCTTTGGCCTTTTCTGTGGCCATCTCGGGATTGTACCTGTGAACCCAGGAACCATGGTTTCTGATATTTACCATCTCAAACAAATATTTATTTAATCCTGCATTTATCAATGTCTCTTGAAACAGAGTCTCATGTGTCTTTGGAGTACATGCTGCAACTATTACCCTGGTTAGACCTTTTTCTTTTATTACTTCTATCATCTGCTGCTGAGTGTCCTGAGAACAAGTATACATGTTTTCTTCTGCATGTACCACATAAGGTAAGGAAGAAACATATTCCACTATCCTTTTAGTATCAATGACACCAGCAATGTTTGAACCACACCTACATACAAACACCCCGATCCTTGGGGGTTCTCCTATTATATTTTTCTCTGGGGGAGTTTTTGTTTCAGTTGTTTGGGTAAATCTCACATCACTTAAAACCTCACCCACTGCTGCAGCTGCAGCTGATGAATCCACAACTGATGTTGGAATGTCCTTTGGACCTTGAAATGCACCGCACACAAAGATACCTTCCTTAGATGTGGAAACTGGCTTAAAACTAAATGTGTTACAGAATTTTCCTTTTGTTAGATCAACCTCTAAAATAGATGCCAATTCTATATTTTCTTTGGCAGTCTCCAATCCAACTGATAACACTATCATGTCAAAGTTCTCTTCCTTCACCTCTCCTGTCTCGTCAAAATATCTTACCATAAGGTCACCACTTTCTGGTTCTGGATTAATTGTATGTATCTTAGCCCTTACAAAACGAACTCCATATTTTTCTTTTGCCTGTATATATGCCTTTTCAAAATCTTTCCCATAAGTACGCATGTCCATGTAAAAAATACAACAATCTAAATCTTCACCTGCATGTTCTTTTGCTATAACTGCTTCTTTTATTGCATACATACAACACACAGATGAACAATATCCATACTCACACCTGTTTATATCCCTTGAACCAACACATTGGAGCCATGCTATTTTCTTAGGCTCTTTGTGATCTGATGGTCTAACTAAATGACCTCCTGTTGGTCCTGATGCAGAGAGTATCCTTTCAAACTCCATGGATGTCACAACATTGGGAAGTTTACCATATCCATAAGTATCAAGGCCCTTTGGATCATAAGCATTAAATCCAGGTGCTAAAACCAC
>JALWFY010000211.1 GCA_027013815.1 Desulfohalobiaceae bacterium | reverse complement strand
TTCTATCCCATATATTTTCATCTGAATAAATAGCAATTAAACATTCTTTTGCATCTGCTAAACAATTTAAAGTTTTTTCTAAATAATCAATTTCATTTTTAATATGCCCCATTTTTAAGCGTTTTTTAATATGCTTTTCATATGCTCTTTGATTATTCCAAACTGATTTAAAACTCTCAATAGCTTTTTCTTTTGAACTAACATTAAAATGTTCAAATTTATTTAAAATAGCTTTTTCATATCTTTTCATATTTTCATTATACAACTTTTCACCAAACAAGTCAACATACTTTTTAATCGGATACTTAGGTCTTAAAACATTAAAAATTTCCTCAATATCCTCTCCGGCTTTAAACCTTTCAAGCATTGCGCGGGTTGCTAAAATCTCTTTTTGCTCATATTCGCTAAACTTACTCATTGTATCTTTGACTGCTTGCTCCCAAGGCTTTCTTTTGCCTTTTACTTTGCGGTAATATGGGGCATAAATGCAGTGACAATGAGGGTGAAGCGGCAGTGACCTCATTTCTTTTTTTGGAACAACGCCTTTTCCGTATCCAATATCTAAATTTGCATAAAAATCGCAAATATCAACTTTTGGATGAGCCGAACTCATTGTGAATTTCACAAACTCAACATTTTCATCGTTTAAGTATTCATATGCTCTTTTACTCATCAAAGCCCTGTGAGTTTCCGTGTCTGCTATTCTTTTAGCATAATATCTCATCTTTTCATAATATGCGCTCTTCATTGCCCTATCAAGCGCTTTTACATTCATTTCGTCAAGTTTTCTGAAAATCTCTTTATAAGCAATTCTAAGAGGCTTTGTTCTTAGCTTTTCAATTTGTCTCATAACTTTTTTAGTATCGCCTTTTTTCAAAGCATCTTTGATATATTTAGGCAAATCTCTATCAATAACTTCTAAAACCTCTTTATCTTTAAAACCGTAACCCTCATAAAGTTTTTTAGCAATAACACCTATTATCTCTTTTGCCTTTATGCTTTCATTCAAAATTTTTGTAACTTCTTTGCTTAAATTTTTAGCATTTTTATATAGCATCTCACTAAGCACAACAGAAGATATTGCTAAATTCGAACTTTCACTAAACGGAGTGTAAAGAGTGCCTAAATGTTCGTAAATTTTCTCTTCTATAATCTTTTGCATTTCCTCATTATAGTTTTTCAATTCCTGCTCCACTATTTTAGAAAAACTTCTTTTATCCCAGTCAGCTCTGTTGTGATATTTTTGCAGGATTTTCTCTATTGTCTCTTTTGCTAATTCATCAATCTTCATCAAACAACCCTTTTTGCTCTTTTGTAATAATTCTTATTCTGCTTTTGCTTTTATTAAAAATCATTGACAGTTCCTCTATCGCATCGCTGCGGCTTATTCCGGCTTTTATCATCTGCCGATAGATTGCCCTTATTTCTTCATATTCATTTTGTTTTTTTCTAAAATATATTCTCCACCCTGCAAATCTTTTTAAAAACTCTTTTATCTGATTTTCTTTAAGCCCTATTTCTTTTAATTCACTAATAACATAAAATTCATTTGCTTCAATCATCATAAGCCTTTTAGTTTAAATGATTTTGTTTTGCCTGTTTTTTTAATAAGTGGAGTTAAAGCATATCTAATAGCATCTATTGAGTGATTATATTTATCCTCAACCTGCGGAAGTATGTCCCCTGCTGAGTTTGTTTTGTAGCTGTATAATCTAAACTCTTCATAAGTATGCTTGCAATTTGGATTAATTATTATTTTTTTAAATCTCTTCATAAACTCAATGCCATCTTCAACGCTTCCTTTCCATTTTTCAACTCCTACAATTTTTAAATCAAAATTTCTTTTTAAATAGCTAATCGTTTCTGGTCTTGAACTATCCGCTCTAATTAGATAATCTTTATAATTTGATATATGCTTTTCGAAAAATACAGGCATTTCATCTATTTCAACTCCCACACCATAAGCTTCATCTGAAATATAAAGATAATCATCTATAATATAAACCCTAACAAGTGCAGTTGGGTCAACCGCAAAACCAAAATCAAGC
>JALWFY010000210.1 GCA_027013815.1 Desulfohalobiaceae bacterium | reverse complement strand
CCAGGAAAATATGAATATTATCCTGGGATGAGGCTTGAAGATCTAGTAGCCTTGGCAGGGGGATTTAAAGAAGGGGTAAATAAAGACAGGATAGATCTGTCTAGACAAATTATAACAGAAAATAATGAGATGACTACTCATATGGAGTTAAACTATAGAACACGGTGTAATATAGCTTTAAAACCCATGGACTATGTCTTTGTACCCCTTGTAAAAGATGCATATTTATTAAAGACAGTTACCATAAAAGGAGAGGTCAGATTTCCTGGTACCTATAGGATAAAAGACGGAGAGAGAGTGTCAGATCTTATTATAAGGGCTGGGGGGTTCACAAAAAATGCCTATTTTTATGGGGCCAAATTTTTAAATAAAAGGGCCAGGGAGATCCAACAAAAGAGTCTTAATGATCTCATACAAGAGCTAGAACTTAGGGCTAATCAGGCAATATCTCAAGGGCTTCAGGCATCTGTTTCTAAAGAAGAGGTAGAGTCATATAAGGCAGCACAGCTCAGTATTAAGAGCTTTATCAACAAACTAAAGGCAGTTCAGCCAGAGGGTAGAATTGCCATTATGCTCACAGATTTGTCTTCTTTTAGGGGATCTAAGTATGATTTTACCCTGTCAGATGGAGATGAACTCATTATTCCTAAAAGACCAAACTTTGTTGCTGTGATGGGCAGTGTATATTCTCCTAGTGCTTTTTTATATGAGCCTGGAAAGAGTTTAGGTGATTATTTGAAGTTAGCTGGTGGACCTACAAAGAGGGCAGATAAAAAATATATTTATGTATTGAAGGCCAATGGAGAGGTCTATTCCAGACAACAAGTAGGGTTTTGGAGTAGTTTTGAGGATTATAAACCAATGCCAGGGGATACTATAGTGGTGCCTGAGAATTTCGAGAGAGTTCCTTATCTTAGATTGATTAAGGATATTTCAGATATAGTGTTTAAAATTGCCACAACTGCTGGAGTGGCCATAGCTGTAATGTAGAAAGGGGTTATCTATATGACAGAAAAGGATATTAGGCAGGGCCCAGGTTATCCTGTGGTAGTTGGAGAACCATACATAGAAGAGGATGAGATAGATTTAATAGAGTTGTGGAATGTAATTTGGAAGAGGAAGATCTTTATTGGTGGTTTTACTATATTTTGCACCTTAATTGCAGTTATTATGGTCTTATTTGTGATGCCAGTAATCTATAGGTCTCAAACTGTTATAATTCCTTCTTCAACTGAAAGTGCCAGCAAATTAGGTGGATTGCTCAGTTCTATTCCCCTTCCTATTAATTTAGGAAACATAGCAGGGGGAAATGATAAATCTACCTTGATCCTTTCTTTTCTAAATAGTCGAACCCTAAAGCTGAGGTTAATAGAGAAATACAATCTCTTGCCAATTTTATATAAAGACCTATGGGATAGTGATAAAAATATGTGGAAGGTAAAAGACAAAGATAAGATCCCTACACCTATTAAGGCCATACAAGATAAGGTACTGGATAATATATACAATGTGAGTCAAGATAAGAAAACAGGTCTAATAACTATTAGTTGGGAAAGCGAGGACCCAAAGTTTGCAGCCATTATGTTAAATAGAGTAATAAAAGAACTCTCTCATTACCTCAATAAGGAATATGAGACTGATGCAAAAAGGGAGAGGATATTTGTAGAGAAACAACTTGAAAAGGCAAAAAAGGAGCTTGAATATTGGGAGAAACAGGTTCCAAGTAAAAAATATACATTAGCTGATATTAATCGCGAGTTAATGGCCTCTCAAACTGTATATACAGAACTTAGAAAACAATATGAGCTTGCAAAGATAGCAGAGGAAAAGGAGATAATTGACTTTAAAGTATTAGATCCTCCATTTGTCCCAGAGATTAAATATAAACCTAAGAGGATATTAATCTGTTCAGTTACCCTTGTAAGCTCTTTGTTTTTGTCTATATTCCTTGTTTTCTTTTTAGAATTTATTTCCAATGCTAGACAGAGGAATCTTGAAAATGACGCATAAGGTCCTTTTAGGATTCTTTTTTTGCGTCTTGATGACAACAAAGGTATTTCCCTTTTCC
>JALWFY010000209.1 GCA_027013815.1 Desulfohalobiaceae bacterium | reverse complement strand
CCCTGAAATAATAGAGTTTTATACTGGTATTGATGGAAAAAGAGAGAATGCCATAAAAACTCTTTTTAAAGAAACAAAAGAGCTAACTAAAATTGTAAATAGTAAAATTGGTATTCCAGAAGAATTTAATCCATTCGATGATATAATATGGAACCCGACAGAGGAATCTATTAATTTAATTCGTGAAGAAATATCTAAAAAAGTCCAAGATTCAAATCTGCCTTCTACAATTAAGGATCATCACGCTGATATGAATTATAATTCTGAAGCGCCTTATGATCAGACTATAAATATTTTTTTAAATGAATTTTCTGTTGTAAGTCTATTACAAAGCATAAAGGCATCTTCCAGAGCATTAAGGAATAGTAATTACATATCACCAGATTTAAAACTGCAAATGTTTAATTCCATATTAATGGGTTGGGAACAAATATCAAAAGTTATCTTTTGGCTTTCTCCTGCTTTAGCAAATAAAGGTAGGGTATCCTATGATGGTTTTAGACTAATATTAGGAGATGGTTTCACTGGAACATTTATTGAAAAATTAAAAAACATTTATTTATCTAATCCACTAAATGTTGTTAATTATTTAAAAGATGATATTTCCTCTAATAAAATTGGTGCTATTTTTTACAAGAATCTCAAGAATAATGACTCACGTCTTCAAAAACATTTTATCACACTTTTTCTAATTAAAGAACGTCCTGTTGGATGGTATAAAAATGTTTTTAACTATATGAATCTTCTCCATGTAAATTCATTTTATTTGAGAGACTTATATGACACAGTATCTCATGAAATCAAAAACGGTTTTTTCGGGCACAATGAAATAAAATATCTAAAAGATTTATTAATGATTCTTCATGCCAAAATTAAATATGCCCATAAAGGAAAAATAAAAGAGATACCTAAAAATATGCTTGTGAATAAAAAGAATGAATTACCGATTGATAAAATATTGGCCTCATCAAAAAATGAGGGATATATAAAATAATACGATTAATAAGTAGTTTTCTCAACTAACCCACTTTCCCACACAAACGCATAAAGCAACTCGGCGGATAGGCATTAGCTCTTTTCTAGGTGTTTAAGTTTTCGGCGAATACCGACGAAAAACAACGAGAAAGGCGTGTGCAAAGCAACTCAGCTATGTTTGCGAATTTCAAACTTCATCTATCATAAAAAATCATAATATTGTATTTACACAACCATTAAATAGAAACATAACGCTTGACTTAATATAAAACGATATATATTTTATATATGCATATTAAATATACTAAAAGGATATATCATGAAGACCATATCATTAAAAATTGATGATTCGATTTTCGGAGATACTGAAAAAATTGTTGCATTAATGAAAAAACCGAGGAACAGATATATTAATGAAGCAATAGACTATTATAACAAGATTCAAAAACGAAAAATTTTGGAGCAAAAAATTCAAAATGAGTCTTTGTTAGTAAAGGATAATTCAATGTCCGTTTTAAAAGAATTTGAAAGTATTGAAAATGAAAATTAAACAGAACGAAATTTGGATTGCCGATCTTAATCCTCAGGTCGGCACAGAAACCGGTAAAACCAGACCTGTATTAATAATACAGACAGACTTGTTGAATAATGTTTCACATCCTTCAACCATAATTTGTCCCATTACCACTAATATAAATATGGAAGCTGAGATTTTAAGAGCACACATCAAAAAAGGCGTTGCCAATGTAAAAGAAAACAGCGACATTATGATTGATCAGATAAGAGCAATTGACAACAAACGATTGATAA
Source organism: Desulfohalobiaceae bacterium (assembly GCA_027013815.1). Taxonomy (GTDB): domain Bacteria; phylum Desulfobacterota; class Desulfovibrionia; order Desulfovibrionales; family Desulfothermaceae; genus Desulfothermus. The sequence continues at coordinate 290 of JALWFY010000209.1, read as the reverse complement.
AAAAGGTAGGAGAACTACCGCAAAAATTAGCTCGTAAAGTAAAAGAAAATTTGATGATTGTGTTAGATATTTAATTGTCCTACAAATTATAAATTTTCAAAAGTTTTTTAAAAATTTATAATTCGTAATTTATAATTTATAATTGTTCTCAACCTGCATTCATAACCTTTCTAATATGTTCTGCTCTTCTTTTAATTGAGGGATGACTGTAAAAATATGCTTCAACAAATTTCCCGGGGGAATCATCGCCCAAATTTTGTTCATTCAACTTGTAGAGCGTATCAATAAAA
>JALWFY010000208.1 GCA_027013815.1 Desulfohalobiaceae bacterium | reverse complement strand
GAGAAATAGAATTAAAAAATAGGAATAAAGAGCTAAATATTCCACTTGAGATAATCTATACATCTGGCACTACTGGAGATCCAAAGGGGGTGATAATAAAGGGGGATAGGCTCTTTGCATTTAAACTTCTAGCACAGCTTATCTGGAAATATAGTCTAAAGGACAAATTGTATACAGGTCTTTCGCTGACCCATGGAAATGCCCAGGCAGTTACTCTAACCCCTGCGATTACCTTAGGTATCCCTGCAGTTATAAGTAGAAAATTTACAAAGAGCAGGATTTGGGACATATGCAGACATTATGGGGTTACCTCGTTTTCTCTTTTAGGGGGGATGATGATGGGAATATATAGTGAACCAGCCTCCCCAATGGATGCCCATAATCCTGTAAGGGTGGTTATCAGTGCAGGCACCCCACATTCTATATGGAGGGAATTTGAAGAGCGATTTCAGGTAAAGATACATGAATGGTATGGGGCAGTTGAGGGTGGATTTGCCCATAATCCACCAGGGAAAGGCCCAATTGGATCTTTTGGAAAGCCACCTGAGGGTTTTATGGAGATGCAGGTGGTGAGAGAAGACGATAGCCCGTGTGAGCCGTATGAGATTGGGGAGATAGTTTGCAGACCAAAGGGTTCTTCAGCAGAAGTGGAATATCTTGGAAACCCTGAGGCTTCTGAAAAAAAGACCAGGGGGGGGTGGCTTAGGACAGGGGATATGGGACATGTTGATGAACATGGGTGGTTTTATTTTGATTTTAGAAAGGGTGGTGGCTTGAGGCGCCAGGGTGAGTTTATCCAACCCCAGGATATTGAAAAGGTCCTTGCAGAAATACAGGAGATAGAAGATGTGTGTGTTTATGGTATCCCAGCATCTTCTGGTGCCCCAGGTGAGGTGGATATAGTTGCGGCAATAAAATTTTTTAAAGGAAGGTGGTTAGATCCAGGGGAGATATTTGCTATTTTAAGAAAAAATTTACAGAACAATCAAATACCATCATATCTACAAGTAGTAGATGAAATACCAAAGAGTGCGTCTCAGAAAAATTTAGATAGGTTGCTGAGAGATAGATTTTCCAGAGGATTAGACAATATATACCCTCGACCATGAGAAATATGAAAATTTAAACCCTTTTACAATAGATTATTAGGAGTTAGATATGATTTTTGAGAGATTTAGATATGTACACTTCCCTCCTACAATGTTTCCTACTTTTAACTTAGATAAAGAAAAATGTATAGGATGTAAGACATGTATTAGGTCCTGTCCCACATCGTGTCTTAAATGGGATGAGGAAAAAAAATGTCCTATTGCAACCCCTCTGATGGATATGGAACTGGCCTGTCTTGGGTGTAATAATTGTGAGGCAGTTTGTCCTGAAGGTGCCATTAGGATGCAAGGGAGATATTTTGTCATAAAGGGGAGGTACAAAACAGATGAAGAGAAGAATAAGGATATGACATATCCCCATAAAAAACAAAGGGATCAATTAAATGAACTAGAAGATAGTCTAAATGAGGTGGAAAAACTCATCTTTAAGAGGAGGAGTGTAAGGCTATTTAAAGATAAAGAGGTCCCAAAAGAACTTATAGATAGGATAATTGAAGCAGGTAGATTCGCACCTTCTGCAGGTAATGGTCAACCATATAAATTTTTAGTGGTCCAGGATAGACAACTCAATAGAGAGATAGATCTGAGGTGTGCAAGGGTATTATACAGGATAAAGGACTTCTACCTTACAAAGAGTAAGATAAAGAAGGCCCTCATATATTTATTGAGTTACATCTCTGTAAATAAATGGGATCAGAGACCAATTGCTGCAATGGAAAAGATTAAACAATCAGGTGGGATCTTGACCTTTGGTGCCCCAGTGGTGATCCATATATTAAAAGACGTTCGAGGGATCTCTAAACCTGATATTGATGTGGGAATTGCTGGGCAAAATATGGTGCTTACTGCACATTCCCTTGGGCTTGGGACCTGCTTTATAGGGTTTATTGCCAGTACCTTGCCTTTTGCTCCATCTGTTAAAAAACTTTTGAATATAAAATATCCCTATGAGCTTGTACTTTCTATCT
>JALWFY010000207.1 GCA_027013815.1 Desulfohalobiaceae bacterium | reverse complement strand
AAATTCCTCTATGGGCTTTTCTATCCACAACTTATCTGTATTCTTAACATCCCTTCTAATCCTTCTAAGAGCTTGAAGGTTTACATAGACGGGTTTATCGTAACGCGAAACGACTATACCTATATGGAGAGGGAGTTTTCCATAAACATACTTAAAGTGTTCGTCATATCTTTCTAAAACTTTATCTATAAATTTGGGTAAATATTCCGCGGGAATAATAACTTGGTAGTTTGTAGGAGAGGTATCGGTTATTAGAGAATAAGGTTTATATTGTAAAGTTTCTATATTCTTTTTAATGGATAGCTCTAAAACTTTTTGTTTTTCGCCTATTTTGTGTAGGGAAATTTCTACATCTTCTAAATGGTCTTCAAATTTTAGTTCATTATCAATTTCTGAAATCTCTTCAGGAGTTGTTGCTTTATCCAAATCCCTTAAAAGGTTTTTAATTTTGTCATCTCCATACTGGAGTAGAAAATCCCTTATGTTACTAATGAGATAAACTTTCACTTTCCTTTCATTAGGTTGAACCCAATAGAGTAGTCCTTTCTCGTCTTCCAATTCCTCTCCAGTTGGTTTAATGTTTTCAAATTTTCCGCCTCCATTTAGAGTCCAAACAAATCTTGTCTTCCTCCATTCGGGAATCTCTAAAATTTTGCCTAAGTCTTGGTGAATTTCTTCAAAAAACTCCTTTGTAGATTCCCAAATTCTTCTTAACCTCGCGGGGGATGGATTCTTTCTTAGAAGAAATTGAAGGATAAGGGTTGCTAAGAATTCTATATCTTTATCTGTTAGTTTATTCCAATAAATTTTTCGTTTTTCAAAATCTATTTTTTGCTTTATAGGTTTGTTTTGTGTAAAGTCCCAATCTTTGAGTTGTTGATAGATAAAAGTTTCCCAATTATTAGCCCCTATTAAGTTTTCAAAGAAAATTTGCTTTATATAATTTTCGAAAGCAGACTTTGCTTTAGCGTGACCTTTAATACTATCTGCAGAATAAATTAATAAGAAATCTTCTATAAAGGAAGTAAATCCATTTAAGAAGTCTATAAAGATATTTAGATAGCTATTTAGTAAATTTAGAGAATTATCTTTTATAGTCTTAGAATTTTGAAAATTAACTAAATCATCCTTTAATTCCTTTAAATCATTAAATTTAGTGCTTACTTTAACGTTATTGAATTTATCAACCTTTCGAAAATCCCAGTAATTAACGCTATCGTTCCTCCTGAAACCCCGGGAATTATATTGGCAATACCGACAGCCATACCTTTAAAAAACAGGCTAAAATATTCTTTCATGATTTATAATTTTATTTCATTAATTGCTTCAAAATCGCAAGTTTACTCTTAATAAAAGGAGCATAACGAATCGGAACATCCATCCATGTGCCTCGTTTAACAAAAGGTTTGTTATTGGAAAAAGTTTTGAAAGAGTAAAAACCGTGATATCCTCCGATACCGCTATTACCAACACCCCCAAAAGGCACCCTATTATTAACTATATGCATTAACGTATCATTAACAGTGGCACCACCGGCAGGAACTTTTATTAAAAATTTCTTTTGTATTTTTCTGCTTTCCGAGAAAATATATAATGCCAGAGGTTTCGGTCTTGAATTAACTGTTGTAATAACCTCATCAAGATCATCGTATTCGATAACGGGAATCACCGGTCCAAAAATCTCCTGCTGCATAACGGCATCATCAAACTTTACATTATTCAAAATCGTAGGTTGGAAATATTTTGATTCCACATCATATTTACCACCATAATAAATATCGGCACCTTCTATCAATGTCTTTAGACGCTCAATATTCGGTTTGCTTATAATATGCGGATAGTCACCGTTTTTTGAAGGATCTTTACCGAAAAACTTCTCGATATACTCCACGAGTAATGGCAACAATTTGTCTTTTACCGATTTATGAACCAAAAGATAATCCGGAGCAATACAAGTTTGTCCGGCATTAAGAAGTTTTCCCCAAACTATCCGTTTTGCCGATAATTTCAACTTAGCAGTACTGTCAACAAAACAAGGGCTCTTCCCTCCCAGCTCAAGCGTAACCGGTACCATATTT
>JALWFY010000206.1 GCA_027013815.1 Desulfohalobiaceae bacterium | reverse complement strand
ATATAAAAGTATTTGTATGTGATACACCAGTTGCCCTATTTGTTTTGTCAAAATTTAAGGGTGGGGATAACTTTAGATATTCTGCCAGGCCAATCTATACATCAAAGGTGTATTCTGCAGTAAAAAAAGGAAATACTATTTTACTAAAAACTATAAGCAATGGATTTTCAAAGATAACTAAAAAAGAAATAAAGGGTATTTTACATAAATGGATGGGGGTATCTGTTCATTTTCTATGGATTCGGTATTTTGTAGTCATTATATTATTACTAATAGGTATTACATCCATTATCCTTGTTTGGACATACTCATTGAGAAAAATGGTAAAAAAGAGGACCCTAGAATTAAAGCAAAGGAACAAAGAAATAAATAAAATATACAATCGGCTAACTACTATAATTGAAGCAACAAAGATGGGTTATGTTGAGAAGGATCTACAGGGAAATGTGATCAATGTAAATGACCAATATTTAAATATGATTGGTAGGAGTAGAGAGGAAGTTATAGGCAAGAATATAAGTAAATGGACACATTCACATGACCTTTATCTTCAAAAAGAGGCAAGGAGGATTATCAAAGAAAAGGGCTGGCTAATGGGTTTTGAAATAAGGTACATAAGGCCTGATAATTCAATTGTATATGTTTTACTAAACTCTGCAAAATTAAAACAAGAACCTGATAGGATAGTATTTTTGTGTCAGGATATTACTGATAAAAAAAGACAGGAAGAAAAGATCTATGAGATGGCAAATGAATGGGAAACAACATTGGCCTCTATTGGAGACGGGGTTATTTCAACAGATAATAATGGAAAAATAAAATTTTTTAATCCTGTTGCACAAGAGATCACAGGGTGGATGGCAAAAGATGCACTGGGCAAGAATTTATCAGATGTTTTTCCTGTTTTTTCTGAAAAAACAGGAAAGAGGATAGATGACCCATACCAGTTGGTTATGAAAACAGGAAAAACCATTGGGCTGGGCAACCACACCATACTCCTTAGGAAAAATGGAGAAAAGATTCCAATATTAGATAGTGGTGCCCCTATTATTGGCAAGGACAATGAGATAAAAGGCGTGGTTATAGTATTTAGGGATGGAAGAGAACAAAGAAAACGAGAAAAAGAGCTTGTGGAACTTGAGAGATTAAATACCTTATCCACTATATCTGCTGGTATTGCCCATGACTTTAACAACTTACTTGCTATTATCATGGCGAATTTAGAAATACTGAAAAAATATACTCCAATTGACACACCCAAAAATGTATCCCTGGAAAACATAGAAAAAGCAGTTCTGGAAGCAAGGAATCTAACCAACCAGTTACTTTTATTTGGGAAGACCTTTACATCAGATAGAACATCCATTGATTATAGAAAAAAATTAAAGGACCTAACCAAATTAGTCCTTGCTGGGACTAATATAAGTACAGAATTTTATATTGAAGATGACCTGTTAAATATAAGGGGAGATGAGACTCAAATAGATCAGGTCTTCCAAAACTTACTTTTAAATGCTAAACAAGCATTGCCTCATGGTGGAAAGATCATTGTGTCAGCTAAAAATTTATCCATTACAAATCATCCCAAACTAGTTCCAGGAGACTATGTGGTTATTTCCATAAAGGACAATGGAATTGGCATAGATAAACAACACGTCTCAAATATATTTGAACCATATTTCTCCACAAAGAAAGGTGGGACTGGACTTGGACTGTATGTTGTGCAAAATGTAGTCAAAAATCATGGTGGACATATTGAATTAAAGACACGAAAAGGATTAGGCACTGAATTTATTGTCTATCTACCTGGAACACGAAAAAAACAAGACAAGCCTTCTAATATTAGAGAGGATATTGACTTAAGTGGCATCAATATTTTGTTTATGGACGATGAAAAGATGTTCAGGGAGATTATAGAGGAAATTTTAAAACAAGTTGGGGCAGGAATTATTACAGTAAAAAATGGAGATGAAGCTATTTATAAATATAAAAAAGCTATACAACAAGGTAAAAAATTCGATCTTGTGGTCTTAGACATGACAATAGTAGGTGGAGACGATGGAATAACTGTAGGAAAAAAGATATTAGATATAGAT
>JALWFY010000205.1 GCA_027013815.1 Desulfohalobiaceae bacterium | reverse complement strand
GGGCTAAAACATACCATGGAGATAACTGGGATAATGCCTTTGATATAAATCAAACCAATGACGGCGGTTACATTGTAGTCGGTAGTTCAAATTCATTCAGTGGGACCATTGCCACAGAGCTGTGGCTGCTCAAGCTTTCCGCCACTGGAGATATAGAATGGCAGAAGCAGTATGGCGACGCCCACCATGATGCTATGGGATTTGCAGTGCAGCAGACAAGTGACGGCGGATACGTGGTAGCGGGAATGTCTCCAGGAGATGATTTCTGGGTGTTGAAGCTTGATTCCAATGGAAGCATCCCTGATTGTCCCCTGGCATCAACGACAAGAGCAACTTTATCTGATTCCTTACATTCTGGTGAATCCAAAGGGATAGAACAATGGGCAGGCCCTGTATACGCTGAAGATACGACGGCAGAGGTTGGCTCACCCGAAATCTCAACCACTGAACAATGCCTTTATCAACCTGCCCAATATAGTCTCGCTGTATCAATAGACCCGGAAGAAGGCGGTACGGTTACAGGCCCTGGTATCAACTGTCCGGAAGATTGCAGCGAGAGCTACGAGGAAGGCACGCAAGTCACCCTTACAGCCACGCCAAGCGAAGGCTTCAGCTTTGTCGGCTGGGATGGGGATTGTTCCGGGTGCGAAGGTACTACCTGCACCATCACCATGGATTCAGATAAGACCTGCACGGCGGAGTTTGAGCCCGCAGCCCAGCCCCAATGGGTGGACATAACCGAACTCCTCAACATCACCCACTCCACACGCCAGCTCTACGACCGCATTCACCGTTGCTTCTTCATCCAGGTAACGGTGGAAAACCCAGGGGAAGAGGCCATTTCCGGCCCTGTGCGCCTGGTGATCACTAACCCGAGCATCCCTGTTAAGACAGGGGTTGGCGTGGGCCTTGATCCTGACGGGTACACCGATGATGGAGATCCCTACTTCATCATCGTTCCAGAGGATGGAACCCTGGATGCAGGCGGGGTCCTTAGGAACCTGAGGATAAACTTTGAGCTCCAGAGGAAGCGCTTGACCTATGGCGTAAGGGTGGAACAATTAACTACGGAGTGAGATACTGCAATATGAAAGAGGGGAGGCATTAGCCTCCCCTCTTTTAATATTGGTCTTCATTCCAAGAAAAGGAGATACGGAATTCGGAAACGACTCATAGAACCTGTATTTGGTCGAATGAAATAATCTCTTAGTTTTTCTGCATTATTGTTTTGAGCTCGTTAAAAGGAAAATGGAGGGAAAAGCAATAAAAAGATATTTCAGCTACTTAAGGGTTGCAATGGCCTGCGGTTTGTTCGTGGCTTTGACCTGGGCTTTGTTTCCATCTCTGGTCAGTGCTTCTTATTGGGCAAAGACTTATGGGGGATCTTATTATGATGAAGCACGGTCCATTCAGTAGACAAGTGACGGCGGATACGTCGTGGCGGGGTGGACTGAAAGCTTTGGTGCAGGTGGAGCGGATATTTTGATCCTGAAAACTTGATAGCAGCGGTCAGCTGGAACGGGCAAAGACATACGGGGGCTCCAATACTGATAGGGCATATTCCATCCAACAAACATCTGATGGCGGGTACATCGTTGCTGGAGAAAGTGCATCTTTTTCTAATGATGAAACTTACGATATGTGGGTTTTGAAACTCAAGAGCAATGGAGATATAGAATGGGAAAAACGCTATCACCAAAACGAAGATTATTTGCATGAAGGAGCATTTTCTGTAAGACAGACCTTTGATGGGGGTTATATAGTAGTTGGATGGATGAATTCATAACCTGGGGGCTACAATGACATAATCGCCATGAAACTGGCAAGTGATGGTTCTATTGTCTGGCAGAAAGACATTGGCAGAACAGACAGAACAGATGATGTGGCCTATTCTGTGGAACAGACAAGTGATGGCGGTTATAGAGCCTGTAACATAATCTGTGTAAATCCTTTTCTGGCCTTAACTCTATTGAAGTGCATTTTTAATCCTGTCCTCAAAAAATATATATAATTGAGGATAGATTTTAGACCAGTTTCTTATGGTCCCTATCCATTTTTTTGTTATATCCTGAATTGCCAGGTATAAGAGTTTCAAAATGGCATCTTCATTTGGGAATACTCCACCGAAGCTTCGCTTCGGTTAATTTGGCCTTATGGGCCAAATTTTAAAATAAAGAAAATTTCCTTATTAATTTAATATGCGTTAGCACTAAAGCGGAACGAAGTTCCGCTGGATCCCCCCAGAGTTCCTCTGCTTTAAGTGGAACTTTGTTCCACTTTTTGACTTACGTCTTTATAAAGATTCCTGTAAAAAATATTTGTTGTGTTTTTCATTTCCTTAGGGTGGGGTTATAACCTCATGAATGTTTTATTCCTTATTAAATTTTGCCTGAAAGGCCAAGAAAAAGTGGAACTCTGTTCCACTTTTTAAGCACTAATAAAGCAGTGGTCTCTGCCAGAGCCTTATCTTTACGTCTAATCTCTCTTTTCAACTTCTTGACTTCATCTTTAAGAGCCTCTTTAGCTTTATCAGAAGTTCTCATATTATGAGATCTATCAATATGTTGTAAACATGCCTCCTTCCATGTCTCAAGCATATGAGGATAAATGCCTTTCTTTCTACAGAATTCAGATACTTCAGCCTCAGACATAGAAGCAGTAGCAAAAAGCATGTCCAGTTTTTCTTGTGGCGAAAATTTTTGTTTCTTCTTCACCCTATCTCCTTGAGGTAAAAGTTGCGATTTCCATGTAAAAAAAGTACTGTAAGGAATATTATTCATTTTGGCAATCTTGAGAGTTGTGTAAAAATCATTAAGAATCTGTTTACAAATACTTTCTTTGACTGATTTAGGATACTGTTTAGCCATATACAGAAATCGTCCCTCGCCCCCTTTGGGTTGAAATTTTCCCCCATCCCCTAGGGGATGGGGTTGATGAAAAGAAAATCCCTTGCTAAAATCCCCTCATCTACCTAAAGCGACATCTAGCCTGACACAGAGGGCCTTCGGCCAAATGTTTAAATAAGGAATAATTCTTTATTTAAAAATATGCGTTAGCACTTAACCGAAGCATAGCTTCGGTTAGTTTGGCCTATAAGGCCAAATAATGAAATAAGGAATATTTCCTTATTAATTTAATATGCGTTAACACTAAAGCGGAACGAGGTTCCGCTGGCTCCCCCCAGAGTTGCTCTGCTTTAAGTAGAACTTTGATGTGGATCCCAAAAACCACTCAACAAATTAACATACATTTGTTAAGAATAATTCAAAAAAGGACAAGGTAATTTACAAAAGGAGGTAAAAGCATGAAGTACAGTAAAGAAGAATTAAAAGAATTTATGCTTAAAGAAATTGAGATAATCCAGGAAATAATCAAGCGAATGGCATTTAATTCCTTTTTGATAAAGGGCTGGACAGTTACACTGGTAGCTGTAACCTTGCTTTTAAAAGGATCAAAATATCAAATTCTTATTGCCTATATTCCTCTTTTTGTCTTTTGGTACTTGGATGCTTATTTTCTTTGGCAAGAGCGCCTTTATAGGCAACTTTATAGCTGGATAATCCAGAATAGATTACAAACAGATGAATATTTATTTGATATGAATGCTTATAGATTCAAAGATAAAGAACAATCAATATGGGGTGTAATGTTTTCAAAAACTTTAAAGTGGTTCTATGGTTCCATATTCATTTTGACACTCATTTACACTATTTTATTGTTTTAATGTTAATGCAAAAAGGAGATCTTTTACATGACGAGAAGGGTATTTTTTAGCTTTCATTATGAACGAGAGGTATGGAGGGCATTACAAAAGTTAATTGATTTTCAAAAAAACTAATTTAATTATTTTTTTAACCAATCTCAAATTCAATCAAACATAAGGTTATTGATATGCCAGGATATAAAGCACATTTAGTTGGAGGAATGGGGCTTACTGCCATAGGAATAGCAGGGGGTATGTACAAAGGCTGGTTTGATTTTAGTGTATTTGAGATAACTACCCTTTTGTTTATTGGTTCCCTGGCAGCACTATTCCCTGATATAGACACAGACTCTAAGGGCCAAAACATATTTTTTTTCTTACTGGCCTCTTTAGACCTGGCACTAATGATAAAAAAATATTACAAATGGGCAGCTATCCTGGGATTTATGGCAATGCTCCCTGCACTTGGGAAACACAGGGGGTGGACTCACACCCTATGGGCCATGATACTGGTCCCATCACCCTTGTTAATACTTCCAATGATTTTTTACAAACTACCAATCCACACCCTGTTTCCCTTTTACTTGGCTGCTGTAATGGGGTATTTTTCTCACCTTTTATTGGATAGAAAATTTTTTTAGTCTTATTATCACAATTAATATCCTCATAAAAATAATTTGCGTTAACTACCTATATGTAACATAGTTTACTGCCCATAAATTAGGATTGCATAAAAACAAATTATTTGTTAACGAAAAATTATTCTTTTTATAAAATGATAGATTAATATAAAAATCAGGTGATATCATGAAAAAACAGGCATATGAAAAAATAATAAAAGAACTTGAAATAAAAGATTTTGCAATTGAATCATCCATTAATGCAATAGCATTCAGCGATCTTGAGGCAAATGTCACCTATGTAAACCAGGCATGTCTCAACATGTGGGGTGGGGAAAATAAATATGAACTAATCGGGAAAAAGGCAGATTTCTTTGCCTTATCAAAAAAAGAGGCCAATTTTGTAATAGAGCAGGTACTTACTACTGGATCATGGGAAGGAGAGATATGGGGTAGGAGACGAGATGAGAGTCCAATATGCGTTCATCTGTCTGCCCATTTAGTTAGGGATCACAAAAAAAATCCCATATGCATGATGTGTTCTTTTATTGACATCACAGAGAAAAAAAAGATTGAACAAGATACTAAAATAAAAGATATGGCAATTGAATCTTCTTTAAATGCAATAGCAATCGGAGATTTAGAAGGAAGGATCACTTATGTTAATAAGGCCTTTTTACGAGAATGGGGCGGGACTAAAGATGAGGTAATTGGAAAACCTATTATTGAATTTGCAGTAGATAAAAAGGAGGCAGAAAAAGCACTATTATCTGTGCTTAGGAAAAAGAAATGGCAAGGAGAATTGTCTGGTATAAACAAACACGGAGAGATAAAACACCTAGAACTATCTGCCCATTTGGTTGAAGACTCAAAGGGAAATCCTGTGTGTCTATTTTGTTCCTTTGTGGATATAACAGAAAAAAAACTATATGAACAATGGCTTGAGAATGCTAAAAAAGAACTAGAAGAAAAGGTCAAGGAAAGGACCAAAGATATTATAGAGATAAATAGACAACTTCTAATGGAAATAAATGAAAGAAAAAATATAGAATCCCAACTCAGGAAAAAAGAAGAAGAACTAAGACTTCAGGCAAGTAATTTAAAAGAGATGAACACTACCTTAAAGGTACTTTTAGAACATAAACAAAAAGAACAAGAAGAACTAGAAAAAAAATTCTTATCTAACATAAAAGACCTAGTACTACCCTATTTACATGAATTAAAGAATTCTAATCTGGACTTTCAACAAAAAAGCTATTTGGAATTAATTGAGTCTAACCTATTAAATATTGTAGCCCCTTTTTCCCAAAAACTATCATCAAACTTTTTCAACCTAACACCTTCCCAAATTAAGGTAGCAGAATTTATAAAGATGGGCAAAACAACAAAGGAAATAGCTGAAATCATGAATATCTCTACTAGGGCAGTAGAGTTCCACAGGAATCAAATAAGAGAAAAGCTTGGGATTAAACACAAAAAAATCAACCTCAGGACATATTTGCAGTCTTTAAATTAAAAAAACCTACCTTCCAGAAAGGAAAAAATTCTTCCTATATCCTTTCATTTCCTGGATATTCGGAGTAAATACTAGAATTGTACTGATATTTTTCTAGTATTAAACTTCGTTCCCTCACAAACAAGAAAAGTTTAGTCTTATATCTACCATAGGGAATATCTGGTATTTCAAGGAAAATTTTTTATCATGACCACCACTATAACCTTAGTAAGGAGGGAAGAGATGATAAATTATAAAATAATGCCTAGTAAAAAATCCATACATAGTGACTGGGTAGTATTATTACATGGATTAGGTGGAAGTTCTAATATATGGTACAAACAATGGGATTTTTTAAAGGAACATTTTAATCTTATATTAGTAGATTTCTATGGACACGGAGACACCAAAGAGTGCCTTGAAGAGTATGACTTTAAATCAGTGGCCTCATCTATTATTGAAGTATTGGATTATCTGAATATTAAAAAGGCCCATTTTATGGGCATATCTCTAGGGTCTTTAATAGGATTGGCAATAGGTTATTACTATCCCAACCGAGTAAAGACCTTGGTGCTTGGAGGTGCCATATTGAAATTTACTCCTGTCACTACTTTTTTATTATATCTCAGTTACCTCTTAAAAA
>JALWFY010000204.1 GCA_027013815.1 Desulfohalobiaceae bacterium | reverse complement strand
AACTAGAATTGGTATTAGTAGAAAAACTATAGTTGTGTAGAAAGTTATATTTATAAGGGATTCTTATTTTCCAAACTCACTATCTATTTGTCAAAGAACGCTAGCTAGTTAAATTCATTAGTGTATTTTAAATTACACCTTGTTGCAGTATATAATCTCCCATCCATGATATATGAGTACTATTTTTATTAGGTTTTTGTTTTTATGTATCCATTTTAAAACCATATTGTCTTTTTCATATTCTAGGAGTTGTTTTTTTGCCTTATCTATAATAGAAGGCAAGGAGATATTTTGTATTGGTTCTTTTCTTGGGATATATTTTAATTCTATTAATCCAAAATAGTTGACATCCATATGTTTTGGCATGAGAAATATGTCTGCGAATTTTTTGTTCATCTCTGGCTCGCTTAGGACTGTGTAATAGGGAACTAGATTCAAATATACAAGATATAGCATTTTTACTGTTTGTTCTCCTTTTATATAATCCCTGATCCCTGTTGATTCTTTAAGTCTCTCCCCTAGATATTCAAAGACATCTAGTTTACCTTGTAATGCAAAATCTGCCAGTTTTTCTTCGAATTTCCTTATGTTTATTTTAAATAATTTAGATTCTTTTAATATCCTCTGCATATATTCGCATATAATTTCTTTTATTGTATGATTTACTATCTTGAGTCCAATCTTAAGTTTTGTTTTATAAATAGTCACAAGTCCAAGATAAAATAAAAGAGAGATAAAATTGTCCTCTTCAATGAGCTCAAAAGCAGAGAATGCGTCTTTAATTTTAGATGTCCATATTATATCTCCGTTTAATAATCTTTCCAATACATTGAAATTCCCATTTAATCCATTTTCAGTATATACAAGCCATTTTAATTTACCATAATCTGCTCTGATGTTTATATCTGCAAATTCTTTTGGATATCTTTTTGTTTGAATTATTGTATCTAAAAAATACAATATCATATCAGTATTATATATTTTATCTTCAACATCTTCAGAAAATGTATAGTTCCCATACCATTTATCAAGCAACTCAATATCTGGTTCTAATCCATAATATTCAAATAGCTCCTTTAATTCATCTGTTGTAATTCCAATCATTGCATGTAAGTTTGGAAAATTGCTGACAAATCTGCCTATATTAAATCCACTAGTTACATCAAACATAGTCATTGGACTTACGCCTGTTACAAACATCTTTTTTAATGGCCCGCCTTCCATATCTGTTGCTGACTTTAATATCTTGAAAAACTGTTTAAATATAGACTCTTGCTCAAAAACTAGTCTTTTATACTCATTTTTTTGTTTGCTCATGAGTTCATTTGCAAAATTATCATACTCATCTATTAAACAGAATATCTTAAATCCCTTATGTGCTGCCTCATTTATGAGCACCTTTAGTCTTTCAGTACCATTTTTTATGTTGGTATGTAGTTTTAGATTGTAATTTTTTAAGAATGAATCAATTACAAGGTTAACTGATAAATTGAAACTCTCAACATAGTTATTTGAATCCACATCACTGAAATTAAATCTAAGTATCTTATAACTGTTTGCCCCCTGAGTTTTATTTTTTAAAATCCATGTGTCTTTAAATATCTTATCAAACTCATGTTTGTAATTTTCGTCATAGTAGTAGTGGAGCATTGAGATAAATAGAGATTTGCCAAATCTTCTTGGACGTATAAAAAATAAATAATCAGGCAGTGTCTCTAGGATAGGGATATATTTTGTTTTATCAATATAATAGTAATTTCCAAGTTTTACATCTTTAAATTCGCTTTTGCCATAGGGTATCTTTTTTTTCATATTTTCTCCATGTCCTACAGGGCTATTTATAAACATTTCCTCTAAAATCTGCCTTTTTTACAAAAATAGTTCTTTCTTCTGGATTAATTTTAAAAATAACTCTTACTTTTCCTATTCTCACACGAAAATGTCCTGTTAGCTTGCCAGACAACTTTTTTATATCTACCTGTCCATTCCCTGATAATAAAATTTTTAGCTTTAATTCAAATTTCTCAACAAGATGATGCTTAGAGAGAAAATCCCATGCATTCTTTTTATATTTTATTTGCCAATTCATATCTTTCTCGTAATAACTACATCCTTGTCATCATCTTCTAAAAGCTCTTCAGCATAGTTTTTTTCTATCTCTTTTTGCTCTTCTTCGGATACAAAAGGTATCAGCTCCAATCTCAGTTTAACTAAAAAATCACTTAGTGCTTTATTGATTTCCTCTCTAATAATTTTTCTAATATTTTGTTCTAATGCAGTTTCTATCATAGAATTTTACCTCCATTCAAATATATGCTCCTTTCAATCTTTTTTTGCCTCAAGAATAAGGTACTCTGCTTCATGTTCATCCTTCCGCCCTTTGCCCTCTGTGGGTTTTACCTCTCACACTTACACCACAGTAAAGGTTAGCAAGTTGAGTTAGCTAACATCCCCATTCAATTTTTATAAATATTTCCAATTAATTTTATTAATTTTTTATCTTTTCTATCACATCCCATATTTTATCTTCAATTTCTTGCTTAAAAAATGATAATTTGTCTTGTAATTTTTCATATTTAGTTGAATGTTGTTTTAATCCAAAGTGATTTATGTCATTTCTAAATTTTGTTAATTCATTAAAAATTTTACTAAAATCTTCTCCTGTTTTACCAAGCTTTTGTTTTAATATTTTTGCATATTCTTTATGTTTTTTTAATTCACCAGTCCATTGATCTTCATCTTTTTGATATACTGCATTAAAAAAAGAACTCACAAAATTTGTTTTATTTTCTATATCTTTTTCTGGAATATTAATATATTTAGATATTTCATATTTTATCACTTCTTGCAATGAAGTATATCCCTGTTGTATAAGTTTATGTTCAATACACCAATCCACAGCAGTCATTCCTTTGTGCCAATCATTTTTACTATCAAAACCCTTTATCTTATTAATTGTTATGTCAAGAAGGGGAGTTAATTCAGGAACTACATCAGAAAAATCTTTGCTGAAAAATTCAGATATATCTAAATCTAATATTTTTTTCCCTCTGCATGTGGCTAGATATTGTGTTAGATTGTAAATTATTTTCAAGAACTTATTTAAATCACTTGCAGTTTTATCCTGTCCTTTAGCTTGTTTTAGGATAGGTTTTAATCTTTTTTTTGAAAAATCAAAAAGCCTATGTGAGATTCCATATTTTACAAATTCCTCAACTGCAAAACTCCAGTTTAATAAATACACATAGTGGGTGAGATCAAATATTGGACAATTTCTCTTACGTTCTGTCATTTTTTCAACCTCCTCAGGCCTTCCAAGCACCTCAAATGCGCCATAATAAATCTTTTTGATCTCAATCTGTTTTAATATCTGCGCATAAACCAGTGCTACTAGAGAGAGCATGGGCAAGGAACGAAAAGAATGGGTAATGTCAAAATATACCTGATCCTGTTTTTTCAATGAATTAAAGATTTCCATAAAAATTTTATTAATTTCTTCTGTGCTTTTTCCATCTGGTATGGGGACCTCGTATATCTGGTCATCATTAAAGCCAAGAGATTTTATGCTTTTGTGAAGTCCATTAGCGCCTTCCCAGTGTATTTTTCTGGCGCCATGGGTCAAGAAGACTACTATCTTATCGGGCTTATTCCCTTCTTTTGTTAAAATATCAAGAATTGCCACCTGAACATACTTAGAAAATTCAGCTTTAATATCATTGAGACAATAATAAACAGGCACATATTTACCTGTTCCTAAAAAACACACAAATACCTTTGACATATTTTGACTCCTTTGGCAAAAATAACACATAATTTCCAATATATAATTACTAGTCTAATTTTTCCCCTAGTACCTCTGCTAATATTATATAACTTTTTGTATATTCCTTTCTCTTCTTTTTTTTCTTCTTCACCTTGGGTTTTAGTTTTTGGGCTATGTCTTTATCCTGTTTTAAATCCTCGTCCTGTTGCCACTGTTGAACAAAGCTATCTACATCATGGGGGGCATTCCCTAATGTATCTATCTTTGTTAAAAGAGCTTGTTTTTTCCTCTGTATTTTTTCTTCTTTTGTAATATATTTTTTTTCATATTCTCGTATAACTGATGGAAGCTCTCCTTCTTCTTCTATATAAAATCTACCATAACCCAAGGCAGTTTTGGCGCCAACACCTTCTTGCTCAAGAGCCCTTTTAAGGGCTTTTTTAGTCAATGTTTCTAATTCATTATTTTTTTGTTTATCCACCAAAACCCTAAACACAAAATCTGTACCTTTTGCTACTGTTAAAAATTTTATAGGAATAGGCTGAAGGTAATCACCAGGAGGTTTACCCTCAGAATAATATTCTTGATAATGAGGATTTTGAATATCTACTCTTAATTCTGGAACATTTTTGGGATAACTATCAAGAAATATTACATTTCCTCTTTGGCCTTTGTCTCCCCCTTTCCCAAATAATAATGGCACATTTGTACTTTTATCCTCTTCATCAATATATTCATTCCCTTGTGTGTCTTTTTTAATTAAACCAGAATCTGGAGGAAGATCTTTTATAAATTCCAATAGATGAGCAAATCTTACAACCCCTTTTATGGAAGATGCGGGGATATACGGAATTCCAAGGGCATGATCAAAGGTCATACCTATTTCTGTTGGATGAGTCTGGCCAATGCCTACAATTAAAGGGGAAATCAGTTTGGCAACAAAAGTGATTATTTTGTAGCGGCTAGAAAACCTTCTGACAAAACAATATTGTTGCAAATGTTTTAAGAATAAAAGGTCCTTTATGCTATCTTTGAGTCTATAATATTTTTCTTTATATTTTCCTACATCTTCTTTGTAAGGTTTAAAAGAGTCATTGTCATTTAATTTTATAAATTTATTATACCAGAGTCCAAAATTTCCTTTAAAATCATTTAAACTTTCTTTAAGCTCTTTATATACAGGTATCATAATTATTCTCCATCTTTTTTATTGCAAAATGCCTGGGCATACCTTTTTACCCACTCCAAAAGGGCTAATGTTTCTTTTTGTATTGTAAGATATTCTTCTTGATCCATTTGATTTAAATATCTTATAAAATCCTCTCTTTTTTTAAGGTTTCTTGGAATAAATTTATTGTCTATGTCTTTATTTTTATACTTTAGCCATTCAAAAACTATATCAAATAAAACAATATGTTTGTCTTTTTTCTTATTTTCCTTCTTTTCATCTTTTTCGTCCTTTTTTGTACCTTTTGATAACCAAAAAGCCAAAGTTTGCCCAAAACCATTCTGAAGTATCTGAGAAGGTGCGCCTGCTGTAAAGGAATCAAACTTGTCTATATCCTTATTTTTTAAAACCATATCTAAGGCAAAATCAGCTCTTTTTTGCGCTAAAGTCCTCATTTTATTTCTCCTTTACTTATCATTATTTTCAATCCAGTTGATTTTACATATTCCTTTGCCCAAAGTTACGTCTCCTCCTACCTGTAAGAAATCTTTAATGTTTTCTTGAATATAGTTCTTTATCGTCTCAGCCACCCAGCTATTAACTGGATTGCTAAAATATACAATGGAATATAAAACAGTATCTGCTGGCAAAAATTCTTGATATCTAAGGGAGCCATCTTTTGTAGTTCCTTTTCCTGAATCTATTTTTATATTGGTCTGAATTTCCGTACAATATGATACACAATAATCAAACATCTCATCTGAGATTAAAAGCAATCTGGTTATTTCTTTAAAATTTTTTTCAATAAATTTTACATTTAGATTTTCTTCAGCTTTCTTCATTATTTCCACTAAGGCATCTTCTAATATAATTTTATCACCAGAACTAAAGTTATCACCAATTAAGGCCGCAGCCCCATCTTTTTTGACCAAATCAAAATCAAATTCTAACCCACTATTAATTCCTATATACTTTAAATCCCTGTTAAACCGTTCCAAAACAGTGGGGCAGGTTACCCAGACAAAGGGAGTTACATTTGAGCGCATGGGAAAGGCAAGGATCTTGGCATCAGATACGGAAATAGCGCCAGGTTTGTTTTCTATATCTTCGTCTTTATTCGCCCCATCTGGTTTGTCTTGTTTATCCGACCCAAAAATATAATTTATCACTTTGTCTTGTTGTTTTTGCTGGTCTGGTTTATCGTTTTCTTCTTCATTATTTTGCTCTTCATAAAATTTTCTAAAATGGTCCCGCATGGCGCCTTTTACTCCACTTGCTTGAATTATGGGATAATTAGTGTGCTTTTCCCTTTGGATAGGCAAATCAACTGTGGCAACTGATGCGCCGCTACCTGCATGAATGGGAGATACAGCGTAAAATGAGAGTATAGAACAAATTTCTTTTTTAAACATAATATCCTCCTAAAAATTTTATATTTAACCTATGGCTATACAATTTTCTAATCTCTTATTAAAAACAGTGCCTGGAGGGAAATATCCTCTCATAGGCTTGTGAAATTTTTTGTGTAAATCCCAACCACCAAGATAAACTATCTTGCCTGTGGCAACCACTGCCTCATTGGCCTTTGTTGTTCCTTCAATTAAAGACAGAGACATAAAAAAATTGCCATCCAACTTGAAATCCAAATGGACTTTCTCTTTTTTAAACCAGCCAAACCTTTGCTCTGCACCTAAAGTAAGTATCCCTTCTTCTCCTAGCTCATCTATATCCAATGCAAAAATAATGGATACATCTTTTTTTAGTCTGCAATGGCTGAAGGAATAAATATGGTGTTCCCTAGCTCTTCTATTTTTATCTAAAGCAATACCAACCCTTGTTTCTATTTCATAAAAATCTTCTGTATTTAAAATCTCCACTTTTTGTTTATCTGTTTCTTTATTAAATAAATCTTCCCACCGTATCCACCTTCCACCAACTGATTCTAATTCTGTTTCTCCCTTTGCCCATAATAAACCTTGTGAAGATGATTTTATTAAATTGGTTTTTAATTCGCTGGCTTTAATTATTTTTATCTTCTTCTCTTTTTTATCTTTTTTCTTTTCCCTAAACCAACAATAAGGTGTTGGAACATAAGTCTCTTTTTTCAATTTAAAAAAAGGCCCGACAATTTTAAAACCCGGCTGTTCACTTCCTAACTTAATAAGATCTTTATATTTTTCTTTATCCTTTTTAAAAAGATATGTCCTTACAGCTCCAGCTATTGTGTAAATAGGAGGAGGAAAATTTAAAGTAGCATCATGGTGCTCACCTATATTCATTGGTTCAGAACCCCTAAAAAATACAGTGTCACAGGGTTCAAAACTATACCAATTATACATTTTTTTGCTCCTTTTTGACATTGTTTTTTCTATTTAAAAAACCTGCTATAATAAGTGGCTCATTGGTAAATACACTTTTTGCCTGTCCATTTTCCATGTTTTCATAAATTATTATTTGAGTAATATCTTTTGCCAATTCTTTTTGTTCCTTTTCTTCCATTCCTTTTAGTTCAGATTTATTTAACTGCTTTTCTATAAATTTATTTAGTAAATTAAATTTTTCTTCTCTTAAATAACCATCTAAATCCAATATAGAAATTATTCCATATTCTAATTTCGCTAGTTTGTAGGCAAAACTTCTGGACAAATTTGTGCCTATTTTTTGAGATATTCTTTTAAGGCACTCTAATTTTTCATCATCCCATTTGCAGATAAAAAATCTATCTCCACCACTTCTTTTTTTAAGTTGAATAGCTATGGCGTTTCTGCCTCCTTGCTCCTTTGCCTTTTCCTTTAAGAGTTTATTGGCTTCTTTTATCATGTGTTTTAAGCTGGCTTTGTGGTGACAAATTAAGATTCCTGCAGAAATAGAAATATTTTCTCCTCTGCCAAGGTTGATAGAGAGTTTTCCTGGTCTTGGAGAAAACTTATCACCTATATCTTTAATGGAAATCCTTTGTCTGTCTTGGTAAATAATTTTAAAAGTGGAATTATAATAATTTCTTATCTCCTGCGCTGCCAAAAGGGCAGTATCCATTGGAAGCACTGCACATACATCATCTCCACCAGCGTATATGAGTTTACCTTCATATTTTCTTATTATATGAGCCACTCCATAAATTGAAAAATCCCCTAAGGATTCAGAAATAGATGCATGTATTGATGGGGTTAAATTACGTTTTGGCACTTGTTCAAAGATTTTTTGCCAATTTTTTGAGTAAACTTCCTCTATTTTCTCTGTGTTTAACTTTTCAACAATAGATGGATGCATAATGGATTCCCAAGAAGCAGCAATACTTTCACCAGCAACAAGTTTGCCCATATTATCCCCATCCATTAAAAGAATGGCAAAATAGCGGTCTTGATTACTTATATTATCATCTTTCTCATGTATTTCTTGAGCTTTTTTTCTTTTTTCTTCCTCATCATAAATTTCCTTTTCCTTAAAATAATTTGTCAAAGCCATATAAGTAGTACTTGGAAAACTTTCATTTCTGTTAAATGTTCTGTTTAAGATATGGGCTTTATTTTGTTTTAAAAAGTAAGGACCAAGCCTTTTGGTTAAACAGATGGAACAAAGCCTTTCATTTTCTTTTAACTCACTGCTATCTTCTCCACCATAAACTTCTTTTAATTTTTCCCAAAATGATTTAATTTTTTGTTTATATTCACTAGCTCCAATATCACCTTGATACTTATCAGCATGAAGTACCTCAAATTCTCCACAAAGATGACATTTTTCACCGGGCTCAACATTTCTTAATACGTATTTTTTGGTCTTTTCTGCTGCTAAAGCTGCCTGACATAAGGAATGAGATACTGAATAAAGGGCACCAATACCTGATTTTTCATAGTAGGTTTTGTCTTTTATCATTTCATTAAAGAATTTAAGAAGGGTAAAATTTCCTTTATAATTTTTTTCAGGTAACAACCTTTTTATTTCATCTTTATTATTTTGTTTTAACATCTTGACTGATGCCCATTTAATCTCCCAAAAATTGCTATTTTGTCTTTTAAAGACATTTTCAACATGTTGTTTTTGTTCAGCACTTAAATCCAGCTTTTTTATAATACCATCCATTACTTCGGTATATATTTCTTCCCATGCCTTTATTATATTTTGTTTAACATATCCTGCTAGTTGTTCTGATTTACTAAATGGAATCAGAAATAAGAATTTATTTGGGAACGAGGCTATCTCGCTTTCTTTATTTAAAAAATTAACACCATCATCAACTTTCCAGATTTTTCTTAAGTACTCATTTACTAAAAATTGATCTATGAGAGAAGGATATAGAATGTGATCTGGACCTAGATTTTCCATAACCCATCTAATGCCTTCAAAGGCAAGATAAGATAAAAATACAGATCCCACCCAGTAATCTCTTAATTTTCTGGCATTTTCAATAAATCCTTGTACAGGAGTAATACTAAAGACCATCATTCCTAGTTCATCTTCTCCACCTAGTTCATAACAGGATTGTATGGCTGAAACCAGAGCGTTATGTTGCCAAATGGAATGGTCAGGAAATCTAGTATCTGCTGGTAGTCTATGCCATAGTGCCCCAATCCCACCAATATTTTTACTGGCAAGCCTAAACCTTAAAACTAGGTGAGTATAAAAAAAGCGGGCTTTTTTGAAACTTTCGGGGTCGTTTCCAAATTTATCTGAATAACCTCCAGTTCCAGGCTTCATACCTATTTCTTTTTTAAGAAAATCCATTAATTCCTTGAATAATGAAGAGGGATTGATGTTGTTTAGGTCAATTTTTATATGGGCCTTCTCTCCTGTTGGATGAGTAAGTATTGGCTCTTTTAAAAAATCAACAGCACCGCTTTTTTCTTCATCAGGACTATATCCTACTATCTGTCCCCTCTCAAAACCAGAAGCAATGCCATCTGCCTTTTTCCAGAAATCTTTATTAGGAGGTTCAATGCCAAATATTTCAACAATCCTTTTTGCCCTTTCCACATGCCCTTTTACATCAAAACATTTATCAATAGGGTCATGCATATATGCCCAAAACTTATTGTCCCAGTAGTTGTCTGTTAATTTTAAAGCCATTTATTACCTCCAGCCTTTTGTTCTATTTTTTTATTCATCATACTTAAGGTCTCTACAAATTTATTAAATGTTTCATTTCTTTTATCAAAGGATTTAAACTTATAAGGCAAAAATAAGATCTGACCTTGAAATTGATTATCACTTAGTTTATTCACATGAAAAAAATATACTTTAGTATGTCTATTTTCTTTAATGTAATTTGGTATTCTTTCTCCTTTAGCCTCAATAGGCTTTGCCACAAGGGCTCTCTTTTCAAAGTGATGTCTTGGTTCTAAAGATAACCTTGCTTCTCTATAAGCTAAGCCAATATCAGATAAAGCATTTTCCCATGTAATCTGGGGCGTAAATTTAATAAGCTTTGAATACATACTTAAAGATGTAAAACTTTTAAAATTGCCAGATTTATCAATATGATTTAATTTTCTTATATCCTTAGAAAACATAGAACCAAAACCATTTCTACTCCTTGCTCCCAACCCGCCAAAATTGATTAAATAAGTTAAAGCCCTTTCAACCTCAGGAAAAATATCCTTTTTAGCTTTTACAATTAAATTAAATCTACTCCCTGGCTTAATGTATTCTTTTTCTACAACATTTCCTTTGTTGTAAACAATGGGACCATAAGCCAAATAATGAAGGATATTTAAGGGAGGGATTTTTCTCTTTTTACTTTGAACCATAAATGTTTTCCCTTTAAACAATTGCTTAGAAGTTTTAAAATTTTTATCAGGCTTAACTAAAAATGAAACCATAGACTTATTTTCTGTATTACCAAAAATCTCGCTTTCTTTTTTATAGAGCTCTTCTATATTCTCTATACCAGCAGTAGCCCGCCACCAATACCTTAACATGCCCTTAATAGAAGGTACCCTTAACTCAGCTTTCTTTTCATTAGCTCCAGCCAAAAACATGGGCGTTATTACTTCTATGGTATATTCTTTCTTCTCTATTCCCTTGTATCTTGCAATGTAAAAAGCCATTCTTCCTCCTTTTGTTGAGACTCCATACACAATATTTTAAAAATAACTAAAAATTATTTAATTATATCTAAAAAAAATATAAGATTCAATAAAAATATCAAAAAACTGAATAACAAAGTTTACACCCCATACATCCTAAACCCCATATGTAAAAATATGTGATTTAGCTTTACCTCTCCACTATCTAATATCTCTTCTTTTGCTATCCTTTTTGTTGTAGAATAAATTGGAATGAGGCAGTGTTTCATTGCAAAACGCACAACTAAATAAGTTGCACCAAAATCTCCTTGCACAAGTACATAATCTTCTCTATCACCTACATTCTTAATCCATGAAAATATGGGTTTTAAGAATTTACTAAGAGAGGTATCCCTAACAGGTACATTGGCCCAGAGCTTTTTTATCTCATCTGGTGTGTTTACTACAGAATCTATATTTAATGTATTGTATGCATCTAAGATTTGTTCCTTTGTTAGAGTATGATTTAACAGTGGAATTAGTTTAGACATTTGATGCCTCCTGAAAATAGATTATGCCAGCTACCATAAATATGGGTGCTGGCTTGGTATAAACCCCGTTAGATTAATAGTAATTTTGAATTATGGACGAACAGGGAACTTTATCTAACGGGGTAAAGGTATCTCAATTTATAACTTATTATTTTATCCTTTTTAAATAAGGATCTATACATTTTGGTATATTGGTTTTCATTGCAACTTCTAACACCTTTCCATTAAATATTATTTTTGAGGTTTTTTGAGGTAATTTTACTTTTACATCAGGGGGAAGCTTCCACATTGCACCAGTAGCAGGGTCAACAATGAGCATTCCAATTAGTCCTCCAAATAAAATATTTCCAATGTACCAGCCATCCAATGTTGCACTTAGGGTTACTTGCCTTGTTACCCCATTTGGAAATAAAAAATCAACATTATATCTTGCTGGGGAGAAAAAACCAGCCTTGGCCTTTAATGTAATTGTTGTTGGGGTCTTGCCTTCATAGATTATGTCTCCTTTGTGTAGGTCTGTGATTTTTATCTTGGCACAGGGGCTACTGTTAAAGGTTACAGGATACTGAGATTTACTCACAATACTTGCACATCCCACTAAAAAGATACCAAATAAAGAAATTAGACTCATAAAAATTAAATTTTTCACAGTGTACTCCTCCTTTTATTTTTTAATTATCGATTTTGAAGATAGACAGTCCATATCAAAGGGAATATTTTTTTGTTAAAAAACAATATTTGCCAAATGTTTGTAAATTATTTGTTGCAATAATGGATATTGTGAAGTATCTATTTTGGTCATGAGAAAAAAGATTCTTCTTTGTGTTTGTGGAATTACCCCTCAAATAATAACAGAAACTCTATATGGGCTATGTATCAAGAGATGCCCGCCTTTTATTCCTGATGAAATACACGTGATCACAACTTCTATAGGCAAAAGGCTTATTGTTGAGAAGTTATTGGCTACAGGTACAGGTAAGTTATTTGATTTAATAAAAGAATATCAAATACCACGTCCGATATTTGATGAAAGTACTATTTATGTTATTCAAGATAGAAATAATTTTATTGATGATATTATTGATGAAACTCATAATAGGATTACAAGTAACTTTATTTTACAAATTGTAGAGGGGTTATGTCTACCTGAAGAAAATTGGGTACATGCATCGATTGCTGGTGGAAGAAAGACAATGAGTCTGTTTTTAGGAATGGCTATGCAATTTTATGCTAAAGAAACAGATGAAATGTCCCATGTATTTGTAAATCCACCATTTGAAAATCATCCTGATTTTTACTATCCTACAAATCCTCCTAAAGAGCTTACTATTTTTGATAATCAGAAAAATAAATATATGTCTATATCAACAAAACATGCAAAAATAAATTTAGCTATGATTCCATTTATAAAACTTAGAAATCTCTATTTGAAAAATAAAAAAGTTGTAATATCAGATCTTACATCCCATGTAGAAGAAGCTCAGAAGGTTCTTACATGTCCTATGCCTATATTAAGAGTAGATTTTAATGATATGCTAATTCATATTAATTGTAAAAAGATAAATTTGACTTCCATGGAAAAGGCAATTTATTTTTATTTTTTAATTAATAAAATAAAATGCAAAAAAAAGAAGTGTGATCTAAAGTGTAATGAATGTTTTATTCCATATATGGATATAGATTTATATAAAATTGCACAACTCTACAAAAGTGCATGTAGGGGGATATCAAATAGGGTAATATTATTTGAAGAATCTATAAAAAATAAAAATATTCTAGAGTGGTTTTTGCAACATAGGTCAAGGATAAATAAAAAGCTCAGAGAGGCAGATCCCTTGGACCTATGTACTATAAAATCTACTGGAAGATATGGAAATAAGGTCTATGGTATTTCATTGCCCAAAGAGCGGATCTCTTTCGACTATCATCCTTGACAAGGGGTAATAATTAAGGACTTTATTGTTAGGTCAATTACTGTAGTATGTTGGAAATTTTGATGATTAATTCTTGTCTTTTTATGGTCATTTTAGATAATTACTTGATTTTTCATGACTTGATAAAATAGAATAATTACTTGACTATTTAAATTGTTTTGTTAAATACCAACATTAATCTTATGTTGAAATATTATATATTATTCACCATATTTTTTGCTATATTTTTATCTGGGTGTGTTGTAAGGCATTCCTCTCTAGTAATTCCCTCTACTATGGGTGATTCAACAAATGTTTCCCAACTTGAGAAGAATTGGAAAAAATACAAGGTCTATTATTCTGGGCCAGTGTATAACCCTTCAGCTATCTTGTTTTTAAAAAAAGACCTACCTCTTTGTTTGAGATTGTATAAGGGATGGAAGGGAATAGATATAGAAAAGAGATTTAAAGATTTAATGGATAGGATAAGATATCTTTCTCCAACACTATATGTCCTAGTAGGTAGAGGGAAGTTAGGTCCCAGCAAATTTGGATATTTATATACCACAGGGGTTACTTATTTAAAAAAAGAGAATAAACAGTGCTACTTGTTATTGCCTGTTGAGGAACATTTTAATGATATATATTATGGGGGGGATAGGTTTGATAGGACAGGAAGGTATGTACCTTGAGGAGACCATATGAAAGCACAACATATAATCAATAGACATTGGTGTAAGGGATGCGGGATATGTGTGGCCTTTTGCCCCAAAAATGTCCTGGAATTGGACATGGAGGAAAAGGTTGTAGCAGTTAGGCCTGAGGACTGCATAGGATGCAGGGTGTGCGAATTTAGGTGCCCTGACCTGGCAATAGAAGTAATAGTGGAGAGGGAACATGAAAGAGCAGCTTAAATTTATTCAGGGCAATGAGGTCTGTGTTGAAGGGGCCCTTTATTCTGGGCTTGGTTTTTTTGCTGGATATCCAATAACCCCTTCTTCAGAGATCTTGGAATATTTATCTAGGAGGTTGCCAGAGGCTGGTGGCAGTTTTGTGCAGATGGAGGATGAAATTGCCTCAATATGTGCAATTATAGGTGCATCCCTCACAGGGAAGAAGTCAATGACTGCAACCAGTGGCCCTGGCTTTTCACTTATGCAAGAGGCCCTGGGTTTTGCAGTTATGGCAGAAATCCCATGTGTGGTGGCGGATGTACAGCGTTTTGGCCCATCTACTGGACTGCCAACCCAGGGGAGTCAACAAGACGTGTATCAGGCAAGGTGGGGAAGGCATGGAGACCATTCCATAATAGTATTAACTGCTTCAAATCATCAGGATTTGTTTTATATCACTGTTGAGGCCTTTAATTTTTCAGAGACATACAGGTCTCCAGTAATACTGCTTTTAGATGAAGGGGTAGCCCACCTTAGAGAAAAGGTGATTATCCCTAAACAAGGAGAGATACCAGTTATAGAGAGGCTTCGGACCTCTGTGCCTGAAGGTGTGGATTATCATCCATATCTCCCAAGAGAAGATGGACGGCTTCCTATGTCTGACTTTGGCGGATCCCACAGATATAATGTTACAGGTCTGTTCCATGACATGTGGGGGTTTCCTTCAACTGATCCTAAGATAGTGCATGGTCTTTTGCACCACCTTGTGGATAAGATAGAATCCAACGTGAATCAAATTGCGAGATTTAAGGAATATTTTTTAGATGATGCTGATTTTGTGATTGTCTCTTATGGTTCATCTGCCAGGACAGCCCTCCATGTGGTTCATTCAATGAGAAGGAAAGGTGAGAAATGGGGACTTTTAGAACTCCAAACATTGTGGCCTTTCCCATGTTCCCTTGTTAGAGAAAAATGCGAGGAAGCAGATTTTGTATTTGTTGTTGAGATAAATATGGGACAGGTGGTACACGAGGTCAAGAGGTGTGTGGATTATCCTGAGAAAGTATATCTTGTAAACAGGGTAGATGGTGAATTTATTACTCCAACAGACATAAAAAATATTACCAGGGTGATTTTAGGGAGGGGTGTATAAGTGGATATTTCAATAAAAGACTACATAAGAAAGAGGTTTTTTCCCCATCTATGGTGTCCTGGTTGTGGACATGGGACTGTGTTAAATAATTTGCTTCGAGCAGTTGCAGAACTGGGGATACCCAAGAATCAGATAGTAATGGTCTCTGGGATTGGATGTTCTTCAAGGATTTCTGGATATGTGGATTTTCATTCCCTGCATACCCTGCATGGTAGGGCCTTGGCCTTTGCAACAGGAGTCAAAATGAGTCAACCCCACTTAAATATAATAGTGCCCATGGGGGATGGAGATGCCCTGGCCATAGGTGGTAATCATTTTATCCATGCATGTCGTAGGAATATTGACCTAACTGCTATTGTGATGAATAATAGGATATATGGTATGACTGGTGGACAGTTCTCCCCTTTATCAGGAAAAGGGATTTTAGCAACAACTGCACCTTTTAGAAATTTAGACCCTGCCTTTGACACAGTAAACCTTGCTATTTCTGCTGGGGCGACATTTGTGGCCAGGACAACTACTTATCATTTTAAAGAAATAAAAGAGTATATAAAAAAGGCCATAACCCATAAAGGGTTTTCTGTTGTTGAAATACTATCCCAGTGCCCAACGAGCTTTGGTAGAAAAAACAAACTCGCATCTCCAGTAGAGATGCTTAAGTTTTTTAAAGATACTACGGCACTCCTTGGTTCTAAAAGACTAGAACAAGGTCCAGACCTGATCCCAAGGGGAATATTTGTGGACAAGGAGGTCCCAGAATATACTGAAGAATACCAGAAATTGATAAAACGGGTCCAAAAAAATACTTGATTTTGAGTTTGTTAAGGGAGGTTAAATAACCTCCCTTTAATATAATTTTGGATGTTGAATTTTGGATTAGTTTTTATCCTAAAGTGGAACTTTGTTTCACTTTAAGGGCTTACGCCTATTATAAGGATTTTTTTCTTGTTATTAAGGCCTGGTCGTTAGAGCATATTATAGGGGTCCATATCCAGTATTATTTTGAATCTTTTAGATAAGCTAGAGAATTTATTTATAATCCTATTAGCAGTATCTCTAATTAAAGACCATTTTTCTGCCTTGATCAAACACTGATATCTTTTTTTATTTTTCAGGATAAATATTGGAGCAGGGGCAGGTCCTAAGATCTTTAATCCCTTGTGACTTAAGGATCTAATTCTCATTTTCATCTCTTTAATTATCATATCCCCCTCATCCCACTCTTTATTAAATTCAAATCTAATTAGTGCTATCTTTGCAAAAGGGGGGTATAACCTGGCCTTTCTAAGTTCAAGTTCATGTTTAAAAAAACCATCATAATTATTATTTGAGATGTATTGCCAGCAATAATGGTTTGGATTTCTTGTCTGTATATATACCCTTCCTGGTTTTTCTCCCCTCCCAGACCTACCTGAGACCTGGACAAGCAATTGGAATGTCCTTTCTGTGGCCCTATAATCTGGGATATTCAGCCCTATATCCCCATCCACAACTACTACTAGGGTAACACCAGGAAAATTGTGACCTTTACTGCACATCTGCGTGCCCACAAGTATTTGATAATCTCCTTTTGCAAAGGACTGGAGTATATCTTGATTTTGTTTATCCTTTCTAAAAGAATCCCTGTCTAACCTTAATACCTTGCATTTATTAGCAAAATTACCATTTATATATTCTTCTACCTGTTCTGTCCCATGATCTAGGGGTAGAAAGGAACAAGAGCCACATACAGGACAATTTGTTGGAAACGGGATAGACAGGCCGCAATAGTGACAAATGAGTCTTTCTATTTTTTTATGATATGTCATGGACACTGAACAATTTGTACATTTTACTACCTCTCTACAAGAAGTACACCACATTAGCGGGGAAAATCCCCTTCTGTTTAGTAGTATAATTACTTGGTCCCCTTTTTCTATACTGGAGTCTATTTCCTTATAGACTTCTTCACTAAAAGGTCCATGGGTAGGGGGTTGTTCATTTAGATTTATGAGTTTTATTTGAGGCAGACTCCTATCTCCAATCCTTTTTTTCATTTCAAGCAGGACTATATCTTTGTTTTTAGATGCATAAAACGTCCTGATGTCTGGCGTGGCTGACCCAAAGACCAGTAGAGTGTTGAATTTTCTTGCCAGGAGATAGGCAATATCTCTAGTGTGGTATCTCAACTTTTCCTCTTGTTTATATGATGTATCGTGTTCTTCATCTAGTATTATTAGGCCAGGATTTTTAATGGGCAAGAGGATGCTAGACCTTGTGCCTATTACGATTATTTCCTTTTCCTGTGTAGAGATCTCTTTAAATATATCCTCTCTTAGTCCTGAAGATAGGTATCCATGGTAGAGATATATAGGTACATTAGGAAAGAATTTTTTTACTTCTCTGAAGATAGCCTCTGCCAATGCCACTTCAGGTAGGAGGAGGATAGCGCTTTTATTAATTTTCAAGCATTTTTTTATAAGGTCAATATACACATATGTCTTTCCACTTCCAGTTACTCCATATAAGAGGGCCATTTTAAATATCTTTTCCCCCATTATTTTTGATAGGGATGTAATAGCCTTTTTTTGTTCTGGAGTCAGGGTTGGGGGTATAGGGATATTATTAGTGGTTGATATTTTTTTTTGTGAGTTATCCATGATTTTTTGGGAAATCAATCCCTTTTCCATCAGCGTAGTAATGGATTGTGATATATTTTTCCCAAACTTATTTAAGAGTATATGTCTTGATTGTGGGCCATTTATATATAAAAATTCCAGGATATTTAACTGGATCTTGGCATTTGGTCTAATAGGCCATGGGGGAGAAGTTGTAAGCTCTAAGATAAAATCCTTTCTTTTTCTATGAAATAGCTCTATCTCATCCTTTATCCATCTATGTATGAGTGGAAGTAGTTTAGAAGGGGCGTCATTTAATATCTCTTGTACAGGATATGTTGTGCCTTTTGTATCAGCAAAATGCAATTTCAAGGACCTTAACCCTGATGGGATGAACGAGGATAGTACCATCCCAGGTTCTACCATGAGATGTCTTGAGATATCCATTATTACATCTAGATGTGGGATGGGAAACAACGGTTTTTTCTCTAAGGGCATAATAATTTCTCTTGTCTTATAATTTGATTTTTCTGGATTTTCTGAAGGAGATAGGATCAAACCTACCATGTATCTGTTTTTTACAGGAACAATTACTCTTGTGCCTGGAGAAAACATTTCCCTAGGTAGACTATTAGGTATAACATAGGTATATGTTTTAAATGGGGGGGAAAGTAAGGCTACTTCACATAACATTATTTTAAACTAGAAATCAAAAGCCCTAGTTAGTTAACAGAATTTGAAGATAGATCGGTATCTTGTTTTACTTCAATAACATCGTCTATCTCATCTATTGTAGGAGAGAGGTCTTTTTCTGTAGTAGATGGGTTATTAATGCTTTTCTCAAGATTATCCAATTTGGATTTTAGGTTTACTGATCTCTTTGAATTAAGAAGAGAAAATTTATTAAAAAATCCTTTTTTCTCTGTGTCCATATCAAGTTTTTCTACTTGTTTTTCCATACTACACTTTCCATGTAATACACCACCTTTTTCAACACAAAATATCTTTGTGGATACATCTCCAATAATTTTACCCTTTTCACCAATAAGCAAGGTATCTTTTGCAATTATGTTTCCAATGACCTTTCCATGTACTACAATATTCTTCCCAGTAACGTCCCCTTCAATATAGGCATTTTTGTTTATATATACATCTTCTTTACAGTCTATATAACCCCTAACTCTACCATCAATACAAATACTCTCACTTCCCTCAAAACTCCCTTCAAAAGAGCTATTGGCCCCAATTAAGGTTGGTGTTCCACCTTCTATCAAGTTATTACTTGTTTTTTTGTCCTTTTTTTTCCAGGTTCCCATTTATTACCTCAATGCAAGTTTTTTTAGACGTTGATCATAAATATAATTTAGTGGGTTTACAGCCTTTCCATCTACTTCGACCTTATAATGAACATGTGTCCCTGTACTATGTCCAGTATTTCCCATTAATCCAATTACCTGCCACCTCTTGACCTTTTCACCCTTTTTTACCAATGGTTTGTAGAGGTGTCCATACAAAGTAGTTATATGACGGGTATGTCTTATTTTAATATAATTGCCTAAGAGTTTGCTCTTTGCCACCTTTATTACTACCCCATCTGCAGGGGCAACAATAGGGGTCTTCCATGCGCCAGCTATGTCTATTGCAGCATGAAATTCCCTTTGTTGAGTAAATGGGTTAATTCGCCATCCAAATCCACAGGATATCCAGAATTCTTTTCCTTCAACAGGGAGGATAGAGGGCATGTGCCTTATTTTATTTTGTCTTTTTTTTAGATAATCTACTAGTTGTGAAAAGCTCTCTTCTAAATCTTTTGAATAATTAATCAGGTCATTTGGTGATTTGTCATTGTTTAAGAACAATGAGAGCTCAGAAGGGTCCATATTTGTGGTATTATTGTTTGATTTCTTA
The DNA here is from genome assembly GCA_027013815.1 of Desulfohalobiaceae bacterium. Taxonomy (GTDB): domain Bacteria; phylum Desulfobacterota; class Desulfovibrionia; order Desulfovibrionales; family Desulfothermaceae; genus Desulfothermus. The sequence goes on along the minus strand of JALWFY010000204.1, from coordinate 801 downwards.
AATTCAAAGCCCCCTTGATGGGAAAATTTACCTGAAGGGATGCTTTCATCTTCAAGGCCTAAGAACTTTCTGATCTTTACCTCCATTTTTTTTATTTGGTTTAATTGGGTTTGGGTTATATTGAGCTTGTCTTGGATGTTTGCGATTTTTTTGTCCTTGTTTGAAATCTGTTTTTGAAGGCTGGCGATCTTTAGATTTTTTTCTCTCAAAGTAGCATTCATTTGATTTAATTGAGAGTTTAATACATTGATCTTGTGTAACGTCCTACGAAGTCCAATATTTTGATAGATTGAAAAACATATTAGAAATATTAAGGCTGTATAAATAAAAAAATGGAGGGTAATTAAAGCATAAGTCTGAAATTTCTTTAATGAGAAGACCTTATAAGTGTTCTCAGCCTTTGAGAACCACAGGATAGATACTTTTTTCAATTATCTATCTCCCTACCTGTATAAAATAAACTTTATTATCTTAAAAATATGAAAAAAATTTACGTTTTTTCTAAATCCTAAGCCATTGTCTACATTAGGCTAAAGGCAAAGGACTATTCTTTAATTTTAATTTTGAATTATAAATTCTAAATTTTGAATGAAAAAAGGATTAATCCAAAATCCAAAATTCAACATCCAAAATTATATTAATGGTTTTCGCCCTTTGCCTCATGTGCCTTTTGCCACCTTAGCGGAACTAAAGTTCCGCTTACTGCTTACGCATATTTTTTAATAAGGATTTATTCCTTATTTTAAAATTTGGCCAATGGCCAAAGTAAAGCGAAACTTCGTTTCGCTTTAACCTGCAATT
>JALWFY010000203.1 GCA_027013815.1 Desulfohalobiaceae bacterium | reverse complement strand
CGTAGTCCTGGGATTTTTTGACTTATCGAATCCTTCTATATCTTTATATAAATTATAATAGGTAAGGGTATATTTATAAGGGGGTTTTCCATATTCTGGGATGTTTAAATCATCCTTTAGGTTAGCTAGCATAAGATTGGATACAGGGGACCTATTGGACTTAAGTAATGATCTCTTGTTCTCATCCAATATATAAAATAGGCCAAACCCTTGCCACAAATAGCTAAAGAATTCTATACCTTGAATATTTGATCCCATATCTTCCAAGAGACATCTGCCTTTGACATTTTTTGTAACCTTATCACTTCACCTTTTCTAGACACTAACACCACCTCATTTTGATCTGAATTAAATCCAGAATGGGGGACATTTATTTTATTGGCAACAATCAAGTCAAGATTTTTTTTGTCCAACTTCACTTTTGCAAGTTCTATAAAATCCTCTTGGGACTCAGCGGCAAAACCTATTAAAATTTGATCCTTACCTTTTCTTTGTCCAAGTAACTGTAAAATATCTGGATTTTGCGAAAACTCTATAACAAGCCCTTTATTTGTAGTCTGTTTTTTAAACTTATGTGCCATTTTCTCCTTTGGCCGAAAATCACATACTGCAGCACTAAGACAACCCAGTGAAAAATCCTTCCACAAATCAATACAAGCCTGATACATCTCTCTAGCACTTATTACATTAATTTTTTTTATTTCACAAGGTAACCAGATATCACTAGGACCACAAACACAAGTAACATCTGCTCCACGCATCCACGCAGACAGGGCCAAAGCAGCCCCCATTTTCCCACTAGATGGATTGGACCAAAATCTAACAGGGTCCCAAAATTCCCTTGTGGGACCAAGGGTAATTAAGACCCTCTCCCCTTTCATGTCTTTTGGAGCTATAGACTTAAGCACCCTAAAATATATTTCATTATGAAAGGCTAGCCTACCTGTACCTGAGTCTCCACATGCCACATCTCCAGTATCTGGATAGATTATTTCAATATTGGAATGTCTATGTAGTCTAGATACATTCTCTTGGGTTATAGGATTGTGCCACATCCTTGGATTCATTGCAGGAGCAACTAAAATAGTTCCATTAAATGCAAGGGCCTGACAGGAAATTATATCATCTGCAAGCCCATTGGCCAACTTTGCAATCATATTGGCGGTAGCTGGTGCTATGAGAAACACCTGGGGATCAATGCCAGGATATAGGTGCGCATAAACATCTTTGAGTGAAAACATAGTGGTATAAACAAGTTCAGCCCCAAGACCTTTTACTGTCAACGGAGTAATAAATTGAGTCGCAGACTCAGTAAGGCTAACTGATACCCGCATCTCTGTATGGACAAAATCCCTGATAAGATCTAGGGCCTTATATACTGCAATACTTCCACATATCCCAACATGAACAGACTGGCCCCTTGGATGTGAATAATTTAAATATCCTGGAATCATGGTTTTATCTCTTCAACATGCACAGAATTTTCTGACGTTCCACTTGAGTCTATACCCTCTTTTGTCCTAGGGACAACCCAAAGTGTAGCTTCTGTTGTAAAACCTTTGTCCTTAATCCTGATAACTAAATCCTTGTCTTGTTTTGAAAACAAAACTATATAACGACCATATTTAAAATAACTCCTGAGTTTCCAATTGTATTCAGGTAATTTTTTTACAAAATATTCAAATAAGGACAAGGCATCCACCCGTCCCTTATATACAAGCACCCCTAGTTTCACCCTTGGTGATTCAAATACAATAGATCTGGACACATCTAATTTTAATTCCTTGGGGATAGGAATATCTGGAAAGTCATAAGAAGTTGATTTCTCATATCCATTGGTATATGAAATGGTGGAATTGTCAGAGGGATGACTAAATGGGGAAATCCTTTTTATCTGAGCACATCCCATCATCCCAATAACGAGCAATGAAATAACAATTTTTTTGATCATAATCTTCTTCTCCTTGGTCAATAAATTATTTATATTTAATTAACCTTAAGGTAGTTCTTATGAGAAAATTCAGCCTTTCATATTACGACTTTAATCTCCCCATAGAGTTGATTGCTCAGTATCCACTAAAAAAACGTAGTGAGTCAAGACTTTTAGTACTAAACAGACAAAAAAAATCTTTTATAAAAGCCAAGTTCTCTGAAATTTACAAATTCATCCCTGAAAATAGCCTCCTAATATTTAACCAGTCAAAGGTAATACCTGCTAGATTATTTGGCATCAAGGAATCCACAGGGGGAAGAGTAGAATTTCTCCTCCTCACCCCCCTACCCCTCTTAAATATAAAAACCAAGGACAAGTCAATATGGAATACATGTACAGCCCAAGGGCTCCTTAGGCCTTCTAAGGGGATTAAGGTAGGGATGAAAATAGTGTTTAGAGACGATATCTATTTAAAGACAATCAAAAAATACGAATACGGAAAATGGGACATTGAACTTTACTGGAAAGGAAACCTAATAGACATCTTAAAAAAAATTGGTCATATACCACTCCCACCATATATAAAGAGAAAGGATGAAGAGATTGATCATAATAGATATCAAACAGTTTTTGCAAAAGAGGAAAAGATTGGATCTGTGGCCGCTCCTACTGCTGGGCTACACTTTGATCAAAAGACAATAGATGATATAAAACAAAAGGATATAGATATTGACTTTATAACATTATATGTGGGTGCAGGTACTTTTGCACCTATTAGGTGTGATGATATTAGAGATCATAAAATGCACTCAGAATATGTGGAAGTATCCCAGGAGACTGCAAAAAAAATAATGCACGCAAAAGAAAAAGGTAAAAAGATAATCCCTGTTGGAACTACCTCTGTTAGGACCCTAGAGGGAGTTTATGAAAAATTAGGACGAGTAGATGAATATGTTGGATGGATTGACCTATTTATTTATCCAGGCTTTAAATTTAAGGTAATAGACCACATGATAACTAATTTCCATTTGCCTAAGTCTTCACTGCTTGTACTTGTATCTGCCTTTGCTGGAAGGAATTTTATATTGGATGCATATAATTTTGCTATAAAAAACAAGTACCGATTCTTTTCATACGGAGATTGTATGTTGATATTGTAATAATAGAAAGATCCAAGGATTTTTGGATAATATTAGAAGCCATTGTGGTCTTCTAGAATTTTACCAGCTAATATGAGAAAACCAAATTGACTAATAGACTTGTTTTGAGATATGTAATTGGGGCACAGGAATTAAAAAAAAAGAAACAGAAAAAATTGAGGTAAATATGTCCAGGATTGAAATTAACACACTAAGATGTAAGGGATGTTTGTTATGCACATCTGTTTGCCCTGAAGATATTTTGATTCAGGGCGATGACCTAAACACCAATGGATATAAATTCGTTATTTGTGATGAAACAAAAAAAGAAAATTGTAGAGGATGTGCCTTTTGTGCTGAAATCTGTCCAGATGGAGTTATTGAGGTCTATAAAACAGTAAAATCAAAAAAAAGGGATTCTTGATCATGAGTGAAAATAAAGAAAGATTGCTTGTTAAAGGAAATGAAGCCATTGCCATTGGGGCAATTGATGGTGGGGTAGAATGTTATTTTGCCTATCCAATAACACCACAAAGCGATATCCCTGAATATCTATCTCGTGAACTTGTGAGATTAGGGGGAGAATTTGTTCAAGCAGAAAGTGAAATTGCTTCAATAAATATGGTACTAGGTGCTGCAGCCTGTGGAAAAAGGGCAATGACATCTTCGTCAAGTCCAGGTATTTCCCTAAAACAAGAAGGTATCTCCTATATTGCAGGAAGTGAACTTCCAGCAGTGATTATAAATATCACAAGAGGTGGACCTGGTCTTGGTGGAATCCAACCATCCCAAGGGGATTATTTTCAGTCCACTAGGGGTGGGGGGCATGGAGACTACAGGACCATGGTACTTGCCCCATCTACCTGTCAGGAATGTTATGATCTAACAATTTGGGCCTTTGATTTGGCATTTAAATATAGAAATCCCGTACTTATATTAGGAGACGCCATCTTAGGACAGATGAAAGAGCCAATAACCAGGTGGAAAGAAAGGGAGATTAACCCAAATGAAGGGGCAGAATGGAGACTTACTGGCAAAAAAGGAAGAAAACAGAGAATATTAAAATCCTTATATCTCGATGAAGGGGCAATGGAACAACACAATTTAAGGCTCTATAAAAAATATAAATCAATGGAGACTGACCTAAAATGGGAAGAATTTATGGTCCAAGACGCAGATGTCATAGCTGTGGCCTTTGGCTCCATTGGGCGTATCGTCAAATCTACTGCAAGAAAATTAAGGGGCCAAGGTCTTAAAGTTGGAGTCTTCAGACCTATCACCCTCTTCCCTTTTCCTTATGAGCGGATAAGAGAACTGGCAAGATCAGGGAAAAAATTTATAACAATAGAAAATAATACAGGCCAGATGGTGGAAGACGTGAAACTGGCCCTGTGCGGTATATGTGATTGTGGATTTTTTGCCAACATGCCAGGAAAGGTATCAACACCAGAGGACTTTATTCAACCAATAAAAGACCAGTTTAATTAGGACCAATAACCTTTTAAGGTTAATTGTAAAATAGGAGTTTTTGTTATGAATCCAGGACAAGAAAAATTAGTCTACACCCTTCCAAAATGCATGAACGACATTCCAACCCATTTTTGCCCAGGATGCCATCATGGAATTATTCATAGACTGGTAGCCCAGGCAATTGACGAGTTTGACCTTCAAGACAATACCATATGTGTTGGATCTGTGGGTTGTTCTGTATTTATATATAATTATATAGATGTTGACTCAGTAGAAGCTCCCCATGGGAGGGCACCTGCAGTAGCAACAGGGGTTAAAAGGGCTAGACCAGAAAATTTTGTGTTCGCATATCAGGGAGATGGTGATCTTGCTGCCATAGGTCTTTCAGAAATTATCCATTGTGCAAATAGAGGTGAAAGGGTAACTATTATCTTTGTAAACAATACTGTGTATGGAATGACTGGAGGACAAATGGCCCCTACTACTTTAGTGGGCCAAAAGACCACCACTTCCCCATATGGTAGGAGAGAAGACAAAGAAGGCTATCCCTTAAAAATGGCAGAGATCTTGGGCAGCCTAGAAGGAACTGCATTTTCTGCAAGGGTGGCTGTAAACAATATAAAAAACATTCTAAAGGCCAAAAAAGCCCTTAAAAAGGCTTTCCAGGTACAGCTACAAGACATTGGCTTTGGATTTGTGGAGTTCTTATCTGCATGCCCAACTAACTGGCATATGTCACCTTTAGATGCAAACAAAAGGATAGAGACAGAGCTTATGCCATATTTTCCTTTGGGAATTTTTAAAGACAAGATTAATGAATAAATTTTAATTTATAATTAGTTATCTCCAACTCAAAATTCAACACTCAAAATAGGGTAGGATTAACAATGTATCAAGACGTAATAATAGCAGGATTTGGCGGACAGGGAGTAATGTTAATTGGGAATATCCTTGCCTATGCTGCCATGGGCCAAGGACTTAATGTAACCTATATGCCTGTTTATGGGGTTGAAATGAGGGGAGGGACTGCTAATTGTACAGTGGTCATCTCTGATGAAGAAATAGGCTCCCCTATTATTTTTCACCCTAGATCAATAATTGTAATGAATCAACCATCTTTAAACAAATTCCAGCCTAGATTAGTAACAGGAGGATTGTTAATTGTTAATTCTTCTATAGTAGACACATCTTCAGTGCCCAAAGAAAAATATAAGACACTGCTTATACCAGTTAATAACATAGCAGATAAGTTGGGAAATATAAAAATGGCAAATATGGTTGCCCTTGGGGCATGGCTTGGGGCCACTAAGGCAGTTGATATTCACCACATAGAAGATGCCATGACAAAGATGCTCTCATCCCTAGACCACAAACTCATTGAATTAAATAAAAAAGCACTTCAAGAGGGATTTAATATTGGGGCAAAAAAATCAGAAATATAACCTTGAAAAACTGTTTGCAGTAATTGGTTATCCAATAAAACAAAGCTTGAGTCCAATTTTACACAATTGGGCATTTGAGCAATTTGATATGCCCAATGTATATATGAAATGGGAGATTGGGCCTGATAAATTAGGGGAATTAATGGTTGCAGTCCACACCCTTCCTGTTTCAGGACTTAGTGTAACCATTCCATTTAAAGAAAAAATCATCCCTTTTTTAGATAAACTCACAGAAGAAGCAGCCGCCATTGGTGCAGTAAATCATGTGTTCTGGAAAGATGGAAGCCTCCTAGGAAATAACACAGATGTTCATGGATTTATTGAACCAATAAAACATCTTAAAATAGATTCTGCCCTGATCCTTGGCACTGGAGGTGTATCCCTTGCCTGTATTTATGGATTGATAAAACTTGGGATCAACCAAATATGGGTGGCAGGGAGAAATCTTGATCGACTCACTTATCTTAAAAGGAAATTCTCAATACAACCTATTCTGTGGGATAAAAGAGAATCTGTCCAGGC
>JALWFY010000202.1 GCA_027013815.1 Desulfohalobiaceae bacterium | reverse complement strand
GAAGGGCAAGGTTTGTGAGCGACGATAAAAAGTTTTCTATGCAGATAAAGCCCGCTATTAAAACGCTCGGCAGGTTTTTCGTAACGGGTATTCCGTGCGTAACGAACAGAGAAGGAAAAATCGTTTCGCTCTGTTTTGAAGGCGTAGGAACCTTTCGGGATGGTGCGAAAACTTTTGAGAACAGTACGGAAATACTCGAAAGCGGTGCGGGAACCTTTCTGGGTGGTGCGGAAACCTCCCGCTCAATTAGTGCATTTATCAAAAGCGCACGCAGAAAACTGCAATTTTGCGCAGAAAGGGAAAATGCCGCCGGGTTCTCTGAAGGCTCTCACGGTCCTGGCGATTCTCACGGGAGTTCTGACGGCGATTTTAACGGCAGGGCGTCTTTTGCAGATGCGCGAGGCATCCAGGCAGGTTGCAATTCTCTTATAGGGAAACCCGTTTCCGCACTCTGGGACCTTCTTTTAACATACGAAGACAGCGTTCAGGGCCGCATTAAAAACGGTGTTTCGTACGGAGTGGAGTTTGGCTTTGACAAAAAAAGCGGGCTGTCCTGCTACATCTCAGGCTTCCCGGTGAAAGAAAAAAGCGCCGCTCAGAAGTGCTTTGAAAAGGTGGAAATCCCCTCGCAAGTGTATGCAGTTTTCCCCTGCACGCTGAACACACTCCGCAAAGTTTACGACTACGCACACAAAGAGTGGCTGCCACACTCCTCTTTCCAGCGCACGAGTGAAGCAGAGTTTGAACTTTACGACGCAAACTTCCAAGCCGATAACCCCAATTCTATACTTTACCTTTACATCCCCATTCGCAAAAAGTTTTGAAAATATTCAAGCGGCACCATAAGGCAAAACCCAAACTGCCACACGCCGAGTTTTGCATTTTTTCAATTCGATGTTAATATTTTCGTATGGAGAATAAAAACATAAACTATAAAAAGAAACTCAGTTCAAATCGCTCAGGTGATTCAGCGCATCCACCCAAAAGCAATGGCATAATAATCTACGAATCGGAAAGTAAAAAAATTGAGGTTAAGGTAGAGGAGGAAACACTGTGGCTTAACCTCAATCAGATTGCAGAACTATTTGGCGTAAAAAAAGCTGCAATATCCAAGCACATAAAGAACATCTTTTCGTCTGGTGAACTAAACCGGGAGTCAACTGTTTCCAAAATGGAAACAGTTCAAAACGAAGGCAATAGGAAAGTAAAAAGAAAAATCATATATTACAACCTCGATGTGATAATCGCCGTTGGCTATAGAGTAAACTCAAAAAAGGCAACCCAATTCAGAATCTGGGCAACGGATGTGCTTAAAAGATATCTCATAAAGGGCTACGCGCTGAACGAAGCACGGCTTAGCGAAAAACGGCTGAAGGAATTGGAAAACACAGTTAAGTTCATAAAGGAAAACATTCGCACGCCTCTTTTAACCTCGTCTGAAGTAAAAGGAATGCTTGAGATTATAGAAAAGTATGCCCAGGTCTGGAAGTGGATTGAGGAATACGATTCCGGCACGATAACAGCAAAAACGAGCGGCAGGGAAAGAAAAAGTATAACTTACGAAGAGGCAAGGCAGGCAATCGACGAATTAAAAGCATTTTTAATGGAAAGAAACCTTGCATCTGAAGTATTCGGGCAGGAAAGAGATAAAGGGCTTTTTGAAAGCGCTCTAAATGCAATTTACCAGACATTTGGAGGAAAAGAGTTGTACCCATCCTTTGAAGAAAAAGCAGCAAACCTGCTTTACCTCATCATTAAAAACCATCCGTTCGTTGACGGAAACAAGCGCATAGGGGCACTGCTTTTCCTGAAATTTCTTTACGAAAATATGCCTCAAAGTGAGCTTTTTGAAAAATTCAGCAGCAACACCCTGACTGCATTAACATACCTCGTTGCAGCAAGTCCGCCCGCGCAAAAAGAACAACTGATAAAACTTATAATAAACTTCATTTCTTTTGAGGGAGAAGAGAAATAAATAATAAAAAGACAATTGAATATGAAAAATGCTTCGTAGCTTTTCTGGATATTCTTGGGCTTAAAAATAAAAGCAAGATTTTTAAAATTAAATAAAAAGGAGGAAAACAATGAGAAACTTACCAAATTATGAAAAATGG
>JALWFY010000201.1 GCA_027013815.1 Desulfohalobiaceae bacterium | reverse complement strand
GCTTTATAGATAATAGAGTGCTTAACAATAAAGCAACAATGAAGCAATACAATTCTAAAGAGAGTATAGAGCGGATTAAGGCTTCAGAGTTTAGGCGGTATGTATTGCCAATATTGTAAAAAGTCTAAAATGTATGATGAAAATCAAACAAATTTAAGACTTATTAAAAGTGTATTAAAGTGCCAATAAATGGCTAATAGATTAGCTTTAATAAAAATAATAATTAGATGGCAAAATAAAAATTGAGGAAAGGCAGGGTCTTTTATTTGGTTACTAGAAATGGAAAAAATAAGGCCAATTGGTTAAGAAAAATTACATAAAAACTAAAAAAATATCTTAGTCCTTTTGAGTTATTAAAAAAAATCCATTTATAAGTCCTATCGCGCCAGTTAACATCATGTCCCCACCTGGGGCAATAAACTTAGCTGCATAACCTTGCAAGAGGTTCCGTCTTGGTCCAATTACGTAAGTCTCTGAAAAATCAATTGACTCAACCCCTTGTCTACAAATACAACCGTGCCCCATATCTTCAAATACCTCTTCATTTCTCAAATCTCCTTTTTTAAATCTATTTATCTGTTTCCATAACTTTTCAGGGGTTAATATCCCTGTGTGGTGTTCGTATATGCCATACACCTGATCTTTATATAAAAGGAACCCAATAGTGTGGCTATTTCCAATATTTATTATACACACCCCACAGGTCCTTGATTTTTCATATACATCCTCATCATAAAGCGCCCCTAAGATAGCAGCACCTCCAGTATCTGCAACATATCCACCTCCAATAATCTTTTGAATGGTCATAAGTCTAGTAAGGGATTCATCTGGGACCTCATAGATCAAATTATAGATATCCCCCTTTTCTAATAAAAATCTCTCCCATAATTTAAACCTCCCTTTTCTATTGCTAATATTAGGAAAGAATCCATGGTCCTGGGCTGCAATCATGACAATATCAGGATAATCTAATCCAACAGTATTTAATAAATTTTCCCAAAAACCAGGATCATAATCCGTTAAATACACAGGTACATAACCCTTAGGACATGTCTCTGTAATTTCTATGCCCATTTGTTCTACTTTTTTTAAATTATCTGAAATAGCATATGCTGCTTGTTCTGAACATGCTACTTTATATCCTGCATTTTTATGGGAAATCAGTGCGCTCTTAAACCCTCCCCCCATATTATGACCATAAAGGTATATATTCTTACCTCTATTTGTTAATTTTTTTATTTTATTAAACACAAAAACAGATGGTGAAGGCAAAATAAATTTTGGACAATTTTCCAATTCCCTATCATCTATGTAATAGAGTGCATCCTGTGTGCCGCTTCCAACATCAATGGCCAGTATCTTCATGCCCTTCTCCATGAATTTTATTTTTCTTTTTATAGACCCAAAAATAGACAAAGCTCACTATCAACACAAATAGAATAAGACATATGCTCACTATATGGAGGTGTTGTCTCAATAATATCCTGTTTACACCAAAAAAATAACCAAGCATTGCAAGCACTACCACCCATATACCTGCCCCAAGTGCAGTAAATATTGAAAATAGCCATAGATTCATTCTAGCAAGTCCAGCAGGTAGGGAGATATACTGTCTTATACCAGGCAAAAGCCTTCCAACAAAGGTAGATATGTGTCCGTGAAGTTCAAAAAATCTCTCTGCCTTTTCCAAGGATTTTTTACTTACAAAAAAATATTTCCCATATTTAAAGAAAAAAGGCCTCCCCAAATAAAGGGCAAGGTAATAATTAAAGATAGCCCCAAACAAACTACCAATGATTCCAGATAGTATTACTAGATATAAATTCATCTCCCCTTTTGAAGCAAGATACGCAGCAGGGGGGATCACTACCTCACTTGGGAATGGAAAAAAAGAGGATTCTAAGAACATCAAAACCACTATACCACTATATCCCATATTCCCAACAGTGGACACTATAAAATTTACAACTTCATTAAATACCATAATGTTAGCCTAATTTATCTACGTAAAAATTATTTTTTCTGTAATAATATGCTTTTTCCCCTGAAAAACGTAAAAATTTACATTTTTTCTAAACTAAGTCATTGCTTACGTTAGGCTAAGGGCTATTTTTTAATTTTAATTTTGAATTATAAATTCTAAATTTTGAATGAAAAAAGGATTAATCCAAAATCCAAAATTCAACATCCAAAATTATATTAATGGTTTTCGCTTTTGCCACCTTTCATATTAATCTCAAGATTTCGGAACGTTAGTTTGTTAAGTTAAAAAAACAACTCAGTTGTCTTTACTTGGACATAAGACATAAATATAGATATCTAGGCCTTAATATTTCACAATTTCATGGAAATCAAGTATTAGACAAGGCTATATTGAAAAAATAGGGAATCTATAAAGAGTTATATAATTCCAATGCTTTTTAACAGATATTTTGCGTCAGGAAACCTCTTTATATTATCTATTATACTGACTTCTATGTCCTCTCTTGCATGCTCAGAAATCTTACCATGGGCTGGGAGTAATAGGGATATATCGAGGTTTTTAAGTTTTTGTAGGGAATTTAAATATTCCGCAAGGCTCCCAGAATTCAAAATCGCAGAAAGTGTCCCATTTGCAAATACTGTATCCCCTGAAAAGAGGATCTTTTTTCTTGTTTCATATAAACACATACAACCAGAGGTATGACCAGGAGTATAAATAACCTTTAAAAACCAATCATCTGTTTTTATTATATCTGTATTGTTGAGCCAAACATTGACTTTATAGCCAACTACATCTTGCTTAACCACCCTGCACATGGTTACTTCATCGTCCCCATACTCTATCTTAACTGCAGCCAACCTATGTGCCATTATATGGGCGCTGTCCTGCAGATATAGATTACCTCCTATATGGTCAAAATGCTCATGTGTATTTACCACTATATCGATATCCTTATATGAGATGCCAATTTTACTTAATTCTTGTTTTAATAGAGGAAAATCATCGGAAGTACCTGAATCTATGAGTATATTTCTATTGGACAATAATAAATAACAAGAGCTAGACAACTTACTCAACTCTATCCTGTAGAGCCCATGAAAAATCTCTGTGTACATAATTTCTTAAGTCTCCTTTTTAAATTAAGTTACAATCAACTTGCCAGTGTGTTTTGAAAAGAATCTAAACACAAATTGTTACATTTTGTTTACAATTAGATCCAATTTTTTTGAGCAAATAAATATCTTAAGGCCCCCACTAAATATAGTAGGGGCCAAAAGATATAATCATATTTAGTGTTCCATTAAGGTAAAATTTGGATAAGCAGGAGTTCCATGTTCTATCACGTCTACTCCTTCTATTTCCTCTTCTCTGGATACCCTGATCCCATCAAACAATATCTGTGCAACCTTAAATGTGACCCAGCCACATCCAAATGCCCATATAAAACAAACAACAGCTGAGATCAACTGGGCAAAGAGCTGTCCAAAACCCCCTCCATATAAGAGACCTACTACGTGGGGAGCAGATGTGGTATAGTTTCCATAGGTCCCATCGGCAAATATGCCTACACTTATAATTCCAAAAAGACCATTTATCCCATGGACAGGAAATGCCCCAACAGGATCATCTATGTGCATTTTATCCAGCAAGATTACACCTAGACATACTAAAATACCAGAAATCAAACCTATGACCACTGCAGCCCATGCCTCTATCCAAGCACAAGGGGCAGTAACAGCAACTAGGCCTGCAAGGACCCCATTTAAGGCCATACTCAAGTCCCATTTACCATGTCTTAGTTTCATAAACATCAAGGCACTAAGACATCCTGCAGCTGCTGCTAAATTAGTGTTCACTGCAATTACCGATATCCTGAGTTCATGAGCAGAAAGGGTTGACCCTGGATTGAATCCAAACCACCCAAACCACAGGATAAATACTCCTAAGGCGGCCATAGGCATATTATGTCCCAGAATGGCCCTTGGTTTGCCTGATTTATCATACTTACCAATCCTTGGACCCAACATCATGGCACCTACTAGGGCAATTGTGCCCCCTATGGCATGGACTACTCCACTTCCAGCAAAGTCTACTGCTCCTACGCCAAAGGGGAGTTTAGATAGCCATCCTCCTCCCCACACCCAATGTCCATATATTGGATATATTATTGCTGATACTATAATACTATAAAAAAGATATACTGAAAATTTTATCCTCTCTGCCACGCCTCCAGACACAATTGTGGCAGCAGTAGCAGCAAAAACTACTTCAAACATCCAAATCAAATAAGTATGCACATCATATGCACTCCCATAGAGGAACCAGCCTGTTGTGCCAATTATTCCATGGCTATCTTTACCCATCATTAGGGCATAACCAATGGCAAAAAATGCAAGACTTCCTACAACAAAATCCATTAAATTCTTCATCATAAGGTTCACTGCATTTTTTGCCCTACAAAAACCAGATTCAACAAAGGCAAAACCAGCCTGCATAAAAAATACTAAAAAGGCACAAATGAGTACCCATACATAGTCCACTGGACTTCCTGGATCTTTTTTTAAGGTCACAAGTCCAGTTGGATCAGATGCATAAGCACACACACAACACATAATTTCCATTATAAATAATGACCATAAGATTTTCATCTTGTTTTTCATCCTATAAATCTCCTTTGTATTAGATATAATTAGATAGCAAACTCACCCCTCTCACCAGTCCTTATTCGTATTACATCATCCACATCTAAGATAAATATCTTACCATCCCCTATCTTTCCTGTACGCGCCCTAGCTAAAATTACATCTACTAAAGGAATCACCATATCCTTTTTAACTACAATCTCGATCTTTATCTTTGGCACAAAATCGACCTGATACTCTGCACCCCTATAGACTTCAGAATGCCCTTTTTGTCTTCCAAATCCCATAACCTCTGTAATAGTCATTCCCTTTATCCCTAAATCTATAAGGGCCTCTTTTAATGTATCTAACATATAGGGTTTAACTATTGCCTCAACCTTTTTCATAACTACCTCCTTTATTTTAATATATTAGCAACAACCAATCTTTTATTTTTATTCAAACAATATGCCAATCATATAACATATTTAAATAATTAACATTTTTCTTTTTTAGTTAAAATTTACTTAAAATTTTTAAGTATTTTTTATAACAATTTTGTAATAAATAACATTATTACAACTATTTTAGTATATTATCAAACAATAATCTAAAAACAAAATGGCTACCTAAAAAAATAATTCTTAGTTTTTTTCAATTTATTTAGATAATTAAAATAAAAAGAACTTTTATGTATTAAATAAAAAATTTTTTAGTACATTTTTGTTTTTTTACAAAAAACAAGGCTAAAGATCTTGCTCCTGTTAGAAGGGACTATAATAAATCTAAAAAACTAATTGGTTAGTAAGTAAGGGGGGATATAATACTCTATAAAATTAACTTTTTATTATCTCGGATCAAATTTGACTCCTCTAGGAGAAAAGACAGGGATCCTTTTGCAAAAGTGAAATAACTTGTAGAGATTAAAAGATTCAAGACAAAGAAAAACACACAAATAAGCATCCAAAAAACTAAACCAACCCTAAAAATGTTTTTTAGCCAGTTAGTAGCACCTTTTAGTATTCTTTATAACATAAGGTATTTCTTGAAATTCTAACTGGGATTTATTTAATAATTTATATAATCTTTGGGATGGTGTTGCCTCTTTGCCAGATATAATTTTACCTTCTGGTACTTTAAAATTCTTTGTATTAACTGGCCCATTGCTCCACACCACCACAAAGCTCTCATAAGATATAGGTTGTGCAGGCAAGGGATACATCTGCACAGAAAAATCTCTTGTATCCCTTGGTGGGAATTCAAAAAAATTCCCAGAAATGGGATTTTTATTAAAAAAACTAGTTGGATATATGCGAGTTACACTTCCATCAGCAGCAATGTTAAAGAGATATATATACTTACCTGGACTAGTCTTAATCCTTATATATGCCTTGTCTCCTCTATTAAAACAGTTCTTATTTAATGTCACTAGGTTTGATACAGCACCAATTTTTTGTCTCTTTATATTCCCTTTAACTTTGGCAAACATTTCTAATTCCTGTGTGGACAACCTCTTTTTGTAGCTCTTTACAAGTATTATTTTTTTGTCTTTTATATAATAGGCCTTTAAAACAAGCCTTATCTTGTAATCATTTTTCAAAAAAAATCTATAATAACACCCAAGGAGCAAAACACCTGCCTTTAAGTCAAATATATCCATATTTTCTGCACTCATATCTTCCAGCAAGATTGCAATGTCCTTTCTCGGTGCCACATCAAACCCATTTTTTGTGAGAAAAGTCTCTAAATTGTCCCTAATTAAATTTCCATACAAGGTAAGGTTATAGGTATCTGCATCATATATATAACTCACAGCAACTTCGCATTTCTTTGGACTTACCTTTGATTTAAGCTCAGAGACAAAATCCCCCTCTATATTAGACGAGACATTAAATGAATACGCATTTACACAAGAAATAAACCAGATAAAAAAAATTA
>JALWFY010000200.1 GCA_027013815.1 Desulfohalobiaceae bacterium | reverse complement strand
AAAAGGGCAGTAGTCCCCAATCTATGTACAATTGCAACTATGACCCAATATGATAAACACTATCCCTTGCCAGTGGCATTTCCTCCTATGACCTTAAAAAATATTCTGGGAGAGGTGTGTTCAAAAAGAGGGCTAAGGCAACTTAGGATTGCAGAGACAGAAAAATATGCACATGTAACTTATTTTTTTAATGGAGGTAGAGAAGAGCCTTTTGATGGAGAGGATAGAAAACTTATACCATCTCCAAAAGAGGTTCCCACATATGACCTTAAGCCTGAGATGAGCATCTATGAAGTAGTTAGAGAACTTAAAGAACGATGGCTTAGTAAAAAATACGATCTTGTTGTTTGTAATTTTGCAAACCTTGACATGGTGGGACATACAGGTAATTTTGAGGCAACGGTAAAGGCATGTGAAGCGGTTGATCTATGTGTTGGAGAGGTAATGAAGATGGTTGAACAGAGGAATGCAAGGCTATTTGTTACTGCTGACCATGGAAATGCCGATGAGATGTTAGATAGCTCTGGAAATATTCACACTGCCCATAGTACTAACCCTGTGGCCTTTGTATGGTATGAATTGGGAATAGATCTTCCTAAGTTGCATTCTAACGGAAAATTAGGAGATATTGCCCCTACTATTTTAGATAGTTGGGGAGTTAAGAAACCAGATGAGATGACTGGTAATTCACTTATAGCAGGATGGAAATAATGGATAAGAAAAAACCATTAGAGCCCGTTAAACCAGAAGGATTGGAGATTATCCTCTATTATCCCTGTCCTTTTTGCAATAGAAAGGTCCCAGTAATCGCCCCATATGAACCTACTGTAATAAGGTGTGATGCGTGTAATAAAAAATTTCCAGTGGTCCCTGGGGATGATAAGTCCATTAAATTTATCAAGACCATACTTGATAATGGAAGGGCGGCTATTGCCCCCCAATATTTATAAGAAATTTAAAATTTGTATGGGTTGAGTAATATATTTATATCAAACTGAAGTTCCGAAAATTGGAGGTTAATATGTAAGTATGACAAAAGGCTAAAGGGCTCCAATATGATTTTGGATGTTGAATTTTGGATTTTGGATTAATTTTAAAAAGAGATTTTGTTCCTTATTTTAATTCAAAATTCAACAAATAGCCCTTAACCATTATGAACAATGGGTTAGAATTGAAAAAAACGTAAATTTTTTTCACGTTTTTCAGAGGAAAAACTTATAGATGCTCAATGTTCATAGTTAATAACCATGACACGGAGGATTTAAGAGAGTATGCTTGCCCAAAATGTCCTGGAACTTATTGGAAATACACCACTTGTTGAGATAAGGACCCTAAATCCCAACCCTCGGGTAAAGATATATGCAAAATTGGAATTTTTTAATCCTGGGGGGTCAATAAAAGACAGAGTGGCCTTGGCAATGATAGAGCGTGCAGAGCGATTGGGAGAGATCTCAAGGGAAAAGGTTATAATAGAGGCTACTTCTGGAAATACAGGGATAGGCCTTGCTATGGTTTGTGCAGTTAAAGGATACAGGCTCATGCTCCTTATGCCTGATTCTGCATCAGAAGAGAGAAAAAGAATAATGAGGGCATATGGGGCTGACATTTATTTAACTCCAGGACACCTTGCCACAGATGGGGCAATAGAGGAGGCCTATAGATTGGCAAGGGAAGAAGGTGACAAATATGTGTTAATGGACCAATTTAATAATCCAGCGTCTATTGATGCACATTATCATGGTACTGGAATGGAGATATGGGAACAGACTGGGGGAAAGGTGACACATGTGGTTGCAGCCTTAGGTACCTCTGGAACTGCAATGGGAATTTCTAAGAGGTTAAAGGAGTTAAATTCAGATATCCAGATAATCGCTATTGAGCCCTATATTGGACATTCTATTCAGGGGTTAAAAAATATGCAGGCCTCTTATCCCCCTGGGATATTCAATAGACACTGCCTTGATAAGATTATGAATATAGATGATGAGACTGCCTTTGAAATATGTAGGAGGTTGTGCAGGGAAGAGGGTATTTTTGCTGGGATGAGTTCAGGTGCTGCACTTGCTGGTGCTATTAAAGTGGCTGAGGAATTAGAAGAAGGTCTAATTGTGGTTATATTTCCAGATGGA
>JALWFY010000199.1 GCA_027013815.1 Desulfohalobiaceae bacterium | reverse complement strand
TCTTGTTGTTTTTCATAAAAAGTACAACGTTCAGTTATAAAATTGACTTAAGCCTATTTTCTATCAAAGGGTCTAATTCTACATCTAGAGAATAAAGGACCTTTTTTACCTCTACTTGCCCAAGGGGAATACCCTTTGTCTTTTTCACGTATCTCACCTCTGTACCAATTACCCTACAATGCCCACTATCTTTTTGATAACTAGCAAGACCAGCAAGTTTTGCTGCCTCCAAAATAGTTGTCTCAGGCACCTCTTTTGTGGGATTGTCCCTAACCACTATCACATGGGCACCAGGTCCACCCTCTACGTGGAACCAAAGGTCATGGGGCCTGGCGCTAACGGTCAATAGTTTATGATTAGACCTTTGATTTTTCCCCCTCAAGATATAAAAACCATCTGAATTCAAAAACAACTTTACAGATATCCCCTTTAACCTAGATGAAAGGGGAAGTCTATTTTGTATATCAATGGAATTTCTCTTCTGCCCTATTTGGCCGTGTCCATTTAATCTCCTTATAGATAGACCATTTTTTAATCTATTTTCCAAAATTGCAAGTCCTTTTTTCGCCTTTTTCACTTTTTTAAACATGTTATTTACATTTTCTATAAGCGTCATACATGGATCTAACTCTATTTCTATATTATTTCCATCTCTGCCCTGGAGCGAAATCCTTGAATAATGTTTATTTGCATCAAACCTATATAGATTTTCATAAATAAGCACTGCCTGTTGCTCTAGCTCCAGCCATTCCAACAATCTCTCTCTTTCTTTTTTTATCCTCTTCCGTAACCTCTTTTCCCTACGGTCTTCGCCTTTTTCACGCTCTTGTAAATCCTGTAAGATCTTCCATCCATAATATTTTGCAGCATCAATTGAAGAGTCAAAACAACTTACTACATCTCCCTTTAGGTCTTCCATCTCCCAAAGCCCAACTATTGGGTCCTTTTTAACATCTTCAAATTCATAAACATAAAAACAAGAGACATCTCCTGCCCTTATTTTTGAATAAACCCTTTCCCTCTTTGAAGAACATGACATATTTAGAAGTGCATATCTAAGGGGTGATGTAATATGCGGATAGTGTTTATAAATTTCTTTTTCTTTTAAAACCTGTTCTAGGGGAGGCCAGTTAATAATATATGACTCAATGGGGTTTTTATTTAAAAGAAATAAACCCTTTGTTAAGTCAAATAACAGATATAAATTTTCTCCTCTTAATTCTAGGGCAAATCTCCTCTTTGGCCAATCAATAAATACATCGTTTATCCATTTATTTTTAACCCTCTTTCGCCACCATCCCACTTTTGCATTGGGTCTAACTGGGTTTTCTGGCCTATTTTGGGAAAAAAACAAAAAATTCTTCTTTGGTCCATGACAAAAAATAAGATTTACTTTAGTAGAGAGCTTAAATGTCCAAACCCCTTGAATAGGATTAAATACTTTTTCAATCCTGCTCCCCTTTAAATACTTGGTCCCATCATGGATAACAAACCTAAAAAAATTGGCGTCCATAATTCACAGCGGGATTACCCCCCTACATTTCCCCCTACACTTGAACTTAGACCCTAAAAAACAAAATGGCCCATCTTTCCCATTTATGAAAAATTTTGGATACTTGGATAATATTTATTTAACCGAGAACTATAATCTACCATTTTTAATCCATAACTCAAAATCATTACTAATTCACAAAAAAATATTTCTTAATGGGTCATGGGACAAGAATAGATTATTTGCCTCTTATCAATTTCTCTTTCTCTTCCTGTTTGCTCTTACATTCTATGCACAGGGTAGTAACTGGCCTTGCCTTTAATCTCTCAAATCCGATCTCTCCACCACACTCCTCACAAATACCATAGGTCCCATTATCTATCCTTGCCAATGCCTCTTTTATTTTTTTGGTCAATTTCCTGTCCCTATCCCTGAGCCTTAGGGCAAAAAATTGTTCAGATTCCACAGAAGCCCTATCTGCAGGGTCAGGATACATTGCAGAGGTTCCAGATATATCCTCTAAGGTTTGCTTCCCCTTTTCCTCTATTTCCTGGAGCATTTTCTCTAATTGATTTCTAAAAAATTTGAGGTCTTCAGTTGTTAACACTGTTTCTACTCCTATGTTTTATTAATTTTTCTCCATTTTAATGGTGACCTCATTAAAATATTCTAAAGAGAAAATCAATAAAAAATTATTGAAACAAACATCAAATAAAAATCAAGGGGTTATATCGATATCCTTTACCTGTAAATCAATACCTATTAACCCATTATATGAGCTAATCCTTGGACAAAAGGCCACCTTGACCTCTTTTCCCATCACCTGCTCAGGTATAACCTCTTTCATATTCCAGGCCTTACCCCACATGGTCTTGTTTGCCCTCTCGTCCCTGAGTTCTAGAAACACATGCCCATTTCCAATAATTTTATGTTTCAAGATCCTAAGCACATTAGAACAAAAGATGGGTTCAGGATTACCTGGTCCAAAGGGCTCTAGTAATTGTAATTCCTTTACAAAATTATAGTCAATCCTGTTTAAAGGGACATTGGCGTCAATATTTAAAACTGGAGATGGTTTCTCATAGCCAAGTATATCTTCAATTGATTTAACAAACAATTCTTCAAAGGCATGGAGTTGATCAGGGGATAGGGACACCCCTCCTGCTTGAGGATGTCCTCCATATTTCTTTAGGACATTGGCACACTTAGTTAATACAACAGATAGGTCTACTTCTGGGATAGACCTCCCAGATCCTTTTATTATTTCTTGTTTCCCTGTTAATAAAAAGGTAGGTCTATAATATTTATCACATATCTTAGAGGCCACTATCCCAATTATCCCTGGGTGCCAATCCTCACCATAGAGCACGAGTCCAGACAGTCCTGATTTAGACTCAGCCATTTCTATTGCCTGTTTTAATATACTATCCTCTTGTTTTTTTCTCTGCTTATTGTATTCATCTAACTTTTTTGCAATTTTTCTGGCCTTATCTATATCTTCACACAGCAATAGTTCTAGTGCCTCTATCCCCTTAGACATCCTACCTGCTGCATTTATCCTTGGTCCAAGGATAAAGCCAACC
Source organism: Desulfohalobiaceae bacterium (assembly GCA_027013815.1). GTDB lineage: Bacteria > Desulfobacterota > Desulfovibrionia > Desulfovibrionales > Desulfothermaceae > Desulfothermus. Next base: position 18,002 of record JALWFY010000199.1, on the reverse strand, counting down.
TCCTGGGCACCAATCTGTGACCCATGACCTATCCCACTAACTTCTTTTAGGGCAACAATACCTGGCCTCTTGGTTTCAGAAAGCATAAGTAGGCCATTTTTTACCAGAATACGGTTTTTAATATCCATTGGGACCACATCAGCTATAGTACCTAAGGCAACTAGATCTAGATATTCCCTAATATCTATTGGATCAGGAAGCAGTTTATTTAACGCAGCCATTAACAAAAATGCAATGCCAACCCCTGCAAGGTTACAATAAACCCTGCTCCCCAACTTTGGATTTATAATATAATTGGCATCAGGAAGTTTATTTAATGGGACATGGTGATCACTCACCACTACATCTATTCCCTGCGACCTTAGCCACTTGATCTCTTCTAGATTTCCAATACCACAATCCACTGTTATCACACAGCCAACACCTTGCTTTATAAACTCTTTTAGACCTTCTATATTCAGCCCATAACCTTCTTTGATCCTATGGGGAATATGGTATATGGGAGATACTCCTTTTTTTTTAAAAAAATCTATTAAAATGCATGAAGAAGTAATGCCATCAACATCATAGTCTCCCCAAATGCCTATTTTGGTTCCTTGTTTGAGTTTGTCACTTATAAAATTTGCTGCATCCACCAGTCCATCTATATATTCTAAAGGATCTAAATACCTCAGATGAGGACTTAAAAAAACAGACATCTCATCAAGGGACAATATTCCCCTGTTCCACAAAAGCTTAGTTAAAAAAGGAGAAATACTGAGCTTTTTTGCCCAGTCCAAAAGATAAGGGGGCTCATGGCCCCCTTTGATTTCTTTAAACTCCCATGTATAGAGCACACCTCTAGCCCCTTTTATTTTATCAAATTATTTTTCTTTAAAAATTCCATAAATTTTTTCCCTTCCTTAAAGTCAGGATTTAATTCCAAGGATTTTTCAAGCATTTCCTTACACTTATCAAAATCTTTTAATTCAAAATAACACCTTGCAATATTGTAATACAGGTGTTCGTCATCTTTGGCCAAATCCAATGCCCTACCATAATATTCCAGACACTGGTTATACATCTTATTCTTTCTAAGTTTTATTCCAAATTCATTAAATAGATGTTTGTGTTCTTTTTCAAATGCTGCATCTAATTTTACCAATCTCTCAAATATATTGTTTGCCTTTTCTGTATCTCCCCTCTCAAGATATGTGAGTCCCAGGCCAAAATTTGCCCTTATATTCTCCTCATCCACTTTTAGGGCATTATTGTATTCAAATTCTGCACTATAAGTCTCTCCACGCATCCTATGTCTATCAGCCCTAGCAATGGTCTTATTGAGTTCCCTTATCTTGGGATACACCTCATATGTATAAAATTCTGGTTCAGGCACGTATTTTTCAAGGAGTTCTTCTTTGGTAATAATTTTTTTAGGCCCTGATGGTACATAGTTCTTATTAAGTGGTTGGATCTCCACTGTACCATCATCTAATTCTGTGGCCATCCAATAACTCTTTTGAATAGTCTTCCTTTGAGTTGTACCTGTGCCTATTTTCATAAGTGTTTGAGTGGAAAAAACTCCCTTTATCTTATCTTTTTTCTCCATAAAATCTTCCTATTTCAATTAATAGTTTACCCTGTTAGATAAAATGTGCTTCCCCCGCAGAGGAAAGGATAAAGCCCTTTCCTATCTATCGGGGTAAACCCTAGATTTTTGTGCAATATATATGCATCTTAGTCTCTCATATGCTTCACTTAAGATATCGTTGACAACTATAAAATCAAATTCACGAGCTGCATCTATCTCCTTTTTTGCATTTTTTAACCTTTTTTCAACTACTTCTTTGGAATCTGTCCCCCTTTTTTCCAATCTATCTCTTAATTCTTCAATACCTGGAGGCATGATAAACACAAAAACCCCATCTTTTAAGTTCTGTTTCAGTTTCCTTGCCCCTTGGACATCAATATCAAATATTACATCAAGCCCCTTATCAAGCCTTTGTTCTATCTCTATCTTAGGAGTACCATAAAAATTCCCATGTACCTGTGCCCATTCTGCAAAAAAATCTCTTTCCACCAGTTCCTTAAATCTCTCTTTATCTACAAAAAAATAATCAATACCTTGTTTTTCACCCCTTCTAGGTCTCCTTGTGGTATAAGACACAGAAAAAGTGATATTTGGAAATTCCTGTGTTAACATTTTAACAAGGGTACCCTTACCTGCACCAGAAGGCCCACTAATTACCAGGGCTATCCCCTTATCCTTCATCTGGGTCTCCTTTTTCTGCAATATATCTCTGTCCAATGGTATCTGCGTGCAAGGCAGACAAAAAAACATGATTAGAATCAGTTAAAATAATAGACCTGGTCTTTCTCCCCTGGGTTGCATCGATCAAACGATGCTCATCCCTTGCATCTTCTCTGAGTCTACGCATTGGAGAAGAATTGGGATTAAATATCCCAACTATCCTTGAAATTACAACGTAGTTCCCAAAACCTATGTTTAACAATTTGTCCTTCATCTATAGCCCCATAAAACTATTTTTTATTCCAGATTCTGGACCTGTTCCCTACATTTTTCTAATTCTGTCTTAAATTCTACCACCAAGCCACTGATCTGTGCATTTTGCGCCTTATTCCCAAGTGTATTTATTTCCCTAAAACACTCTTGCAAGAGAAAATCTAGGGGCCTTCCAACTACCTTCTTAGAGGTTAAAAGACCATAAATAGCCTCTAAGTGTGTATTTAATCTAACTAGTTCTTCAGAAATGTCCAGTCTATCTGCCATAATTGAAAGTTCTTGTAGCAACCTTTCCTCACTTAACTGGACATTTAAGTCTTTTAATAACTCTAAAATCCTAGACCTAAATGTGTTGAATTTTTCCTGTACAATGGATTTAGACAAATTAGTAATCCTATGCTTTATCTCATTTAATCTCCCTATCCTATCAATTAAATCCTGAACCAACTTAGTCCCCTCTCTCATCCTAAATCCATTCCAGGATTCAAGGGCATGTTTAAGTCCCTTTTCAAGGGATGAGACTAACTTTGCCTCAGTGCTAATAGGGGTCTCTACCCATAAATTGGGCATTGACAATACCCTATTATAATCTGGGACAAATATCTCCCCCCTGGTCTTTGCATATTTATCCACATAATCAAACATAAGATTTAAAAAGGTCTCATTAATAGAAAAGGGTAGCTGATCTGTACTCAATATTTTAATATTTAAATATATATCAATATTTCCCCTGGTTGCAAATTTTTTTACCTCCTTTAACCATATATGTTCCAATGGCCTCAAATAAGATGGGATCTTAAACCTTACATTAAGACTCTTTGAATTTACACTCTTTATCTCCCAGTGTTGGATACAAATCTCATCTGAGCCCTCAAATGATCCAAAACCAGTCATTGATCTTATCATGAATTATCCTTTAATTTTTCCCTGTAGTTGTCTCTAATATATAACAAGATTTCTTGCATATCCTCCCTTGCATAATCAGGATAGGTCCATGGCAATATCTGCCACCCCCCTTTTTGAAACACCAAGGTCAAATCTGCCCAAATCCCATCTCTTAGATATATCCTATGGGTATATTCCTTTCCAGTGGCAAGTACAAACCTCTCAAAAGAAATTATCCCTGGATCCAGATTAAAGATGCGATTCCCATGGACATCTCTATATCTATCCTCCAACTCATTTGTTTTGAGTTTAATATCTGGTAATCTATCTGGGGGTATAAGTCTCTTAAAAGATAATATCCTCCTAAAGATTGGTCTTCCAAGCTCCCTATCATAATAAGTAGTCTCTTCAAATAATATCATAGGGGACACATAGTCCATCTCACCAAATAATCCCTCAAGCTCCAATATAAAAGAGGGCCAAAAATCATCCCATTTACTGCTCAATATAGATAGTACAAGCCCTACGTCCTTTGGCCTTTTTGGCACACTCATGACCTTAATTCCCCATCATTTCTACAATTAAATTCATTGCCTCAAGGTCTTCTCCCCTTGGAATGCATTTAATAATGGACCCTTTTCTTAATCCTGTAAATTCTCCTTGGAGTTTACAAATTATATAATATTCGCACATACCAATACCTTTTTTAGGATCTTCTACAACAACATTTAATTGATTAGTTGATATGAGGGATTTTATGAATCTCTTTTTTTTATCTAAAAATAATTCCCTAAGGATAGAGCTCCTCTTTTGTTTCACATCTTTATCTACCTGATCTGGATAATTGGCAGCAGGAGTACCTGGCCTTTTTGAGTATTTAAATACATGTCCATAGGTAAAAGGCATATTTTTACAAAATTCATAGGTAAGTCTAAAATCCCCTTCATCTTCACCAGGAAACCCTGTGAGTATATCACAACCAAGCCCAAAAACAGGCCATATATTTGAGAGTCTCCTTAAAAATATCTCAATGTCCAAAGGCGAGTAATGTGACCTTCCCATCCTTTTTAAGACCTTTTCACTTGCTGATTGCACAGAAATATGCAGATGGGGTGCAATATTAGAACATCTTTCCAATATATCCAATGCCTTGTCATGTAGTAGCCCTGGGTCAATGGAACTTATGCGAATCCTTGCATCAGGATAATCCCGTGTAGTATATTTAGATATAAGAAAGATCAGGTCCCATATGTCTAATTCCCTATCCATATATGTGTTTCTAAATTCCATTAAGTTTATTCCACTTATAATTATCTCCCTAAACCCTTTTGCAAGTATCCTATCCACCTCGGCCAATATTGAATCTACATCCCTGCTCCTAGAAGGTCCTCTTGTTAAAGGAACAATACAGTACCTGCAATAATGGGAACACCCGTCTTGGACCTTTATCAATGGACGGGCCCTGAAATAATCACTTATTTCAAGGGAAAAGTCAGAAACTTCATCTAAATTATCTTCATTGAGATTGGGGTAATATAATAAAGCTGATTTTTTTCGCTGAGGAATTATATGGCCTATCCCATTTATCTGTCTTATCTCTTTTTCAAACCTTGGGATTGCGCATCCAGTGACAATTATCTCCTTCCCTGGATTTTCTCTAATAAACCGTCTAGCATATTTTTTTGTGTCGTGAACAGCCATATGGGTTACTGCACAACTATTTATCAAGATCACATCTGCACCACTGGGATCTCTCATCTCCACAAATCCCTTCCTCAACCAACTCTCTCTAATAGATTCTGACTCATACTGATTTATCTTACAACCAAGGGTTAATATATAAAATCTTTTTTTATTCTCCACTAATTATCCCCCCACCAAGTACCCTAGGTCCTGAATAAAAACAACAGATCTGTCCTGGGGTTGGCCTATTTACAGGTTCATCAAAAATCAACCTGACCTTGCGAGTCCCAATCAATTCTATCTTGGCTTGTGTCTCCCTCATGTTATAATTACACTTGACCATTACCTCTTCTGGCCATGACTCAAATCCCATCAGACAATTAACACCACTAACAACACATTCCCTTGTCTTGAGATCAGAGATCGTCCCAACTATTAAGGTGTTTTCCTCAAGGTTCTTGTCCACTACATAAAGGGCTTCTCTATATGGTATCTTTAGACCTCGTCTTTGCCCAATGGTATAATTAAATAATCCATTGTGGGTTCCTAACCTCTCTCCCCATACACCCATTATAGGGCCAGGTCCGGGCAAATCTATTCCCCTAGTTTTTAAAAAATCCCTGTAGTCAGTCTTTACAAAACAGATCTCTTGACTCTCACTATTTATTGGAGGGGTTATCCCCCTATTTGAAATCTTGATCTTTATTTCTTGTTTTTTAAAATTCCCAATGGGCATCTCTACACCATTAAAATCATCAATTGATACAAGAGATAAAAAATAACTCTGGTCTTTTTGTTTATCAATTCCCTTATGCAACTCTATCCTTTTATCTTGTTTTACTAAATTTGCATAATGGCCTGTTGCAAATAACTCAAACCCTAATTCATTAATTTTCTTTTTAAGCAAGTTGAATTTTATATATTTATTGCAAATACAACAGGGATTAGGAGTTAAACCATTTAAATATTCACGAATAAATGGAGCAACAACATATTCTTCAAACTCTTCAATTAAATCTACAGCAATACATCTAATTCCTATTTGTTTAAAACTATCAATAATTCTATTTTTTATTCTATTAAGATAAGGGGTAAATATACCAAATATCCCAATTACATCTTCCCCTTTTTCCTTTAATAAAAGGGTTGTATATAGGCTGTCTATACCACCACTTACTGCTACTGCACATTTCATGGGATTATAAGCTTTTTATTTCAAAAACGTGAAAAAAATTACGTTTTTTCTAAATCCTAAGTCATTGTATGTATATAATGGCTAAGGGATATTTGTTAAATTTTGAATTATAAATTTTGAATTTTGAATTAAAACAAGGAACAAAATCTCTTTTTAAAATTAATCCAAAATCCAAAATTCAACATCCAAAATCATATTGGAGCCCTTTAGCCTTTTGCCTTTTGCCATTAGCCTCATGTGCCTTTCGCCTTTTGCCATCTTTCATATTAACCTGCAGTTTTAGAAACTTTAGTTTGGTAAAAAATTATAGTCCAAAAGGTTCTGGTAATTTTCCGATCTCTTGTTCTATCACATTACATGAGCCAAAGATAAGATCTTCTCTAAAGGGTGGGGCTATAAACTGTATACCAACAGGGACCTTGACCTCATCCCCTATACCAATTGGCATGGACATCCCTGGAAGCCCACTCAAGTTCAATGGAGTTGTAAATATGTCTGAAAGATACATTTGCAATGGATCTTCCACCTTTTCTCCTATTTTAAATGGAACAATAGGAGACACTGGTGTGAGTATAAGGTCACACTTATCAAAACTATTTAAAAAATCCTCCCTAATCAAGCGCCTTACCTGTGCTGCCTTTCTGTAATATGCATCATAGTAACCAGCAGACAATACATATGTACCAAGGATTATACGCCTTTGTACTTCTGGTCCAAATCCCTCGCTCCTGGTCTTTACATACATATCAATTAATTCATTTGCATCTTTTGCCCTGTATCCATATCTCACCCCATCATAGCGAGCGAGGTTTGAACTGGCCTCTGCCATTACGATTATATAATAGGTGGCAATGGCATATTTTGTATGGGGAAGGGAGATAGGAACTAGATTAGCACCTAGGGACTTTAGCAGTTTAAAAAAATCCTGTGACCTTTTTTCTATGTCAGGATCTAAGCCCTCCTTCCAGTCCTCTTCAGGAAGCCCAATAGTAATCCCTTGTAAATTCTTAAACTCTTTCATCTTGGCAAGATAATCTTCAACAGGCCTTGGACTAGAGGTAGAATCCTTTTTGTCCTTACCTGCAATAACTGATAAGACAAGGGCAGCATCCTTTACTGACCTACAAATAGGCCCTGCCTGATCAAGGGATGACCCATACGCTATAAGGCCAAACCTAGATACACGTCCATAAGTGGGCTTTAGACCAACCACCCCGCAAAAAGCAGCAGGTTGTCTTATAGAACCACCTGTGTCAGTTCCAATGGATATAGGGGACTGACATGCTGCGGTGGATGCAGCAGAGCCACCACTGGACCCCCCAGGTACACGCTCTAAGTCCCAAGGATTTTTTGTTATCTTAAAGGCTGAATTTTCTGTGGACGAGCCCATTGCAAACTCATCCATATTGGATTTGGCCAAAATTATCCCCCCATGTTCTTTTATTCGCCTTACCACTTCAGCGTCATAAAAAGGGATAAAATTCTTAAGCATCTTTGATGCACAAGTGGAAGGCATACCCTTTGTGGTGAGGACGTCTTTTATTACCACAGGGATACCATATAACAATTTATCTGGATCAGGCCCCTGCTTATCCATCTCTTCTGCCTTCTTTAGGGCACCTTCTCTATCAATATATAAGAGTGCATCTATCTTATCTTCAGTCTCATCAATCCTATCAAGACATAAACTCACTACTTCTTTTACAGATACCTGTTTTTTTAAAATCAAATCCCTGAGCTCCACTGCACTATATGATTTTATGTCCATGACCTGCCCCTTTTTAGTTTTTAATTAACCAAATTATAGATATCAGAAAAATTATTCTGTGATTTGTCATATATTCTCTGTTGTTATACCGAATTCCTCATTTTATTATCTAGGCCTCTCTCCCCTTGTTCCTTTAGCCTTATATGCCTTTCAATCAACATGCATTTTTTCGGAACTTTAGTTTAATATATAGTAATTAACACCTCTTAAACTTAACTCACTACCTTTGGTACAATGTAGTGTTCTCCATCTTCCTCTGGGGCATTTTGCAATACCTCTTCCCTTTTATATTCTTGATGCACTTGGTCTTCCCTATATGGAGTAGAATGGTCTATTGGGGAATATAGAGGAGATATATCTTTTGTATCGATTTCTGATAATTTTTCCATATATTCCAAGATCTGGCTGAGTTGCTTAGAAAAGAGTTCCACGCTTTGCTCATCAAGTTCTAACCTCGCAAGATAAGCTATGTTTTTCACCTGTTCTTTTGATATCTTCATAGATCAAGACTCCTAAAATAGGTTTTGAGTTATTGATATTAAATACTTTAGGTAGTTATTTTCATCTATTTAGTTCCAAAACAATATGCTTTTTATTTCAAAAACGTGAAAAAAATTTACGTTTTTTCTAAATCCTAAGTCATTTTTTTAAATTCTGAATTCTGAATTATGAATTTTGAGTGAAGAAAGGATTAATCCAAAATCCAAAATTCAACACCCAAAATTTTAATAGTTTTCGCCTTCAGCCTTCAGCATTCAACCTTTAGCCCTTTGCCTCATCTGCCTTTTGCCTTTTGCCACCTCTCATATTAACCTACAGATTTCGGAACTTTAGTTTGATATAATATTAATTTATTACCTGTCCCTGACCACATTTAATACATACATATGTTGATGTGCAATTCCCCTATTATCCCACGATATAGGTGCAATGGTCCATTTAAAACCAGGATCATTTAAAATAAATATAACATCCTTTTTCTGTCTATTAATACGCTCTTGAAATCTAGAAGCAAATCGCACAAAGTCATATCCCAGACATGTCCAAAAATCTACCCCTTGTTTGGAGAGTTCATCTTCATACCTTTTCAATAGATTAAGCTGATTATTTCTTAAATCATCCTTCCACGGTGAAGGATAGTATGCATTTTTAAACATAGAAAAATCCAGACCAGACAATTTCCTATGTCCTGTCCCCCATAATGTTGGGCCTAAAAAAAACAGGTCATTGGCATTAAAATAAAAAAAGTTTGGAATTATTATTCTTGCATTTTCAAAAGAGTCAGGTATAAACACTCCCTTAAAATCCAGGTCTGGTTCAAACTCTTTTATCTTATTTTTGTCCTTCTCTTGGAAAAATTCATCACTAGCACCTAAGAACTTTCCAACTTTTTTCTGCCATGTATTTTGTTTTGATGGATCATACCAACCCATTGCCAGGACCTTGCCACCTATTTCCTTTAATTTATTAAAAAACACCTCTCCCAATTCATGACCATATTTACTCTTTGGATAAAAGATCCCATACTCAGTTATATTAAAATTGTCCTTAAAATAATCAATTAAGGCCTTTACCTGATCTTCATGGGATGGAAAAAACCTATACCCCTTTTCCCCTTCCATTGGAAGATCTGACCTAAACGCAAAAAAATAATGGTCATTTAAGAGTCCTTTGGTAAGGATCTCATTCCATATCTTGAGCCGAATAGGACCACCAACCACCAACCTCTCTCCGTCAAGGGAGGTTATTTCTTTTTCCCAATTATCACAACTAGTGTTTATAATAACCACATGGATATCAATACCTTCTGCTTCAAACCCCCATATAGATGCCTCAACCCCCCTTAAAATCCCATAGGACACATCCCTGTATCCATCTCCAAATGGGAGCAGTAGTGCTATTTCTATCCTAGGTATGCCAAATTTATGTACTAACTCTTCCAATCTTGATTGGAGTAAAAATTTTAACTCCTTATTTTCAGAAACAATCCTGTATAAAATAGAGTATCCATCAATCCATGACATCCTACCAGATAATACCATATGATTCACCTTGCTCCATAGGATCAAAGAGTCTGGCAATATGTCTGTTTTCAATTGAGAGATGTCAATCTTTGATATAATATCTTGCCTTTGCTTAACTATATTCAAAAAATCCCTTAAAATTTCTTCCTGTTGTACTTTTGTAATTTTTACATAAAAATTTTTAAAGACCTCCCTTGCCTTATTAAAGGAAAAATTCTCTATATAAAATTGTTCAAGGGTTAAAAATGTTTTTTGTTGTATCTCGTAGGGATAATCTCCCTTTAAAAGCCCAATTAAATAAGATTCATATTTCTGTTTCTCATGTCTTTCATATAAGTAGTTTAAGTATAATGAATGGAATTCCCAGTCCTTATAATAGGAATCCCTATATTTTGATTTCCATTTATTCAAAAATATATATGCTGTATTTAGATCTCCTATTTTTAGGCAACAGTTAATCACCCTTTTTAAATAAAAGACCTCTTTTTCCCCTGGGATCAAATTATTGTGAAAGGCCAGTTTATACTCCTCACATGCATCCTTAAATTCTTTATTTTTCCACAGCATATCTCCCTTTAAAACAGGGTTTATTACCTCATGTTCAGGGATCTTTTTTTTGGGCACACAGGATGCCACCAAAATTAATAGAACTAACAAGATATAATACAGTATTTTTTTTCTCATATAGGAGATCTCCTCTGAAAAAATCCCACATTAAAAGATTAATTAAATAAAAAGGCCTGGAAAAAGTGGAAAAGAATTCCACTTTTTCCAGGCTTAGATTAGAGGAGGGGGATTTGTTATGTCAAGTTTCCCCTGTTAGATAAAATGCCCTCTTTATTCTAACGAGGTTACTTATTTTTGTTCAGTGTATTCTGCATCTACCACGTCATCGTCTTGATTTGAACTATCTCCACTGGATCCTCCAGCATTTGTCTGTGCACCTGCCCCTGCTTGTGCACCAGATGCTTGCTGTTGTTGATATAAGATTTCAGCCAATTTATGGGATGTCTGAGTCAATGCATCCATGGCATTTTTAATTGCCTGTTCGTCTTCTCCATCTATGACCTTTTTAAGGTCTGCTATCTTTTGCTCTAATTCTGCCTTGAGAGTACTATCTACCTTATCCCCTAAGTCCCTCATTGATTTTTCAGTGGAATATATCAAGGTATCTGCCTGATTTCTGAGATCTATTAGACGTTTTCTCTTTTCATCCTCCGCTGCATGGGCCTCTGCCTCTTTTATAATCTTTTGTATCTCCTCTTCAGACAAACCACTAGAAGGTTGTATTTTAATGGACTGCTCTTTCCCAGTACCAAGGTCTTTAGCAGATACATTCACTATACCATTTGCATCAATATCAAAGGTAACCTCTATTTGAGGAACCCCTCTTGGTGCTGGGGGTATTCCCACTAGATCAAACCTCCCTAAACTCATATTGTCCTTTGCAAGTGGACGCTCCCCTTGTAAAACATGGATTGACACAGAAGTCTGATTGTCTGCAGCTGTTGTGAATATCTGGCTCTTCCTTGTTGGGATCGTAGTATTCTTTTCAATTAACTTAGTAAATACACCGCCTAAGGTCTCTATTCCAAGAGACAATGGGGTGACATCTAATAAGAGCACATCCTTTACATCTCCAGACAAAATACCACCTTGAATAGCAGCACCCATTGCCACTACTTCGTCTGGGTTTACACCCTTATGGGGTTCTTTCCCAAAGAACTCTTTTACCTTTTTCTGGACCAGTGGCATCCTGGTCATACCACCAACCAATAACACCTCGTCAATATCATTTACACTAAGTCCTGCATCGGCAAGTGCTTGTTTACATGGCTCTAAGGTCCTATCTACTAGATGTTCTGTAAGGGCCTCTAGCTTTGCCCTACTGAGTTTCATGTTGAGATGTTTTGGTCCACTTTGATCTGCTGTAATAAATGGCAGGTTTATATCTGTCTCCACTGCAGTTGAAAGCTCTTTTTTTGCCTTTTCTGCAGCCTCTTTAAGCCTCTGTAGGGCCATTGTATCATTACTGAGATCAATCCCAGTCTCTTTTTTGAATTCTTCAATAATATAATTCAATACTACTTGGTCAAAATCTTCACCGCCTAAAAAGGTATCTCCATTAGTTGCCTTTACTTCAACCACATTATCGCCAACCTCTAAGATAGAGATATCAAAGGTACCACCACCTAGGTCGTACACAGCTATTTTTTGATTTACATTTTTATCAAACCCATATGCCAAAGACGCAGCAGTAGGTTCATTGATTATCCTTTTCACTTCCAATCCTGCAATCCTACCAGCATCCTTTGTGGCCTGTCTCTGTGCATCGTTAAAATAAGCAGGTACAGTAATAACCGCCTCTTTTACTGGCTCCCCTAAATATGCCTCTGCGTCTTCTTTTAATTTCCTCAGAATCATTGCTGAAATCTCTGGTGGGCTATACTTCTTGCCCTCTACCTCAACATATGCATCATTGTTTGGACCAGGAACTATATTATAAGGACAACGTTCCCTCCATTTCTTTACTTCTTCAGAATCATAACTCCTTCCCATTAACCTTTTGATGGCAAATATTGTCCTCTTAGGATTGGTAACTGCCTGCCTCTTTGCAAGCTCTCCAACTAATCTTTCCTTATCTGTAAAAGCCACTATAGAAGGAGTTGTACGTCCACCTTCTGGATTAGTGATACACTTTGGGTCTTTACCCTCCATCACATATACACAACTATTTGTAGTTCCAAGGTCTATACCTATTATCTTTCCCATGATTTTGTCCTCCTAATCTCAATTTTTCATCTGTTTTAAAAAATAAGTCTATTTTTTTTGTTGTAAAGGGATGATAATTAAGTTTCTTGTTTTTTACTCACCATAACCTTTGCAGGTCTTAAAATCCTATCCTTAATTTTATATCCTTTTTGCATTATTAAAGAAACCCTCCCAGGTTCCATATCCTCTCTTTCTTCCTGTGCCATTGCCTCATGGAAATTGGGGTCAAAGGGTTCTCCAATTGTAGTATCTATTGGCTCAAGCCCATGACCTCTTAAGGTGTTCAACAATATGTCCAAGGTCATTTCTATACCCTGGACAATATCCTTACATGCCTCTACTTTTTTGGCGTGGGCTAGGCCAAGCTCCAAGTTATCTATAACTGGCACTATATCCTCTAATAACTTCTCTGTGGCATATTTTAGAAATTGCTCTTTTTCCCTCTCCATCCTCTTCCTAAAATTATCTGCATCTGCCTTTGTCCTTAGGACTAAATTTTCCATTTCTTTTTTCACAGGACAATCAACACAAATATATTCTTTGCATTGTTGTTTTAATTTTTCTATATCTATATCTTGTTCTTTTTTCTCTTGTTCACAAATATTCTCCTCTTGCATATCCTCTTTTTTTTCTCTATTTTCTACCTCTATTTCTTCTACCTTTTTCTCTTCATTCATACACAGACCTCCCTCCTAAAATTATTCCTAATATCTATTTTCTAATATCTCACTAAGCATCTTTGCCACATAGTCAACCATTGGAATCAACTTAGAATAATCCATATGAATGGGGCCTATAGTACCAATAATCCCAAGTGGTTCTCCCCTTACCCCATAGGGGGAAGAAATAATACTAAATTTATCTAGGTCAGAGTCAAAGACCTCGTTTGCAAAGGTGATAAATATCCCTTCTCCATCTCCTAGTTTTTCTATTAATTTCAAAAGTGCAGACCTTTTTTCCAAAAACTCAAGTAAGGACTTCATCTGGTCCACATCCTTTGGATCAATATGATCAATTACTTTAAAGGTTCCTTCCACATATACTTCCCTTTTCTCCTCTGTATCACACATTTGTCTAGCAATGCTTAGTGCGTTAAAATAAAGAACATTGAATTTATTTCTCACATCTTCCATTTCTTTTAGAATGCTCTTTTTTGCTTCAAATAGGGTCTTCCCTTTAAACTTATCATTTAAATAATTGCTAAATTTTATCAAATCATTAGAAGTAATATTTAGATCCTCATAAGACACCAACCTATTATGGACAATCCCACCTTCAAATACCAAAATTGCCATAACTAACCCTGGCCTCACAAGCACAAAATCTACTTGTTTCCACTTCATAAAAGAAATTTGAGGAGCTACTACCATGCCCAAAAGTCTTGTTTCCTGCGATATGAACTTAGACGTGCGCTCCAATACATGAGAAAACTCATACCCCTTTGAGTGTTTAAAATATTCTCGTATCTTCCTCTTTTCTTTGGAGAGGGGACTTGGTCTCAACACGTTATTTACATAAAATTTTAGACCTTTTTTTGTTGGTATCCTTCCAGCAGAGGTATGGGGTTGTTCTAAATAACCTTTATCAGTCAAATCCGCCATAATATTTCGCATGGTAGCAGGACTCAAGTTTAAATTAGAGGCCCTTGCAACATATCTAGAACCAATAGGGGTCGCATATTCAATATATCCCTCAACTACTATAGATAATACCTCTAACTCTCTTGGTGTTAGCTCAATATTTACCTCCATATCTATGCCCCCTCTATACCTCATACTGGAGTTTATCACTCATTATTTCTCAGTGCTAAGAACTAAACATTACTATAGGTTGTGTCAAGAAATGGTGACAAATTAAGTGTTAACTATTAACATAACAATTAACAATAGTTAACCAAGCTCCTATTGGAAAAATTTCCTTAATTAAATATCTTATTGAAATATTTAAGTTTAGCATTTTAGTCCAGATTGGCATTTATCTTGAAGGCATATCATGACATAATATAGATGGTCTTATTCATTAAATTCAACAAAAAAGAGGCAATCACCGTTAATAAAAATTACTATCAACTTTAACATGGAGGTTATTTATGAAAATTTTAATAGTATATTCATCTCAAACAGGGAACACAAAAAAATTAGCAGAGGCAGCTTATGAAGCATTACAGGGACCTAAGGAGATATATGATATTAAGGAAGCCCCCCTGCCAGATGAATATGATATAGTAATAATAGGTTTTTGGTTTAAAAAAGGTAAGCCAGATCCAGCATCTTTAGAGTATCTACTTAAGATTAAAAATAAAAAGGTATTTTTGATTGCAACACATGGTGCAGCACCAGATTCTGAACACGCCAAAAGGGGCATGGAAGAAGCAAAAAAATTGGTCCAAGGATGTGAAATACTAGGTACTTTTAATTGTCAGGGGGAAGTATCTCCAAAGATTATGGAAAAGGCTGCATCAAAACCAACTCCTCCAGAGTGGTTTAAAGATGCACCACTAGCCAAGGGACACCCTGACCAAAAGGATATTTCAAATCTCGTGCAAAAGATAAAACAAGCGATTTTATAGTTCAAAATGTGTTTAATATAGATATAAAGGCATAATGGCTAAGTCTTTTGCCATTATGCCTTTTCAAACTTTTAAACAAGGAGTAATGTTATATGGAGAAAATATCATTTTCCAATATTGCCATAGTATCCTGTGGGACCCTTAGTATGGAGATCCGAGCATTAAAGGATGAAGGTTTTTTAGACACTGAACATATATTTTTTACTACCCCAGGGCTGCATCAGGACATCAAGGAATTGGAATCCCAACTAGTATCCAGGATTAACAAGGCCAAAGAAGTGTGCGACAAGGTACTTGTGGTTTATGGAGGCAAATTTTGTTATGTAAATGCAGACGATCCACTCAGGACCATGCAGGTTATAATAAAAGAACAAGGACCCAATGTTGCCAGGATACAGGCAAGCCATTGTATAGATATGATTATAAGCGAACAAGACAGAGAAAAAGCAGCCCAAGAATTGGCTGGAGGAGAAAAGGTGTGGTGGATGACCCCAGGCTGGGTGAAATTTAGAAAACTGGTATTTAAGGGGTGGGATAAGGGATTGGCAAATGAAAATTTTCCAAGACATACTGGTGGCGCTATTGTAGCAGATGGCATTGGATTTATGGAAAAATATATGAATGAACATCCTGAAGAATTCTTAGAATATTGTGATTGGATGGGCATTCCCATGCAACCATATGAGGTGAGTTTAGATAGATTTAAAAATCTATTATTAGAACAGGCAAAAATATTAAATAATGAGATGTAAGATGTAATCTATGATTAAATAGCCTAGATTTATGTAATCTAGGCTATTTAATTAACCATTTTTTCTATTGAAATTATACCCTTAAAGATCTTTTTACATTAATTCCCTATAAAGATATTAACAACTCCCACCGAATAGATAAGTAGTAGCCATAATTTATAAAAAAATACTTTTTAATAAAATGAAATTTAAAAAGATATTAATTACTATCTCAATAATACTAATTTTACCATCTTGTTCTAAAACTCTCCAGGGTGATGCTGATTTAAGACCATTTTCCACATATCTATCTACAGGGAAATATTTCACTGTTTCATCTCTTACCTCCACATCAAAAACATGGATAAGCTTGGCAACTTATGTAGGGGAAAAAATAACTTATTTTCTTAAAAAATATCCAGAGCTTAGCTCTAAACCTATATATATCTTACCTAAAAATGACACACTGTTTCACAGGACCTATAGAGAACTTCTCTCTTCTTCCCTTATTCATAATAAATTCCATATAGTAGAAAATCCAGGAAATTATCTCATTATTAAATACAATTCTCAATTTGTATATAACAGATACCCTGAATTAATAATAGACACATCTTTATATAATAATTCCACATTAATATTTAAAGATATATCTGTTCTTTATATTAAAAATAAATCATTGACAAATTATTTACCTATGAATTTCAAAGATAAATATACTAAAACTTTCAAAATAGTAGGAGAATAATTATAAAGAACTGAGAGGTATTATGAGCATAAAAGTATATAGATATTTATTATTTATTATATTCATATTTATATCATCTTGTGGCTATAAAAAAAATTTATTAACTCTTGGTATATTTAAAAAAAATATACAAATCCAAAAAGATATCCTTATTACAAAATCTTACAATGCAGCAGATGAATTAAATAAAAGATTGAGTTCTTTTAAAGACATAAAGAAAAAATATATAATATTAACTACATTTGTCAACAACGATAATCTAGATTCATCAAACACTTTAGGACGATTAATACCTTATATAATTGCATCTAGATTAACTAAATATGGTTATAAACCTATTGATTTGAGAATTAGAAAAGATCAAATTGCAATCAAAATACGTGAAGGGGAATTTATACTTAGCAGAAATCCATTAAAATTAAAAAAACAGCAAATTGCATATATGATATTAACAGGACATTTATCTATTTTATACAATAAAATATATATCCATGTGGAGATAGTTAGGTCCTATGACAATATGGTCATGGCAAGCTATGACTTTACTTTACCTCAGGATATATATGAGATAGTTGCCAGCGTTATTACCAAACCATAATAAAAATACAATTACATAATATTTAGTCAAGCGTGTTCGCAGGAAAAGAGGCTTTCCTGTTAACAATAATTTTCCTAAATCGTGGTAAACTTTTATCCTCCCTACTAATATCTCCTCTACTAATATTTTTTGTAAAATACTTTGGTATTATGGTATATATCAAGGGACTCAAAGACCTCTCTTTGAAGCTTCAAAACTTCTAATGGAATAAGTGAAGTGGTCCATAAAAATTGCTCAACAAATTAAGGCATATTTGTTAGGAAAGATCCAACAAAACAATAAGGAGTTGTTATGAAAAAGCTACCTATAGGCATATCCACATTTAGAAAAATTCGACAGGATGATTATATTTATATAGATAAGACAAAAGAAGCTTATGAGATAATAACCCAATATAATTATGTTTTCTTGTCGCGTCCTAGGCGTTTTGGAAAGAGTTTATTTTTGGACACACTAAAAGAGGTCTTTGAAGGGAATAAGGAGCTTTTTAAGGGACTATATATTTATGACAAATGGGATTTTAGTG
>JALWFY010000198.1 GCA_027013815.1 Desulfohalobiaceae bacterium | reverse complement strand
GTTCAAAAAGACCTGAATTTAGAAGGGATTGCGACAATGGCATACGCCATATGTTTAGAGTATCTAATATCTGGTTCAAAAAGACCTGAATTTAGAAGGGATTGCGACGGAAATTAATATAGCATCTGTTTTAGATTTTAATGATGAAGTTCAAAAAGACCTGAATTTAGAAGGGATTGCGACGCGCAACCTGTTAGATTTGTTAAACAAAGTAATACAAACGTTCAAAAAGACCTGAATTTAGAAGGGATTGCGACCTGGACCCTCAGCGATCTTTTTGATAGCGACATAATAAACCGTTCAAAAAGACCTGAATTTAGAAGGGATTGCGACTACAATCCCTCTATTTTTTCGGCCAGTTTCCTGGGTTCAAAAAGACCTGAATTTAGAAGGGATTGCAACGTTGGACTCTATCAACCCCTTATGATTTTCCTGAAAACTTTGACAAAGACCTGTTAATCTTGCTTATTTCTATTGATTTTACAGAGAAATTTATTAATATTTCAAAAACCTATTTAAATCACTGGGGTGTATATGTTAAAATACGCTATATTTGAATTTAACCTTGAGTTTGAAACCCAAGCAAAGCTCCCTAAATATAAAGGAGATATTTTAAGGGGCGCATTGGGAAAAAATCTAAAGGATATATCATGTCCATTAAAACATGTCTATTGCAATGAGTGTATACTTTCATCAAATTGTGTGTATTATTCTTTTTTTGAGTCAAAGATTGTAAAGAGTGAAAAAAAATCTCCAAACAGACCCCTTCCCTTTGTAATAGAAATATTTGACATACAAAAAAAGGATTTTTCACCCAAAGATAGAATGAGTTTTAATCTAATACTTATACAAGATTCAATAAACTTTTTGCCACACATAACATACAGCATAATAAATATGGGAAAAAGGGGAATTGGGTTTAATAAAAATGAGGGATTTGGAAAATTTAAACTCATATCTATACTTCAAGGAGACAATTTGATTTATAATGAAACCAAAAACAGCTTAATCAAAAACTATAATCTTTCACGTCTTAACATTGAAGAATTCAACAACACGGTTTCAAAAATAAAGATAGAATTCATTACACCATTTAGGGTAAAATATAAAAATAAACTTGCCCATAATTTTGACTTTCCAGTAATTGTAAGGGCTTGTCTTAGAAGGATATCCCAACTTGAAGAAACATATTTTGGGATGGAGCCTAGGATTGACTATAGATCAATTGTGCATTCATCAAAAGACGTAAAAAAGATATATGAAAATAAAAAATGGTTTGAAATACCAAGATATAGCTTTAGGCAAAATACAAAGATGAAATTAGGGGGGTTAATTGGAGAGGCTATCTTTGAAGGAGATATAGGGAAATTCTATCCATTATTAAAATATTGTGAGGTGGTGCATATTGGGAAACAGACCAGTTTTGGTTTTGGAAAGTTTAAAATCCATATATTGGAATAAGTGGGGCAAGTATGAGATGCTATATAACCAAGCAGGGCACAACCATAGTAAAAGATGGTGATAGGCTTTTAGTAAAAAAAGGAGATGATATATATCATACACTGTTTATTCGCAAATTAGAGCAAATACTTATCTTTGGCAATGTATCAATAACTCCCCCAGCAAGAAGGGCCTTATTTAAACAAAATGTGGATGTTGTA
Source organism: Desulfohalobiaceae bacterium (assembly GCA_027013815.1). Classification (GTDB taxonomy): domain Bacteria; phylum Desulfobacterota; class Desulfovibrionia; order Desulfovibrionales; family Desulfothermaceae; genus Desulfothermus. The sequence goes on along the minus strand of JALWFY010000198.1, from coordinate 19,560 downwards.
TTTCTCACAAAAACTGGAAGATATGTTGGAAGATACAGTCTAGATGAATCAAAAAATTTTTTCCTTAGAAAAAAACAATTTCAACTCATGGATGATGAAAATTTTGTGCTAAATATTTGCAAATCAATTGTAAGTGCAAAGCTCTTTAGCATGGTCTCTTTGCTTATGAGGATCGCCAGGACAAAGGACAAAAAATTGTGTAAGGACAAGGCCAATGAGATAAAAAAATTGATAAATGAACTTGGGGAAGCCAATTCTGTGGATAGTGTTAGGGGGTATGAGGGCAAGGGAAGCTCTATTTATTTTTCTGGTTTTAGCAATGGTTTTATTGAAGATCTAGGGTTTAGAAAAAGGGTGAGGCGTCCCCCAACTGACCCTGTAAACTCTGTACTCTCACTTTTATACACCTTTTTGTTTAACCGTGTATATGCAGCCATTAGGGCCGCAAACCTAGACCCTTATGTAGGAGACCTACACTCTTCTGATTATGGGAGACTTGCCCTGGTCATGGATCTAATGGAAGAATTCAGGGTAATCATATGTGATACACTCTGCCTATCTTTATTCAATTTAGGAATGTTAAAAAACAAAGACTTTGAACAAATAAGACCTGAACCCTTTGAAGACAGCTCCATAGATTTAAGGGAAAAACCCCATGAAGATGATATTATTAAAGACAAATTCGGCCTTATGAGCGCAAATAGCCCAAGTGAATTCTTTGACGTACCTGAGCAGAGGTTCTCAGAACATGGGGTAGATCTAAACAGGAATGATAAGGGCAAACTACCAGTTCAACTAACACAAGAGGCATTAAAAAAGGTTATATCTGCGTTTGAAAAAAAACTCCAAACAGAATTTTATTATGAGCCAATTGGAAAAAGGATATCTTATGAAAAGGCCATATTTGAACAGGCAAGGATGTATAGAAAGGTCATTGAAGGGGAGATTAAAACCTATGTCCCTTTGGTGTTAAAATGAATGTTGTAATAACCTATGACATAACAGACCACAAGGTCAGGACAAGGTTTCATAAGTTTTTAAAAAATTTGGGGATAAATGTACAAAAATCAGTGTTTGAATGCGATATTTCAGAATATGAGCTAATTGAGATTAGACGTTTTTGCAAGACCCATTTAAATTTAGATGAAGATTCAGTGAGGATTTACAAAATATGCTCCCACTGCATGTCAATGGCCCAGGTCCAGGGGACAACAATCAAATTAAGACCTCAAGATTGGGAAATAGTTTAAATAATATGCTTGAAGTATTTACATCTCAGTATAGATACAATGGCCCACATAGACTAGACATTACAGTAAAAGGCAAAGATCCCTTTGGGAAATACTTTGCCCCTACATGGAAGATGGTAATAAAATCCAAAAAAGGACTTATAACACAGGAGGAATACACACAAGAGTATTATTCATTGATGAGAAAATCATATATAACATATCCCCATATATGGAAAAGACTTCTTTGTATGAAAAAGATAGTATTGGTCTGTTTTTGCAGTCCAAACACATTTTGTCATAGACTGATTTTAGCTGAAATATTACAAAAACTTGGAGCAGTTTATAAAGGAGAGATCCTATTGTGAGGTATTTGATAATATATGATATTGCAGACCCTAAAAGACTTTCCAAGGTTGCAAAGACAATGGAAGACTTTGGTCAAAGGGTCCAAAAGTCCAAATTTGAAATGGAATTAAACAAAAACCAACTTAAGATACTACAACAAAAAATCAAACAAATTATAAACAAAGACGAAGACGGGGTAAAATACATTCCATTATGCAAAAAATGCACATCCAAGATAGAGATAATTGGGGAAGGAGAATTTATAGATCCAGATTTTGAGTATTATATAGTCTGACATTTATAACAATATCTTATATACATCACTCTAATCAAACAGGAAATAAATTTAAATTTTCCCAAACTTGATTTAATGATAAATTAGAATTTTTTGGAAATGAAAACCAAATAAATGTTCCAGGCCATTTAATATTAGAATTAAAGTCGTAACATCCTACACCTTTTATTTTTGTTTTGTACCATAAACAATTCATTGAGATTAATATACACTCAGCTAGAGCATTAGCTTTAATCCATTCTAAAACAGAGCTTAAACCTTCACCTGAATGTTTATTTGGTTTAGATGTTTCTTGAGGTTTCAATGCCTGCAAAAATCTTTCAAAATTTGAATAATGCAAATATTTTCTATTTTCTGACATTGAATAAGGTATTCCTTTGCCTAAATCTGTTATGCAAACTTCAATCCTTTCATTATTTTTTACATTATATTTTTGAGCATGTAGAACTAAACCAATTTTAGAATCCGCATGGACAAATACATTCTCCATTAATTCTGCTAATGAATAAGTTAGGAATTCTTTAGATTCCGTGTTTAAGAAACCGGAAAATATATTTAGGAATCTTCTAATTGTATCTATAACAAGGTTATTTGAATTTATTACAGAAACTGGGATATATCTGTTGTCACCATAATTTTCATTTGCATTTAACATCCAATCTAGGTAAAAATTTGGTTCATTATTTTGAGGATAAATTATTTCTTTTTTTAAGATATTAAAAATTTTTGCGCATACACCAATAACTGGTGTTATAAATTCAACCTTAGAAAAATCTATTTTAGCTATTTCAGAAAAAGAAAATGAATTATTAAGCAAATTCTGGAGAAAATCTAAACTGTTCTTTCCCTGAAACGTTAATAGTTTCTGATTTAAATACACCTTTTGAAGCTCTTCTTTTAAAAGCCTTTTTTATTAACGTATCTATTAAAGGAGAGGTCTTTTGAAACTTTATTTTTCTAAATGATTCAACCCCATATTTTTCAATAAAAACTTTAACAAATTCATCAATTGTTGAGTTGCTTACCGAGATAAAATCCTCAAAATCCACAATATCGCCTGGCGATACTATTTCCCCAAGTTCTGCACCAATCATTCTTCCCGTACCACCAATTTTCTCCTCAATTTTTGAAACTTTAATTATTGCCATTTTAAAACTCCTACTTTTAAAGAAACATATTGGAACTTTAATTTGTTGTCAATAAAATTAATGATATTCTAACTTCGTTAGTTACTGGGAAGAAAATAGAAAAACAACTCTCTTGGATGTAGCCAGTTACTTCTCATTGAAGCAAAAAGCTTCCACCATCCTCCAACCAAAGAAGGGATACAGAAAATGTTTTCTGTATCCCTTCTTTTATCTTCTCTGTTCAATTAATTATTTACAAATTATTTACATGAGAGGTGAGCCTAGATATCCTTCTAGCTGCATTTTTCTTGTGAATTACTCCCTTTGATGCAGCCTTGTCTAATATAGAAGTTGCATCCCTTAAGGCTGCTTGTGCCATTTCCTTATCTCTTGCCTCTATGGCAAGTCTTACCTTTTTAATGGCATTTTTTACCCTGCTCTTTATTGCCCTATTTCTAGCCCTTCTTTTAAGGGACTGTCTATGCCTTTTAAGTGCCTGTTTTATGTTAGCCAAGACAAATTCCTCCTGTTTCTATTTTTTTGACAATCCATGCAGTGTCAGGTTTATATTTCAAAAAATAATCCCTGTCAAGCAATAAACCTACCAATACTTGAGCCTATATCTGTAATGCACTAAAATCTGCAAGGGACGATAGCTTAGATGTAAGGGCATACAACAGATTCAACCTATTTCTCCTAAGTTTTATATCCTCACACATTACCATGACCTTATCAAAGAATTCATCTACCACAGGTCTTAGGTTAAAGAGCATCATAAACAACCCTTTAAAATCTTCTATTTCATACAACTTATTCCATTTTTCTTCCATATCCAAAATGGCCTGTGCCAGTTTCTTCTCCTCTTCTTCTTCCATGATCTCCATGTCAAACTCAGTAGATATCCCCCCTTCTATATCCATGCCCTGCTTTTTAATAATATTATCCGCCCTCTTAAAGGTGAGCACTGCTTTTTCAAAGTCCTGTTCTTTGCTAAATTCCAGGAGCCCATCTAGCCGTTTTTTAGTTAGATACATATTGTCTACCCCTGCACCTACAATGGCATCAACGATCTTTGTTGGATACCCCTGAGATAAGAATAATCCTTTGGCCCTTGCTGCAAAAAATTCAGAAATCAATTTCAGGACATCCTGTTTTTCTCTCTTCCACTTAATATCACCATATATTTCCCACACCCTTTCAAAGGCCTGAGATAGGGAAAATTTAAATTCCTTGTCCAGGATTATTCTTATTATACCAATGGTCTGTCGCCTCATTCCATGTGGGTCCTGGGCCCCTGTTGGGATCATATCCAGGCCAAAACACCCAACAATATTGTCCATCTTATCTGCAATAGACAAAATAGCCCCTTCCTCAGACCTTGGGGTTGGGCTATCTACCCCTGTGGGCAAATAATGTTCATATATGGCCTTACATACTACCTCGTCTTCACCCTTTCTCTTTGTATAGATACCTCCCATAATGCCCTGCAAATCATCAAATTCCCCTACCATTTCAGAGACTAGATCTACCTTGGCCAGTTGTCCTGCCCTCATGAGTTGGGATTTTATATGTGGAGCGATCTTGTCTGCTAAATATCCACATATCTTCTCTAACCTATTTGCCTTATCCCCCATGGAACCCAAAGGACCTAAAAATACCACCCTGTCTAGTTCCTCTCTCCACTCTTGCAAACTAGACCTATTGTCCACATTCCAGAAAAAGGCAGCATCCTCTAATCTAGCCCTGAGCACCCTTTCCCAGCCTTTTTTTACCAGGGAAATATCCTTGGGCTCAATGTTTAAGGTACACAAAAAATATGGTAATAGTTTTCCTGAACTGTCTTCTATACCAAAAGATTTTTGATGGGTCTTTATACTGGTTAGGAGTACTTCTTTTGGAAGCTCTAAGAATTTTTCATGAAATTCCCCAATAAGGGGCAATGGGTATTCAACTAAATTTATTACCTCGCCAAGCAGCTCATCATCCCAAATTACTCTACCACCACGCTTTTTTGCCTCAGTGTCCCCTATTTGTTTTACAATAGATAATCTCAGGTCAGGATCAACAACCACCTTGCCCTTTTCCCTTATTATATCAAAATATTCATCACAGGATGGGACCTCAAATGGGCCAGGACCCATTACTCGATGTCCATATGTGAAATTGTTGGACTCCACTGAGGCCATGTTAAATTTTATCACCTCACTATCTAGCATGGCAAGTATCCACCTAATGGGCCTTCCAAACAAAAAACCTGTGTCTTCCCACTTCATCCGTTTTGGGAAGTGCAGTTTAGATATAATCTCCATACAAATAGAAGGGAGCAGATCAATTACCTTATTTCCCCCTGTTTCCTTTACCACTGCAATATATTTCCCTTTTGGGGTCTGTTCTTCGTATAAAGCATCTAACTCCACCCCTTGGGACTTTGCAAACCCAAGGCCCGCTTTGGTAAAATTACCTTGTTCGTCCTTTGCAATATTTACAGGCGGCCCTATTACCTTTAACTCCTTTTTGTTTTGAAATTCAGAGAGACCTTCAATCTTTACTATTATCCTCCTGGGAGTTGCAAAGGAATCTATTTTATCAAAATCAATGTCCATTTCCCTGAGGACCTTTTCAAACAACTCTTTTGTATTTTGTATTAACCCTGGCAAAAACCTTGCGGGCATCTCTTCTGTACCCACTTCAAGTAAAAACTTAGCCATCTTACCATTCCCTCTCTTTATTTTTATTTTTTTATCTGACCATATTTGGCAATAATAGACTTATTTTTGGAAAGGCTATTATTAATCCTGTACCAATTATAAGTGCAATCAAAAAAGGTACTATACCTGCAAACACCTCTTCTAGCCTTATATGAGGGGAAAGCCCTTTCACTATATATGCATTTACTCCAACTGGAGGAGTAATTATGCCCATCTGTGTAATCACCACAATTATCACCCCAAACCATACTGGATCATATCCCAGATTGATCACAATGGGGTAAAAGATGGGTATGGTCAAAGTAACAAGGGCAAGGGCATCAATAAAACAACCTGCAACTAAATAAATAAGGCAGATCATACTAATCACTGCCCATCCAGGCCAATTCAAAGAACACACAAAATTGGCCATTTCCATAGATATCCTAGATAGGGCCAAAAAATGCCCAAATATAGTTGCCCCAGCAACCAACATTATCACCATACATGAGACATTTAAGGTATCATATACTGCTTTAATAAAATTATTCCAGGAAAGTTTTCTTTGAACAACTACCACAACTAGGAGCAGAAAAGAACCAACTGCCCCAGCCCTTGTTGGGGTAAAAAATCCAAAAAACATACCTCCCATAACAAGGGAAAAAATAAGAAAAGTCTCCCATACCTCCTTAATGGATTTAATCCTCTGTTTAAAAGAAAACTTATCCCCACTAACTGGCGCCTGTTTTGGAAAAAGCATGACAAAAAAATATATTGCAATACAAAACAAGATAGTAATCAATATGGCAGGGAGTATACCTGCTAAAAACAATTTCCCAATGGATACCTGGGTAAGGATTCCATATATGATGAAAACAACACTTGGGGGCATGAGGATACCTAGACCTGACCCTGCAGCTACTGATCCAGCAGACAACTTATTTCCATAACCATACCTCTTCATCTCTGGTATGGCAATGGAGCCAATGGTAGCAGCAGTAGCAGTAGTTGAGCCGCATACTGCCCCAAAGGCAGTACACGCAACCACCGTGCCCATGGCCAAACCACCTCTAATCCCACTTGTGAGTTTATATGCCATGTCATAGAGTCTTTTGCTCACCCCAGCATAATATGCTATAAACCCCATAAAAATAAATAAAGGCACTAGTGCAAGCCCATAAGAGGAAAAGACCCCATATAAATCCCTTGCTAAAAGTGTGAGTGCAGCACTAGGAGTAGTTAATATCCCATAGCCCAACACACCAACAATTGCCATTGCATAACTAACTGGAACCCTTAAGAAAAATAAAAGCAAAAGAAATAAGATACCAATAATCCCACAGGAAACAAAATCCATTAATCCTTCCTTTTTGAAATGAGCACAATAAATTCAGCAACTATCACAAAAAAAAGTACTATACATCCCAAGGACACCCCATATAACATCCAATATACTGGGATCTGGAGTGTGGATGTGACCTCACCTACTTGTTTTAATTCATGGGCATATTCAAGAGACTTCCAAGACGCTAAAAAGAATAATATCCCACTTAGAATACATACAAATAACTCATCTAATTTCTTAAATTTTTCGCCCAAACGGGAGTATAAGATATCTATACCTATATGGACCCTGTTTTTATGGGCAGCAGGGAGCACAAAGGCCATGGTTATTGCTGCCATAATACTCACCAATTCTTCCACCCCAAGGATTGGATGGCCAAAGGCGTTTCCCACAACGTCCATACAGGTAATGACCATTATACCTACCAGGATAACCCCAGCAATTATCTGGAGTATCCTGGAGAGATTATTAACTAAGGATATAAAATATTTCATATCTTTTAGTAGGCATATTTTGAGACAAATCTACCTTGTTTGTAATCTTTGAGCCTTTTTTCGAGATACTCAATTACCTGATCCCCAGGAAGAGACTTATCCTTTGTCTTTTTAATGTATTTATCAAACACCACCTGCACCTTTTGCCTCCATCTCTTGGCCTCTTTAGGTGCAATACCAATTATAGTATTGCCAAGGGAAAGGGTGTATCTAAAACCTTCATAGTCACTATCATCCCACGCCTTTCCATGCTTTTTGGCCCATTCTATATCTATTTTATTGATAATCTTTTTATATTTCTCTGGAAGTTCATTCCATTTTTTCTTGTTCATGACCACAAAAAAACCCACAGAATATGCAATACTATAATTGGCTATGGAATAATCAATTACCTCTGCCATTTTCCAACCCTTATTGGTCTCCATGGGATATACTGCCCCCTGCACCACTCCTTTTTGCAATGCCTGATAGACCTCAGGCATTGGCATGGACACAGGGGTTGCCCCAAGAGCCCTCAAGGTATCTGCAACTGAGCCAGGGCACCTAATCTTTAGCCCCCTTAGGTCCTCTAACCTGTGGACTGGCCTTTTCTTTAAATGAATAAAACCTGGACCATGGGCATGTAGATACAATACCTTTACATCAGAGAGTTCTTTGGGTTTGAATTTTTCATAAACTTCATTTATTATAGCAGTGGCAAACTTCCCACTTGGATTCCCAAATGGCAAATTTATAAAATCCATTAAAGGGAACCTTCCCCTAGTGTATAAGAGGCAGGACATACCAATATCAGATATGTCTGAGACTACTCCATCATAACACTGGGCTGCCTTGGTAAGGGTCTGGCCAGGATAAAAATATATCTTTACACCACCATTTGTCCTTTTCTCTACCTCCTTGCACCACGCTTGGGCCAATTTACTCTGAATATGGGTAGGAGGGAAAAAACTGCTATAGGTAAAGATGTATTTTTTCCCAAAACAATTTGACGCAAATACCATAGAGATAAAAACAAAAAATAATATACCTTTTTTCATACAAATACCTCCCCCTGTTTTTTAAAATCAGCTATCTATTTTTTATTTAGCAGAGGATAGCCCATCTCTTCTCTCTGTTTTGCATAAAGTGCTGCCACAGAAGAGGCAAGATGTCTTACCCTTGCAATATATGCAGTCCTCTCTGTAATGGAAATGGCTCCCCTTGCATCTAAGAGATTGAACAGATGAGAACATTTTAGACAAAAATCATAAGCAGGCCATGGAAGATTCTCTTCACACAATTTTTTACATTCTGCTTCAAATAGATCAAAACACTGGAAAAGCATACTTGTAGTGGAATGCTCAAAATTATATTTTGAATGCTCATATTCGCCCTGATGATGAATATCTCCATACTTACATACCCCATTCCACTCCAGGTCATAGACTGATTCCTTTTCTTGCAGATACATTGAAATCCTCTCAAGCCCATAAGTGATTTCAAGGCTTACAGGATTTAAATCTATACCACCAATTTGTTGAAAATATGTAAACTGGGTTATCTCCATACCATCTAACCATACTTCCCATCCAAGTCCCCATGCACCAAGGGTTGGAGACTCCCAGTCGTCTTCCACAAACCTAATATCGTGTTCCCTTGGGTCCACCCCAAGGGCATATAGGCTCTGTAAGTATATGTCCTGGGAATTCTCTGGTGCAGGTTTAAGTATCACCTGATATTGATAATAATGTTGCAATCTATTTGGATTTTCTCCATATCTACCATCTGTTGGCCTCCTAGATGGCTGGACATATGCAGTCTTCCAAGGCTCAGGCCCAATGACCCTCAGGGAAGTTGCAGGATGAAAGGTTCCTGCACCAACCTCTACATCATATGGCTGATGAATAACACATCCATACTCAGACCAAAATTTGTGCAATCTCATGATTACTTCCTGAAAACGAAGCATCCTTATCTCACTCCTTTTTTATTAAATATACATAAAAAAAGCTTATGTTAGGTGTTGGGTATGATAAAAATTTAGTGTTATTTTTAATTCAAAATCCAAAATCCATAATTCAAAATTATTATAAAAAACCTAGAACTCAACACCCAAAACCTAATACCTAAAACCCTATTTTGTCCTAAAACGTCCCCTATCCCACCTAATTCCTAAGTGGGTCTCCACAAACAGGCCTATCCCCTTGGCCACGAGGTTTAATATTTCCCCATGTGTTTTAAATCTAAGCCAATCATTTGGGGATCCCAAAAATGATGCACAAAACAATTCAAATGCAGGCCTTTTAAACAAAATAAAACCATTTTTTTGACTTGCACACCTTCCACAAACTACATTCCCATCCTTAGGGGAAAAAAACACCTCCCACTGAGTACTTAGCAGCCTTCCACAGGTATTGCAACTCTCTATCCTAGGCAAATAACCCAATTCCTTTGCCACCCTTGCCCTAAAAAATATAGGGATGTTTCCCATTCCATTAAAAAGACCATTATTTAATCCCTTGAGTAACTCCAAATAGAGATCAAATATCCCACGGACATCTTCTCTTCCAATCAACACAGCATCTAAAAACTTTTGACAATTGATAGCCATCCCATACAATGACCTGTTCTTGTGGATATTTGAAAACCTATCTATAAGTATGCCCTCTTGTAAATACAAATAATTACCATTTTTAGACGAAGACACCTTAAATATTACATGGGATAGCTCTTCAAGACACCCAGGGAATCTCCTCCTACTCTTTTTCCCACCAAATGCAAAAGAGGTAACCATGCCTTGAGAAGGGGTCAAAAATTTTACAATCAAGTCATCTTCCCTAAATGTCCTTATTGAAAAGACCACTGAATGTTCAAAAAATTCCTTTTTATACATAAAAATTTTTAAATTAAGTCAAAGGAATTAATTACCCTGTGTAGGAAATTTCAAGGTCTTTACCTCGCCCTCTTTACCCCTTATATCCAACTTTTTTCCATCTAAAAAAATATCCACCCCCCCAAGATTTCCAAATTTTACTTTTAAAGAGTTATTGAATCTAAAAAATAGCTTTTGTCCCTTTAAAAGATAGGCCTCTTTGCTCCCATTTTCATCGTATTCTCCTTTGAGCCAACACCTATCCTTTGCAACGACCTCTAATACGTGTTTATACTCCCTAGTTTTTTCTTCCTTGACATGATTTTGCAAACTAAAATTTTCTCCCTTGTGTTGAACTACTCCCTCTTGTTCTCTACCTGATCCATTGCTCGTTTGATTTAAGGATTTCCTATTATTTGTCTGTACTTCTGTGTCCATTAAAAGAGTGTTGTTTGTATTATTAGATAGGCTCATAAGGGACGAGCCCTGTGTTTGCATAGTCTCATTGGTACCATTTATTAGCTCATTTTTTGTAAAAGCAGATGTATTCCCTGTCATTTTTTCTATATCAGACTTTTTTATATGAGACTCCACGGGATTGATCTTATGTAAGGCTCCCTCCTTTTTCATAAAATGAAACAATAAAACAGTCCCTATAATCAACAACAAAAAAACCAATACTATCCAAATCCATTTACTGCCAGGGGAATAATTGCCAAGTGGCTTTTTATAAGTTCTTTTTGTACTATCTTTTTTAAGACCTCCATAGGACTCAAGAAACTCCACAGGGTCTAGACCCAAAAACTCTGCATATGTCTTAATAAAGGCCCTTGTGTACACAGGATGGGGGAGGGCATCAAAATCTCCATCCTCTAAGGCCTCAATATTCATAATACTGATCTTGGTGGCCTTATACACATCCTCCTTACTATATCCTTTTTTTTCTCTCTCTTGCCTAAGTATCCTCCCAATATCCTCCCGTTCCATAATATCTCCTTGATGGCTTTTAAATCTTTATCTCAATCACGGCCTTTGATCTCAGCTTGTTTATGTAGTCATAATATCTTTTCTTTAATTTTGCCCTGTATATCTCATTTTTTATTTTGTTCTTTATCTTTGGATTAGACAAAGGATCCTCAATATCCCTATCTTTGACAAAAAGGCGCACATATTTTCCATCTACCTGAAATACAGGAGTTAAATTCCCCTTTTTTACACCTGCTAGTTCCTGCTTCCATTTTTCCTGAAGCCCTTTTAAGGCAACATAACCTATATCTAACACCTTCACACTATTTGGAACAGATATTTTATTGTCCTTATTTACCACTATTTGTCCTAAACTTTCCTTATCCTGGGATTCACATAAAATGATATGGACCCTTTGTTTTTTTTCAAATTTTAGATGATGGGCTTGCACATATTTTTTTATATCTTCATCTGTGACCACTATCTTGGACCTTACCATATAGGATATAAGTTTATTTATTTTTATATTGTCTTCTAAATTTTTTCTAAATTCCTCAAGTGTAATCCCCTGCTTTTTTAATTCATCTTTAAACTCTTGTTCTGTGAGTTCACTGTCATTTATTATTTGTCTCAACTGGTTATCGACCTCAAATTTAGAGACCTTTATACCAAGTCTATTTGCCTCTTCTTTTAAAAGGACCCTGTTTATCATCTCAGATAAAAACTGTTTTACTACTTGTTTATCATTTAAGTCTATCCTCACCCCACCTGAAAGGCTAGCCTTTTTCACTTCTTTTTTTAAGTCATATAAGGTTATTATCTCACCATTCACCACTGCAACTATCTTGTCTAAGATCTTTGCCTCACAAGGAACTATTAAAAAAAACAGCAAAACAATACTTCCAATCTTCTTTAACATGTGTTGACTCCTTAATTAAAAAGTAAATTTATCTCATTATACCAGTATATGAGTTCTTTAGAAAAATCCCCATTCAAAGAAAGTTCAATCTTTTTGGGGTTAATAAGCCTGGCCAAACCCTTGTGTTTATCTATCCATTCCAGCATATCCCCAGGGTCTACATCAATAGATGTATCCTCCCACCACACAATCACCCTGTTTGAATAAAAATCACACCTATCTGCCTTGAGCCTCATTAAAACCTGCTTGAACTGTAGGATTGACATTAGATTTATAACAGGTACTGGCAGGGGACCAAACCTGTCCTTTAATTCATCTTGCAGTATATCAAGCCCTTTCCTATTTGGACTCACTGAAAACATTTTATAATAGTGCATCCTTTCATCTGGGTCTTGAATATAAGAAGAAGGGATATTGGCCTCTATAAAAATATTTAGCTTGGGGTCTATCTCCTCTTCTTCCACCTTTTCTCCCTTTAACCTCTTCACCTCTTTTTCTAACATCTCAAGGTATAGATCAAGCCCAACCTTTGCTATATTCCCAGTTTGAGCCTCTCCAAGCAAATTGCCAGCCCCCCTTAGTTTAAGGTCTGCCATTGCCACTTTAAAACCAGCACCTAAATAATCCAATTCAAGGATGGTCTTTAGCCTCTTCATCATTGGCTTTGGCAATTTTTCCAAGGAATTTACCACAAAATACGCATAGGCCTGAACCTTGGACCTGCCTACCCTACCCCTTAATTGATAGAGCTGCCCTAGCCCAAAGAGTTGGGGTGTATCTACAATTAATGTATTTGCCCTTGGGAAATCAAGCCCTGCTTCAATAATGGCAGTACACACCAATACATCTATTTCTCCAAGTAAAAAAGAATGTAGGGTATCTTCTAATCTCTTTTCAGACATCTGTCCATGGGCAATCTCCACCCTGGCATGGGGTACAAGGGATTTTACAAAATCTTTGACCCTAGACAGCCCCTTTACCCTGTTATACACCCAAAAGACCTGACCATTCCTTTGAAGCTCCCTGTTTAAGATCTCCTTTAATTTGTCCCTATTTCTCTCAATAATAGATGTCTCCACTGGTTTCCTGTCCACAGGAGGTGTCTCTATTACACTGAGCCCCCTGATCCCTGCAAGGGAAAACTGCAGGGTCCTTGGGATTGGGGTAGCAGTCAAGGTGAGCACATCTACCCTAGTCCTCATCTGTTTTAATTTTTCCTTTTGTCTAACTCCAAATCTCTGTTCTTCATCTAAAATAAATAGTCCAAGCCTGGGTATCTCAAGATCATTTGATAACAATCGATGGGTCCCTATCACAACATCTATCTCTCCCCTTTTAATGGCTTCTATTATCTTTTTTTGCTTTGACCTAGGGACAAACCTGCTAAGCATTACCACATTGACTCCAAAATCTTCCATCCTTGCCTTAAAATTCCGATAATGTTGTTCAGCTAGCACAGTAGTTGGACACAAAAGTGCAACCTGCCTCCCTGCACTAACTGCCCTATATGCTGCCCTCATTGCTATCTCTGTTTTACCAAAACCAACGTCCCCGCATATCAAGCGATCCATGGGCTCGTCTTTTTCCATATCCCTTAGCACGTCCTCGATTGCCTTTTCCTGATCTGGGGTCTCATCAAAGGGAAATGTTGCCTCAAATTCCCTGAAGTCCTCATCTATAGGTGGATATTTAAAGCCCTTTACTATCTTTCTATAGGCATACATTTTAACCAGGTCCTGGGCAATGGCCTCTATGGCCTTTTTAACCCTTGCCCTAGTCTTAGACCAATTATTTGAACCAAGTCTGTCAAGGAGAGGGGTGATCCCATCTGGTCCCTTGTATTTTTGTATAAGGTTTAATTTGTCTATAGGGACAAACAGCTTATTGGCATCTCTATATTCCATCTCCAAATAATCATTGCCAATATCATTTACCTGTATCCTGGTGAGCCCTTTAAATATACCTATCCCATAATCTCTATGGACTAGATAATCCCCTGGCCTAATGTCATCAATGGTTTCAATTCCCTTAAAACCCCTTTGTCTATCCCCTCTACTCTTCACCTTGGCTGGGAATAAAATAGACTCTGGCAAAAACAATAAATGATTCCAATCCAGGGAAATCCCTGTGGTAAGAGGAGATACTACTGCATACACACCTTTTTTATCAAAATGATATTTATGTTTTATCTCAATTCTAGCACTATCATCCTTCTCTATTCTCTCCTGTATAATCTTCAAAAACCGATTTTTTGAATTCTGGGTATGAAAACACAAAACTACCTGATTTTTATTCCTAGTCCACTGTTTTAAGGAATCTAAGATGGTACTTATAGGTCTTCTCTTTTGCTCTGGACGCCAAAATAGGTCTGTAAAGGAATAGTATTGTTGTTCAGGAAGTGATATGGACTTTTGCTTTTCTGCAAAACTATCAAATATCATTTTTTTTCTATCTATCCACAATCCCTTTGCCTGGGATGGATTATTCATCAATTTTTCTATTGGGATCCTAACCCCTTTATCTTGTTTTAAAGAATTTAGCTCCACTTTCCATAAATTTTCAACGTCTTCTAACGTCCTCCTCAACATCTCAGGATCCACCAATAAAAACACTGCATCTTGAGAAAAATAATCCGATAAATTACATGCAGTTGGATAAAATATCCCAGGGAGAAGCCCCTTAGCTATCTCTCCTTTAGATAAACTCTCTTCAAAATAGGATATACCCCCTCTATTTAGCAGTCCAATCTTCCACAAATAGTTCCAGATATCCTTTGCCTCTTCAAAAAATTCCTGTTTTCCAATATGGGGAGAAACAGGGAGTAATACACATGAGTCCAAGTTCTCCTTTGAGCGTTGGGTTATGGGATCAAAGGTACGAATACTCTCCACTATGTCTCCAAAAAATTCTATACGTATTGGCATCCCATAACCTGGCACAAATACATCTAGGACGTCTCCCCTTTTTGAGATCTCCCCAAGTGAAGTGGTGAGCTTTACCCTTTCATAACCCCAATCAATAAGTTTATTGATCAGTTCCTCTACTTCAATCTCCTCTTCCAGAGAAAGTAGATAATATTCAGTATCAAGCACGGTCTTTGGGGGCCAAAAGGGAAGTAGGTTATCTACGCTACATGCGACCACCTTTGGAGAAGGAGATTCCTTTAATTTAAACAAACAAGACCACCTAGCTCCCCAATCCCTTGTACCTTGATTTGAAGGTAGAAAGGATGATGGGAATTCAATATATTTTTCTTCCCAAAACTCACCCCTATCTCCTGGGTTCAAGATTCTAAAAATAGCGGAAAAAGATTTAAGATAAGCCAAATCTGGCAATAATACTACAACATCTTTGCCCATATGAAGTAGGGCCTTTGCCAAATATGCTTGAGTACCAACGCTTGATTTTGTGATAGTTGGATTGTTTACTATGTCCTGAGTAAGGACTTTTTTTATATCTGGAGATAAAAACAAGGCTCTATCCTTATTAAATTATGCTTTTTATTTCAAAGCCGTGAAAAAAATTTACGTTTTTTCTAAATTCTAAGCCATTTTTTAAATTATGAATTCTGAATTATGAGTTCTGAATAAAAATTAGCCTTCATACTTCAGCCTTTAGCCTTTTGCCTTTTGTGCCTTTTGCCGCCTTAGCGAAACTTCGTTTCGCTTAGTGCTAACGCATATTTTTTAATAAGGATTTATTCCTTATTTTAAAATTTGGCCAATGGCCAAAGTAAAGCGAAACTTCGTTTCGCTTTAACCTGAAATTTTCGGAACTCCAGTTTAATATGTTTACTAAATACACAACCTGAGCTTATCCCCCTAGAGATCTTTAAACACCTTGGCCAAGGACTCGCCTGCTACGCTCATTGTCCACCCATTTAGCCACCCAAATGGGGTCTCAAGGACATAATATTCCGTGTTTTCCAACCGCGCTACAAGGTCTTTGACAAATTCAATAGCAAATTCTGGGGATGCCTTACTTGTTGATAAGTGATTAAATGAGTGGAGCACCACCTTTTTTGTATTAAATTTACCAGCAAGCCACTTGATATTTTTTAATGCCTTATTTAATATCTTTTTTCGCTGTTGTTCATCCCTCTGCTCTAATTGATAAAAAATTACAACAGCATCTTTTACATCTACTTCATGGGCCTTTTCCTCTGCAAGGGACAATACCCTTTCATAGGGAATAGAATGAAATTTTGGGCAAAAAAACATGAGTAATTTCATTAACCATCTATCCTTAATTTTTTAATATGAAGCAAAAAAATACAAACCACCCAAAATATACTTGCAAAGAATATAGAGAAGAAATGACCCTCCTAGGTCTAAGACGAATCTTACAAAATAAAGACCTAACCCCTGAAGAAAAAAAGCATATTATGGCGAAAATTCAAGAAATAGAAGAAAAAATGGGACTTTCATAATAGTTAGGTTAGGCCATCTACCTTTAACTAAAATTTAATAAAAACTGGGCAACGTATATCAAAAACTTCTCTACAAATCAATTTTGCCCAAAAGGAGACCTTAAAATGAAAATAGCGCTCATATCCCCTCCGTATCCTTTAGAAGAATATCCATCTCCTCCACTTGGTATATCATATGTTGCTGCTGCATTAGAAAACCTTGGGGCAGAAGTTCAAATATGGGACTTTATTGTGCAAAAATATGATCCACAAAAATTAAAAGACATGGTGTCCAGATTTAAACCCAATATTGTAGGTGCAACTGCAGTTACTATGAACTTTCTAATAGCTCAAGAGATGTTATCTATTGTAAAAGAATGTGACCGTTCTATCATCACTATGATGGGGGGACCTCATGTATCCTTTGACATAAAAAATACATTAAAACAGTACCCACACATTGATCTGATAATCTTTGGTGAAGGAGAAGAGACCTTAAAACAGATTATCCCAAATATCTATCACAGACAAACATGGTCCCAGATAAAGGGAATTGCTTACACAGACCAAGATGGGGATATCACCATCACCCCTAAAAGACCATTAATCCCTGATCTTGCCCATTTGCCCTTACCGGCCAGACATCTACTTCCTTTATCAAAATATCTGGCCTTGGGATTTCCTGTTAGCATTACCACCAGTAGGGGATGTCCAAATCAGTGCATTTTTTGCCAAGGAAGGAGATTACTTGGGTTAAAGCCTAGATATCGACCAATTCAAAGTGTAGTAAAGGAGATAGAATATTTAATATCTCTTGGATTTTATAGGATAAATTTTGCAGATGACTTCTTTACCTCAAAAAAACAAAGGGTTATAGAACTCTGCAAGGAAATAGAAAGAAAGGATATAAGATTCTCCTGGAGTGCATTTGCCAGGGTAGACTCTGTGGACACAGAACTACTTCTAGCCATGAAAAGGTCTGGGTGCGATACAATCAGTTTTGGGGTAGAATCTGGCAATGAGGAGATGTTAAAAAGGATAAAAAAGAGGATAAAGATACCCCAGGTAAAAAAAGCTGCAAAGATGTGTGTAGATACTGGAATGAGGTGTCTTGTGTCCTTTATTGTGGGACTCCCTGGAGAAAGTTGGGAAACACTTGAAGATACTAAACGGCTTGCAGAGGAATTAGAGAAAATTGGAATAGAATATGGGTATCATTTTCTTGCACCCTTTCCTGGCACCACTATTAGAGAAAAAATAGATGAATATGACCTAAAGATCCTGTCCAATAATTGGAATGACTATGATGCAAACAGGCCAATTGTGGCAACATCTAGTCTAACACCTGAGGATATGCGCAAATTTGTGAGCAGCTATGAGAACAATCTCAATATATTAGCTGAAAAGACCAGGAAAAGATATATAAATGGAGAATTAAGTGAAATGGAGAAATTCCATTTTGAGGGTATGATGAGGACAGAAGTAATATTTTCCCTATTAAAAAACGATCTAATAGAAGAGGTAGGAGAGATAGAAAACCTCAAAAAAAATCCTATTGACGCATTGACTGAAAAAATAATCCCCTTCCAGGATAAGGATTTCAAGTTTGTAAGGTATATTATAGAAGATTTATACAAAAAAGGATATTTATCGTATTCAAGGACAACCAATGGATACAAATGGACTTGGAAAGTGGTTTAAAGAGTTTTACTTGAGTTTTTTGACACAATCCTTTAATTGTTGTTATTGACGGGATGTGGCTCAGTCTGGCTAGAGCGCAGCGTTCGGGACGCTGAGGCCGTGGGTTCGAATCCCACCATCCCGATATACTAAATATTTTAGGGGAATCAATATGCAGATATCTTTTGATACCACTGACGCATTATTAATAATAGATGTACAAGTAGATTTTTGTCCAGGAGGAAACCTGCCCATTGAAGATGGCCATGAAGTTGTAAAAATAATCAACCCTTTAATACACCTAGCTCAAAAAAATGGTGCTCATATATTTCTATCAAGGGACTTCCATCCCAGGCTCCATCCCAGCTTTAAGGAAAATGGAGGTCAGTGGCCAACTCATTGTGTCCAAGACACCCCTGGGGCAAAATTTCACCCTGAACTCATAATCCCCGATAACTTGGTTATTGTGTCCAAGGGTACGAGGTTCGACAAAGACCAATATTCTGCCTTTGATGATACAGGGCTCCACGTGGTGTTAAAAAAACTAAATATAAAAAGGATATTTATTGCAGGGCTGGCCTTAGATGTTTGTGTTAAAGAAACTGCACTAGACTCTGTAACATATGGGTTTAAGACCTTTTTAATAAAGGATGGGACAAGGGCGGTTACCCAGGAATCTGGAGATAAGGCAATATCTTTAATGCAACAAAAAGGAATTGAGGTTATTTAAATTTTACCTAACTTCCTCTGTCTTGGGAGAATAATATGCACTCTCCATGTAGTTTATTTGTGGATCTATATGAATTGACCATGGCCCAGGCATATTTTTTCGAAGGATTAAACAAGGAAGCTGTGTTTAGTACCTTTGTGAGAAAATTGCCCAGAAATAGGAATTTTTTAGTGGCATGCGGTCTAAGTGATGTGCTGGATTTTTTAGAAAATTTACATTTCACTGCACAAGATATAGATTATCTAAATTCATTAAATATATTTAAAAGTGAATTCTTGGATTTTTTAAAAGAACTTAAATTCACAGGTGATGTATATGCATTAAAAGAAGGTACAGTATTTTTTGAAAATGAGCCCCTCGTTGAAATAGTTGCATCTCTAATCCAGGGTCAGATTTTAGAGACCTTTGTATTAAATCAACTTCAATTACAGACAATACTTGCAACAAAGGGTGCAAGGGTATTTTTGGCAAGCAAAGACAG
>JALWFY010000197.1 GCA_027013815.1 Desulfohalobiaceae bacterium | reverse complement strand
CCATCCCTTATGGTAATATCGCCTATTACTACCTTTTTTGGCATCCTTGGAAAAATCTTCCAAAGGTCATATTCCCTCATAAGTCCTCCTTAAAATCTAAAATTCCCAAAGGAAGGATCACCAATAGGCCTCAGCAGACTCACCTCAAAGGCCATGGAGAGCCACTTCCTTATTTCTGAAAACTTGAGTACCCTATCATTTAACAACCTGGCCCCACAATAAAATGGATGGGCCTCACCATCATATTTATCTATCATTTTTTTGTAAAATGCCTCTTCCTCTTCTTTTGACATGGGTTTTCCCTTTATATGCCTCTTTCTCTTTTCTATGGACAACAACACTCCAGCAGCACTCCTCCCACTCATAACAGATGTCCTTGCCCTCATGGTGGCAAAGAGGAAATGGGGCCTATATGCCCTTCCACACATACCATAATTAGCTGCACCGTGATCAGGCCCAATTACCAGTTGAATCCTTGGTACCTGGGCACAGGATACTGCCCTCACCATGTCAGCACCAAATTTGCCAATACCCATGTGCTCAGATTCAGATCCTACCATATACCCAGGAGAATTCTGAATAAATAATAGTGGGATCTTTTCCTGAGAACATCTCACAATCCACTCTGTGGCCTTTTTAGCTGCCTCAACAAATATAATCCCAACTCCATTGGATGCTATAACCCCCACTGGAATCCCATTTATCCTCATCTTACCTGTAACAATATTCTCCCCCCTGCCTGGGGCAAACCTCTTTTTAAACTCCACAAACTCACTCTCATCAGCTATTGCTCGAATAAATGCCCTTACATCTATTCCCCTACTCACCTGTGCAGGGAGTATTTCATAGATCTCCTCTACAGGTACCTTTGGCGGTTTTTCTTGAAACCTTGAAGAATATATCTTTTGAGGAGGTTCCATGGAAAGGATATCCCTAACTGTAAGTATTCCCTCCTCTTGAGTCTTGCAAAAATAGTCAGCACCTCCAGAAATCCTAGTATGGACATCTGCTCCACCAAGGGCCTCTGCAGTTATCTCCTCACCTGTGGCCATCTTGACCAAGGGCGGACCCCCTAAAAAGGAATAGGCCAGCTTGTCTATCATTACTGCCTGACAGGCCATAAATACAATATATGCCCCACCTGCAGTATTCCCACCTGTGCTCATGGTGATTTGCTTAAGTCCCATTGCAGACATCCTGGCCATATTGTAAAACATTGCACCAAAATGATCTTCTCCAGGAAATACTTCTGCCTGCATTGGGAGGTAAGCCCCACCAGAATCTGCAATATACACACAATTTAATCCGCACTTTTCAGCAATTGCCTGGGCCCGAAGATGTTTTTTCAAGGTAATTGGAAAATATGTACCAGCCTTTACTCTGGAATCATTTGCAATTATCATGGTCCAATTACCATGTATCTTGCCTATACCAGTAACAACCCCACCACAGGGCACATCTTCCACATCTGGGTAATTCATCCCAAATCCAGCTATCCTGCTCAGCTCAAAAAATTCAGTGCCTGGATCTATCAACAGATTGATGAGCTCACGTACCGGCCTTTTCCCTTGTTTTCTCAGCCTTTCAACTGCCTTATCCCCTCCTGGCCACATGGCCTTTTTAACCAATTCATCTAACTTTTCTTCTTCCTTTTGCCAATGAAGTTTATTTTCTGTCCTGGTATCCATGATATTTATCCTCTTTTATGGCCCTGTTTTGCATTATTTTTTACTTTTTGGTTAAGAGTTCTATCACTAACTGTCCATATTTAAGTATTTTTAGCTTTTAATTATACGCTACTTCAAAAACGTGAAAAAAATTTACGTTTTTTCTAAATCCTAAGTCATTGTATATAATGCCTAATTGCTAAAGGCTAAGGGCTATTTTTTAATTTTAATTTTGAATTATAAATTCTAAATTTTGAATGAAAAAAGGATTAATCCAAAATCCAAAATTCAACATCCAAAATTATATTAATGGTTTTCGCCTTTTGCCTCTTGTACCTTTAGCCGCCTTAGCGGAACTTCGTTTCGCTTTAACCTGCAGTTTTCGGAACTTTAGTTTGGTAAATACATACTTAATTAACTAATTCCTCTTTATTTACCTTTATAAACAGGCTTCCTCTTTTCTTTAAAGGCCCTTAACCCCTCTAACCTGTCTTCAGTTGGAATAGTTATCCAATATGCATTTGACTCTATAGCAAGACCAGTATTTATGTCCACTTCTAATCCTTTATTTATTGCATATTTCGCCTGTTCTATTGCAATAGGGCCTGTCTCAAGTATCATTGATGCCATATCCCTACATTCATCCAATAATTTATCCAATGCCACCACCTTATTTACAAGGCCAATATCCAGTGCCTCTTTGGCACTAATCCTTTTTCCTGTAAATATCATCTCTTTCGCCCTGGCTCTACCAATTATCCTTGGGAGCCTCTGGGTACCCCCTGCACCAGGAATTATTGCCAACCTAGTCTCAGTAAGGCCCATGGTAGCATTTTCAGACGCTATTCTGAGATCACATGCAAGGGCAAGTTCTGTACCTCCTCCAAGTGCAACACCATTTACCCCTGCAATAACTGGCTTTGGCAAGTTCTCAATATCTGTAAACAAATTTCTTATTGTATAAATAAACTCCCTGACCTTTTCCTCTGGCATAGTTGCACGCTCTTTTAGATCAGCTCCAGCACAAAAGGCCCTATCCCCCTCGCCACTTATAATCACTACCCTGATATCCCGTCTAAATCTAATATCATCAATCTCTTTTTTTAAAGCAAGAAGAAGCTCAAAATTAAATGCATTCATCACCTCTGGACGATTTAAACTGAGAATGCATATCCCATTTTCTTCTTGCCTCTTGAGTAACTCTGACATTGCTCACCTCCACCTCAGATTTAAAATGCCAGGGCTTAAATAATATCCGCCCCTCCTAACCATTTAGGCCGTCTCTACTTTTGCATCTTCTTCTCTTCCAAGGAGCCTTGTGGCCTCCTCCCTTAGCTTATATTTTTGGATCTTACCACTTGCCGTAGTTGGATATTCATCTACAAAAAACCAGAAAGCAGGGATCTTATGGAATGCTATCTTGTCCTTACAAAATTCCCTTAATTCTTCCTCAGTTGCCATTTCTCCCTCTTTTAACTGAATAAACGCAGCCACCTCTTCACCGTATTTTTTACTGGGAACACCAACAATCTGTACGTCCTTTATCTTGGGATGGGTATACAAAAATTCTTCTATTTCCCTTGGATATATATTTTCACCTCCCCTTATGATCATGTCCTTTATGCGTCCAGTTATCCTACAATAACCATTCTCATCCATTATTGCCAGGTCTCCAGTATGGAGCCATCCATCTTTGTCAATGGCATTCTTTGTGGCCTCTTCATTTTTATAATAACCCTTCATTACATGATATCCCCTAGTACAAAGCTCTCCTTGTATTCCCCTAGGCACCTCTTCACCTGTGTCTATATCCACAATCTTTACCTCCACATTGGGAAGTGCCCTGCCAACACTAGAGACCCTGAGTTCAATTGGGTCATGGGTCCTTGTTTGAGTGATAACAGGAGATGCCTCTGTCTGTCCATAGGCTATGGTTATCTCACTAGCCCCCATATCATTAATAACCTTTTTCATGACTTCAATTGGACATGGAGACCCCGCCATAATACCAGTCCTAAGGGAGGAGGTATCATATTTGTTCTTTTCCATTTCCTCTAATTCTGCAATAAACATAGTGGGAACTCCATGCAGCCCAGTACATTTTAGTTCCTCTACAGCGCGAAGCACTGAATCTGGCTTAAACTGGACCACAGGACACATTGTAGCACCAGACACCAGACACGCTAGTGTCCCAAGGACACATCCAAAACAATGGAAAAATGGCACAGGTATGCAGAGTTTGTCCTTTGGAGAGAGTTCCATGCATTCTGCAATGGACTTTGCATTTCCTATTATATTAGTATGGGTCAACATAACACCCTTTGGAAACCCTGTAGTCCCAGATGTATATTGCATATTTATCACCTCGTCTGGTGACAGAGATTTCTGCACCTTATCTAGCTCTTCGTCAGAGACCTTTTCAGCCATATCCATGAGATCCTTCCAATTAAACATACCAGGTGGAGTATCATCACCAATAAAAACAATATTTTTTAAATATGGAAGATTTTCATTTTTTAGCTCTCCAGGCTTTGAATCCTTAAGTTCTGGACAGACCTCATTTATGACTTTTATGTACTCATCAGGCTCCCTCACTCCCCCAATCATAAACAAGGTGGTGGAATCTGATTGTTTGAGCAAATATTCCAATTCAAATGCCCTATAATTGGTATTAACAGTAACTAAAACCGCACCCATCTTTGGAGAGCCAAATTGTAGATAAAGCCACTCTGGGACATTATTGGCCCAAATAGCAATGTGTTCTCCCTTTTTAACACCCATGGCCATAAGGCCTTTGGCAACTTTTCTACAAATCTCATTGAATTCCTTATAAGTATGCCCAATCCGTGGTTCAAAATATTCCACAGCCATTTGATCTGGCATCTGATTTGCTACCAAATCCACTAAATCTCCAATTGTTATCTTTCCAACTTCAAATTTTGGCAAATTCATACTATTCCCCCTCCTTAATTTTTTTATTTTTTAACACCCTATGTATCTAGAAATAACTATCCTTTGGACCTCAGAGGTCCCTTCGCCAATATCCAGTATCTTTTGATCCCGATAAAACCTCTCCACATCATACTCCTTCATAAGCCCATAGCCACCATGGATCTGTACTGCCTTGTCCACTACTCTCCCCATGAGTTCTGAGCAATATAGCTTGGCCATTGCTGCATATAACCCAAAAGCACGATTGTTATCTCTGAGCCAACATGCCTTGTAGAGTAAATTTCTGGCACACTCTATCTCCATTGCACAATCAGCCAATTTAAATGCTATTGCCTGAAACTTAGATATAGGCTGTCCAAATTGTTCCCTTTGTTTTGCATACTTTAATGCCTTTTCATACGCACCTTCTGCCCCTCCCAACCCCATTGCACCAATTGAGAGCCTGCCTCCATCAAGGGTCTGAAGCATTTGTTTAAAACCATCCCCTCTCTTTCCTAAGACATTTGATTCTGGGACCCTTACATTGTCAAAATATAGCTCAGCAGTATTTGAGGCCCTCCACATCATCTTTTTATGAATTGGCTTTGCAGTAAAACCCTTTGTCCCATGTTCAACCAAAAAACAAGTATATTCAGGTCTCCCATCCTCTCTTGTACCTGTAACTGCCTGGACAGTAACTCCCATGGAAATTTCAGTAGCAGCATTGGTAATAAATATCTTTGATCCATTTATAACCCATTCATTCCCATCTTTTACTGCAGTGGTCTTTGTCCCTCCTGCGTCTGAACCAGCAGATGGCTCAGTTAGCCCAAAGCCCCAAAGCCCTTCCCCTGAGCATAATTTAGGTAAATATTTCATCTTTTGTTCTTCTGTTCCAAAATAATAAATAGGCCCAATCCCAAGGGAATTTCCTGCAGCCACTGTAGCAGCTTGTGAGGCGTCTACTTTGGCTAATTCTTCTACTGCAATAATGTATGAAACATAATCAAGTCCCTGTCCCCCATATTTTTCAGACACAAACATACCGAATAGACCAATCTCCCCCATCTTCTTTGTGAGCTCCACAGAAAATTCTTCTTTTTCATCTAGTTCCTGAGCTACTGGGGCAATCTCTTTTAATGCAAACTTCCTAACCTCTTTTTTTATCATCTCTTGTTCTCTTGTAAGATCAAAATCCATACCCCCTCCTTAAACATTTTTATAAACCTTGGTTCAATATTTTAGCACACTCTTCTAACAATTTAGGATTAATACCAGTTTCAATACCTAAACTTTTTAAAAGATTGTCTGCCTCCTCAGTGGATACATTTTTATATGCATTATCTAAAGATGGACAACCTCCTAAAAATCCAAATGACGTATCAAATCTAGAAATACCGTATTCTAAAGAACAAAATATATTTATTAACCCCATATTCATTTTAGAATGATAGTGCATGGAGATAATATCTTTATCTATATATTTTAAAATATAACTAAAAAATTTATCAATTGATTTTGGAGTTGCATTTGATGTTGTATCTGCATAAACTATTTCATTTACATTATATTCCATAAATATTTTCGATATTTCTAATATATCTTCTATAAGGACATCGTTTGAATATTTATATCCAAAACAACACTGTATACTTCCTCTTATATAAAGATTATTTTCACTAGCTATTAGTAATATTTGTTTAACTTGCTTTAAGGCATCATCTTTAGACATATTAGTATTCTTTAAGCTAAATTCATTATTTGCAGACATAGATATTTCAACTGCCCTTATACCAGAAGATAGAGCCCTCTCTATTCCTTTTGTATTTAAAATTAAAGCAGAAAGTACAAGGTCTTCTTTATCTGCAAAATACAACACAACGTCTTCAGCGTCTCTAAATTGGGAAATTATCTTAGGACTTACAAAAGAAGTAACCTGAATATTCTTCACACCACTACTTATCAGTGTTTCTATTAATCTAATTTTGGTGTTAAAAGGGATGTAGGTAGGGAAAGACTGGAGCCCATCTCTTGGGCCCACATCTGTTAATACAACAAAGGCA
>JALWFY010000196.1 GCA_027013815.1 Desulfohalobiaceae bacterium | reverse complement strand
TAAGCAGGGAGTTGTCTATCTTCTTCAGAAGATGCTGGTGCTGGACGTCTATTTATTTTTCTTTTTTCTTCTGTCTTTCTAAGACATTGAAGTCTAGAGCGTTGGGAAGTCAAGTTCTCATCTACTATTGTCCTATCCTCTTTTTCTATGCCTGTGGCAATTACTGTTATCCTCATCTCATCTCCACATTCCTCTTCAAAAACAGTACCAAAGAATATCTGTGCATCCTTGCTAGCTGATTCATAAATAATATTCGCTGCTTCATCTACTTCTTGGATTTTGAGATCCGGTCCTGAGGTAATATTCATCAATATCCCCTGTGCCCCGTCAATGGATACATCTTCCAATAATGGGCTGGTAATAGCCTTCATAGCTGCTTCTCTGGCCCTTCCTTCTCCACTTGCTATGCCTGTACCCATCAAGGCTAGACCCATGCCCTCCATCACTGCCTTGACATCGGCAAAATCCAAATTTATTAACCCAGGTACCAAAATAAGATCAGAAATTCCCTTAACAGCATAATATAAGATCTCGTCTGCTTTTTTTAACATCTCTAAAAAGGTAGCATTCTTTGAAGCAAGGGATAATAGCCTATCGTTTGGTATTGTGATAATACTATCTACTACTTCTTTTAAATTCCTTATACCCTTTTCTGCTTGTTGCTGTCTCTTTGGACCCTCAAAATAAAACGGTTTTGTCACCACACCTACTGTTAATGCCCCTAATTCTTTAGCAACCTGCGCAATAATCGGAGCTGCACCAGTACCAGTACCACCACCCATACCCGCTGTAACAAAGACCATATCACTACCAGCCAGGAGTTCTTTAATTGTATCCAAGCTTTCTTCTGCAGCCTGACGTCCAACATCTGGATTGGCCCCTGCCCCCAATCCCTTTGTAAGTTTCTCTCCTAATTGAATTTTATACTCGGCATTTGAATTTTTTAAGGCCTGAACATCTGTATTTGCCACAATAAAAGATACACCTTTTAATGCACAATTTATCATATTGTTTACTGCATTGCCACCACCACCACCAACTCCAATTACCTTTATTTGCGCATTGCCTTCTGGTACTATTTCCATATGTTCCATGACTTCCTCCTTTATGCTCCCTTGTATTTTTATCCTATTTTACATCTACAAACCATTTTTTCATCTTAGATAAAAGCCTATTAAATACATTTCCCCCCCTTATTCTAAAGCTCTTTGGAGAGGTCTCTTTCCTTGCCCCATATATCAGCAACCCAACAGCAGTTGCATATTTAGGACTCATTACTACCTCTTTGAGTCCACCTATTCCAGTGGGATATCCTATCCTAACAGGGAGACCAAAGATCTGTTCCCCTAATTCCACCATTCCTTCTATAAGGGAACTTCCACCAGTGAGTACCACTCCTGCCCCAATTGTTGATTTATACCCTGTTCTGGTCAATTCTTGATCAACAAGTGCCAATATCTCTTCCATCCTTGGTTCACAAATCTCTGCTAGGGTCTTTCTAAATAACCTGCGGGGAGGCCTACCACCAACAGTTGGTACATCAATGACCTCATTGTCACTTACCAATTCTGCCAAGGCACTACCATATTTCTTTTTTATATCTTCTGCATCTTTCATAGGGGTCCTGAGCCCAAAGGCAATATCACTTGTTAAATTTGTACCCCCCAAGGCCAGGATAGAGATATGCTTTAATGAATCATTACAAAATACTGCTAGATCTGTAGTTCCCCCTCCAATATCCACCAAGGCCACTCCTATTTCTTTTTCCTCCTCAGTCAAAACTGCATATGCTGAGGCAAGGGGTTCTAACACAATATCTGATACATCTAATCCCGCTTTATGACATGAACGAATTATATTTTGAGCACTAGATACTGCTCCTGTGACAATGTGTACCTTGACCTCTAGTCTAACACCTGACATACCAAGAGGATCTTCTATCCCCCCCTGATCATCTACTATAAATTCCTGGGGAAGGATATGTATTACCTCTCTGTCCAGAGGTATTGCCACGGCCTTTGCTGCATCTATAACCCTCTCAATGTGGCTCCTGGTAATCTCTTCTCCCCTTACAGGGATTACCCCATGACTGTTAAATCCCATTATATGACTACCTGCAATCCCTGCATAAACAGATCTAATCTCTATCCCACTCATCTGTTCTGCTTCTT
>JALWFY010000195.1 GCA_027013815.1 Desulfohalobiaceae bacterium | reverse complement strand
TTTGAGGTGTTTATTCCAGATTACTTGGAAGAATATGAGCTAGTACCAGAAAAGATTACATCCTCTATAACAGAAAAAGAAAAACAATTAAGGGAAATAAAAGTAGATTGGGAATTTCTGATCCACGACATAAGAGAAAAGATAATGGAATTATCTAAAAGACAAAAACAGCTCTCTTCTCTTGACTGGCCATTGCAGGCTGAACTCAGGGACGAACTCTTAGAGGCAAACTATTTTTTGTCAAAACTCATATCTTCTGTACAAACTGAAGACTAAAACTAACCCAACTTTTTGTTGAGTTGATTAGCTGCAACTAGTGTGGGATCCCACACAGGCCCAAATGGTGGAGCATATGACAAATCACACTGAAAATATTCATCAACCCTCATCATATTGTGGAGTGCAACTGCTACACTGTTTATCCTATGTGCTACCCCTTCCTCTCCAACCATTTGGGCGCCCAACAACCTGTGTGTTGATCTATCTGCAATCATATGTACCCATATGGTCTTTGAGCCTGGGTGAGAATGTGCCCTAGACCTGGTCTTTACATTGACAGAGACTGGTTCAAATCCACTAGACATTGCGGTTTTTTCATCAAGCCCAGTCCTTGCTACCTGGAGCTCAAAGACCTTGAACACCGAGGTACCAACTATGCCTTTAAACTCAAACTTACCCCCAAGGACATTGTCAGCAACCATCCATCCTCCCCTATTTGCAACTAGTGCCAAGGGGATATAAGTTTTTTTCCCTGTAACCACATGATAGGTATCAGCACAATCACCTGCAGCATAAATATCCTTGTTTGAGGTCCTAAATGTCCTGTCCACAGAAATAGCATCCTTGATACTGGTCTCAAGGGATATATCCTTTGCCAATTCACTATTTGGTATGACCCCCACTGCAATCAATACCATATCTGCATCTAATTCTAAATTATCCGACCTTACAACTAATTTACCATTATGCTCAACAATCTCTTTGACCCCATGTCCCAAATAGAGTTCAACACCATGAGATCTCACCACACCTTTTATAACCCCTGCGACTTCCTCATCCATATTAGGCAAGAACCTTGGATTTGGCTTTATCATACAAACCTTTATACCAAGTTCGGTCAGGGCCTCGCTCATCTCTAGGGCAATATACCCCATCCCAACTATAACGGCCTGTTGTACATTTCTTTCCCTTATATATTCTTTAATCCTCCTGCCATGATTTAAATTCTTCAAAGTAAATACTCCATCTAAATCAACTCCAGGTATATCCAAAAGTACTGGCCTGGCACCAGTTGCAATAAGTAGTTTGTCGTATGGATATGAAAATTCTCCTTCTAGACCCCTACCATGTACCTCTTTTTTGTCTGGATCTATTTTTAATACCTCATGGCCAATCCTGAGGTCTATTCCCTGTTTTTCTCTAAATACCTCTGCCCTCCTCACAACCAATTCATCTATATCTCTTGTTGGATCTGCAATATTATATGGCATTCCACAAGCACTATAGGAGACATCCATGGTCTTTTCAAAGACTACCACATTTAAAGAACTATCCCTTCTCTTGGCACGGGATGCAGCACTCATCCCTGCTGCATCTCCACCAATTATTACAAAATTCATTTTAGACTCCCATGTGTTAATAATTAAGTTCTTATAACTTACATAAATAGGTTTTAGGTCTTAGGTAAATGAGGTTTTGGGTCTTTCTGTAATTTAATATACCCAAAACCTAATATTTAAATTCTTATTAAACTTGGCCTCAAGGGCCACGATATAATTCAAAATTCAAAATCCATAATTTAAAATTATATATGAAACACAACCCTATCCCTATATTCTGATTGCTTTCCTTTGTTCCACATGGATACTGGCCTATAATAGCCCACAACCCTAGTATATACTTCTGTATCTTCTCCACATTTTGGACACTTAAAGTGCTCACCCCTTAAGTAGCCATGGGTCTTGCACACAGAAAATGTTGGTGTGATTGAGATATAAGGTAGTCTGGTATTGCTCATTGCCTTTATAATAAAGGACTTTAGGCTCTCTAAATCTGAGAGGGCCTCTCCTAAATATACATGAAAAACAGTTCCCCCTGTATACAAGGGCTGTAGTTCATTTTGATGCTCAAGTGCTGTAAACACATCAGGGGTATGGTCCACAGGGAGACAAGTGGAATTGGTATAATATGGAATATCTTTTCCAGAGGTTATTATATCTTGATACAAATTTTTGTCTATCTTGGCCAATCTATAACTAGTGCCCTCAGCAGGGGTAGCCTCAAGATTATATAAATTCCCAGTCTCTTCCTGAAACCTTACAGTAAGGTTTCTTAAATGCTCTAATGTCCTTTTCATCAATCTCATACCTGCTGGGGTATCAATGCCTTTGCCAAGTAGATTTAGACACGCCTCATGACCGCCAACAAGGCCAATAGTGGAAAAATGTCCCTTTAAACCATTTTTAAGATATCTCTTGGAAAATGGAAACATCCCCTTATCCAGGTTGTCTGAAACCCATTTTCTCTTAAATTCTAAGGATTCTTTTGCCAAGGTGGCATATTCTGTTATCAGGTCTAAGAAGTCCTCTTCTCCCTGGGCCAGATATCCCAATTTTGGAAGATTCAAAGTAACTACCCCAATTGATCCTGTTAGGTCCCCAGCACCAAAGAGCCCTCCAGTCCTCTTCCTGAGTTCCCTAAGGTCCATCTGGAGTCTACAACACATAGAGCGCACGTCTTCAGGCCTTAGATCAGAATTTATAAAATTTTGAAAATATGGGACTCCATATTTTGCTGTGAGCCTTAAAAGTAATTCTCCTACCTGTGAATCCCATGGAAAGTCCTTTGTTACATTATATGTTGGAATGGGGAAGCTAAAGATCCTTCCATGAAAATCCCCTTCTAACATTATCTCCAAAAAGGCACGGTTTATCATCTCCATCTCTTTTTCATATTCACCATAACAAGAATCCTGGATCTGCCCCCCAATAATTACCCCTTCTTTTGCTATGTGCTCTGGTGGAATTAGATCAAAGGTAAGGTTTGTAAATGGACTCTGCCCTCCCCACCTAGATGTAGTGTTTAGATTGAATATAAACTTTTGCATGGATTGTTTTACTTGCTTATACGATAGGCCATCTGCCCTGATAAATGGAGCAAGATATGTGTCCATATTGTTAAAGGCTTGGGCACCTGCCCACTCATTTTGAAGTGTACCTAAAAAATTTACCATCTGTCCAAGGGCAGAATCAAAATGTTTAGCTGGACCAGAAGAACACCTACCTTCTAAATTAAATCCCTCTAAAAGCAGATCCCTCAGACTCCAGCCTGCACAATATCCAGCAAGTCCAAAGGATAGGTCATGGATATGGATATATCCATGATCATGGGCAAGCCTTATCTCTTCTGGATATTTTTCCAGTGCATACCTCGCCTGCACTGAACCAGACAAATAGAGCATAAGGCCTTGAAATGAATGGGCCATGTTTGCATTTTCAGATACACGCCAATCGTCCTTTGAAATATAATCATCAATAGTCCTTCCAATATTTAAAAAAGTCTCTGTCTGAGACCTCAGTTGCCTGCGTTGTTCCCTGTATAAAATATACTTTTTTGCCACATGATAGAGTCTGTTCTCCATGAGAACCATCTCTACCATGTCCTGTACTTGTTCCTGCTCTGGGATATCTACACCAAGGAGCTTATTTTCCACCTTTATAGCCAGTCTCTTGGCAAGCAATGGATCTTTTATACCACTTGCATTAAGGGCCTTTAAAATGGCATTGGCTATCCTATCTACTGCCCAAGTCTCTAATCTTCCATCTCTTTTTCTTATCTGTTTTGGTTTGTTTAGCTCCTTTACCTTTCTCTCTACCCTAGATTCCAAGCCCTCTATATACATATCTTGATCCCTCCTTGGTTTTTATAGTGGCCCTTCGGGCCAAATTTATTAAAAAATTTTATAATAATTTTGAATTTTGGATTTTGAATTAAAAACAACATGTTACTGGTCGTGGTTAAATGAATATTAATCCAACATCCAAAATTTAAAATCCAAAATTTTTCATCATAATAGAGGTGACTCCTTATATTCTTGAAGTTTTAATTCAAAGCCTTGAGGTAAGTAATTCATAGTAGTCTTAATATCTTGTTGTGTCAAAAAAGGTACCATGGTTAATCTGAAAATAAATTTAGAGGGATAGAGTTTTGCCTGTGAAAAAATTTTTTCAAAATTCTTCTCAACCTGTGTTGCTGTTATCTTATTTCCTGTAAGTATTGGATATTTTTCAAAAGGGCCTTTTACATCTACAGCAAATACATCTACAATACCCCTATTTATATAATCTTCTATAATATATGGGTTTGATCCATTTGTATCCAATTTGACCAAAAATCCAAGGTCTTTTATTTCAACCAACAATCTGTCTAACCCTGGTGCACAGGTGGGTTCACCCCCTGATACCACCACTCCATCTAACCAGTTCCTTTTTCTCTGTAGATAATCAAATATGTCTTGTTTTGGAATACTTGGAACTTTTTGTGGATAAAAGGCTATGGATTTATTGTGACAGGTAGGACACCTAAAATTACAACCCCCTAAAAATAAAACACATGAGACCTTTGATGGCCAATCGCATAGACTCACGGGCTCAAAGCCCTTGATTAGCTCTGAAATATCCATACTTATTTTTCATACTTAAACACAAGCTTTTTATTATTGGGATCTCCAGAGACCTTGACCCTGACTATCCCCCCACCACTCAAACTTCCAAACAAGATCTCGTCAGTCAAAGGGTCAGTCACCTCTTTTTGCACAATACGTCTAAGGGGCCTTGCTCCATAGTCTGGGTCATATCCTTTTTTTGCAAGGAATTCTCTACTATCTTCTTCTAATACAACTCTCACTTTTTTGCCTTTTAATTGTTCATTTAATTCCTTGATGAACTTGTCTACTATTTTTTTCATTAGTTCCAATGACAAGGGTCTAAAGGGAATAATCCCGTCTAGCCTGTTCCTAAATTCTGGAGTAAAATGTTTCTCTGCTGCCTTTACCCCCATATGGGATTTGTCTACGGCATCTTGTTTCCCAAATCCAATTGAAGAAGAAGACATATCCCTTGCACCTACATTAGAGGTCATAAGCAAGATAACGTGTCTAAAATCTGCCTTTCTCCCAGTATTATCTGTTAAAGTTGCATAGTCCATTACTTGGAGAAGTATATTAAACAGGTCAGGATGGGCCTTTTCTATTTCATCCAAGAGTAACACACTATGGGGGTGTTTTCTAATGGCATCTGTGAGCAACCCTCCTTGATCAAACCCAATATATCCAGGAGGTGCACCAATTAGACGTGCAACAGAATGTTGTTCCATGTATTCACTCATATCAAAACGCAAGAAGTTTATCCCAAGGATATTTGCAAGTTGCCTTGCCAGCTCTGTCTTTCCAACTCCAGTTGGTCCAACGAACAAAAAACTCCCAACAGGTTTAAAGGGCTCTCTAAGCCCTGCCCTTGCCCTCTTAATGGCACGAACCACCTGTTTTACCGCCTCATCTTGTCCATATACTACCTCTAAGAGTTCTGATTCCAGTTTTTTTAACCTATCCCTATCTGAGCTTGTGACACTCTTTATAGGTACCCTTGCGATCCTTGCAACTATATTTTCTATATCTTTAACATTTACCACCTTTTTCTTTTTCTCATGCAAAGAGAAAAACGCCCCACACTCATCTATTACATCTATTGCCTTGTCTGGCAAAAATCTATCAGGCAAATATTTTATAGTGAGGTCTACAGCAGCCTCTAAGGCCTTTTTAGAGTATTTTATATCGTGATGCTGTTCATAATATTTTTTGAGTCCCTTTAATATCTGTATACTCTCTTCCCTGGAGGGCTCTTCCACGTCTATTTTTTGGAACCTGCGAGACAGGGCCCTATCCTTTTCAAATAGGTTCTTGTATTCCTCATAAGTAGTTGAACCAATACACCTAATCTCCCCTGATGCCAGAACTGGTTTCAAGATATTAGAGGCATCTAAAGAACCTCCACTGGTGGCCCCAGCCCCAACTACTGTATGGATTTCATCAATAAATAAAATCACCTGTCCTTTTTTGTTCCTGAGTTCATTAATAATACCTTTTAACCTGGCCTCAAAATCCCCCCTAAACTTGGTCCCAGCCACCAAGGAGCCCATGTCGAGACCATATATTTCTGTTCCTTTAAATTTATTGGGGACCTTTCCTGTGGCAATCCTCAGTGCCAGACCTTCTGCAAGTGCAGTCTTGCCAACCCCTGGCTCACCAACATAGAGTGGATTGTTTTTCCGCCTCCTAGATAGTATCTGGATAGTACGCTCAATCTCATTTTCCCTGCCAATTAAAGGATCTATAAGACCCATTTGTGCCTTTAATACAAGATTTTGAGTAAATCTCTCTAAAAATGAGTCTTTTTTCTCATTTACCTGATCCTCTTCCATCTTGCCATGGGAAATATACTCCAGTATATCTAGTCGATCCACACCATGGGATTTTAGAAAATAAGTGGCATAGGACTCCTCTTCCTCCATTACAGATGCCAAAAAATCCCCGAGCTCTACTTGCTTTTTTTCTGCTGATTGCACATGGAATATGGCGCGCTGAAGAACCCTTTGAACTGCCAGGGTCTGAATAACTTCCCTCC
>JALWFY010000194.1 GCA_027013815.1 Desulfohalobiaceae bacterium | reverse complement strand
TCCTCTTCCTCCATTACAGATGCCAAAAAATCCCCGAGCTCTACTTGCTTTTTTTCTGCTGATTGCACATGGAATATGGCGCGCTGAAGAACCCTTTGAACTGCCAGGGTCTGAATAACTTCCCTCCCCTGGGAATCTGGATAAACATCCATGTGATCTAAGAAATATCTCTCTAATTGATTCTTTAATTTTGTGATATTAACCCCACAATTTTTAAGTAAATTTTTACCCTGTGGGTCCAATATATATGCATATAGTACATGCTCCAAGGTCAAAAATTCGTGATGTCTGACCCTTACCTCTCTAATCGCCAATGCAAATATCTTTTCTAAATCTCTACTCAACATACTTAAACCTCTTCCATAGAACATCTTAAGGGAAATCCTTCCCTTTTTGCCATATTATGCACCAAAGTCACCTTGGTCTCTGCAATTTCTGCAGGATAGACACCGCAAACACCTATTCCATTGCGGTGGACATTTAACATTATTTTAACTGCTTCTACCTTGGTCTTGTGAAATACAGTCATTAACACCTTTACCACAAATTCCATTGTGGTATAATCATCGTTGTGGAGTAACACCTTGTACTTTGGTGGTTCCTTAAGTTCCTCAAAAGTTGAGGCTTCTTCCTCTATTTCTGGCCTGTTATCAAATATTGCCATAATCCAATTAGTTTTTTATTTTTTTATAGTTTAATTATATGCAAAAACAAAACTAGGTGCAACAAATTATATTTAATATTCTACCCAAACCCAAATTCTTGTAAAGTCCAAGGATATTATCATCTATGTCCTAGACAATTCCTCTCCAATCGTCAAAAGTAAAACCATCACAGGCCATTAGGCCTTTTTTTTGTCTAATTTCGGAATTTAATTCATGATAGGTCTTGGTTGTGGCAAGCCTGATATCCAGGCCCAATTTCAAGGCAAAATCCATTAAATCTCCCTTTCCTTCTATCTCTACATAATCACCAAAAGGCAAGATGTCCAGACAAATAAATATCTCCCCCGATTTCCACACTTCCCTTATCTTTTCATATTTAAAAGATATTTTAAATCCTAATTTATCCAAAATTATTATAAAATTTTCCCTATGACCTATTTCAGTCTCATATTCCTCAAGGACCTTTATATCCTCAGAGCTTATATATTTACCTGGACATTTTAAACAAAGTATATTTTTATCACCTTTTTTCCTAAGCCTAAGTAATATCCTCTTTACTCTCAAGGAGTTATTATAATCATCAAATACAATATTTTCTTCAAAATATTTGTCCACAAAACTACCGCCAATCCCCTCAAGTCTCTTTCTTATAGATTCAAAATCTGTAACCCTAAATTTTATTTCCCTTTCAATTGTCATCTTTATTTCACCTAATAAAATCAATTGCTATTATTCAAAAACCACATAGTTCTCTAATAGGACCTTCACCCCAAATCCAGAAAAATATACCTTATATTTATTTGGAGGTATAAACCCAACTATCTTTCCCCTGCCAAATACTTTGTGATTGCACCACTGACCAGAGGGGGTATTTTGAGGTACTTTTTTTATGGGTACTTTTTTTATAAGTGCCCCAGTATAATTCTCACTAAATTCTTCAAATACCCCATTATCTAATTCTTCCAATAAAGGACTAGGTCTAGTTGGATACATTTCTCCAAACTTTGAACAAATTGCCTTAGGAGAATAGAGAAACAAAAGTTCCCTAGCCCTAGTAGTTGCCACATAAAAAAGCCTCCTCTCCTCTTCCATCCCCTCAGGCTCTAACTGAGACAAACGAGATGGGAATCTATCTTCTACCATATCTATGATAAAAACCACGTCCCATTCAAGTCCTTTGGCAGAGTGTATTGTGGATAGGGTTATATACTGTTCCAATGGATCGTCAATTAAATAAGGATCAGGCGGTTCCAAGGTGATATCACTCAAAAATCCCTCTAAATCACTATATGGAGCTGCTAGTTGCATAAGTTCGTCTAGTCCTGGTTGCCTCTTTGGATAATCATCGTGATACCTTTCAACAAAAATCGGTTTATAAAATTCTATTATTTCCTGTAAAATTTTAAGTGGCGGGATGTCCTGTTTTTTTATATCCAATAGTAATTCTAAGAGTTCTTTTACCATGTAATTTGAACTAATTATCTTGTTTAAATATCTTTTATCTGAAAAATA
>JALWFY010000193.1 GCA_027013815.1 Desulfohalobiaceae bacterium | reverse complement strand
TACTAAAATGTTACAAGAAGATATAAAACAACTCGTTGTTCTTGACAAAGAGCATATTCAGGTTGGGATATTGTCATTTTCAGATATAGTTGGACTCATCTATAAGGTTTGTTTTGAGTGTAAGAGGAATCTTTTTAAAGCCAGTAATCATGAGCAAGAAAAAGAATGGATTAGGGTCAAAGACGTTATGTCTATAAATGTGAAGTCAATTGATAGTGGTAGCTCTATTGCTCAGGCCCTGGAGATTATTTTGGGCCAACATATTAGTGCCCTTCCAGTTATAGCACCAGATAAAAGATTGATTGGAGTAGTCTCAAAAACAGATCTAATGTTGGCTTATAGACATGGGGTTGGGTTAGATGTGGCTGTTAATGAAATAATGAGTGTCCCTCCCATCGTATGTGACTTTAATACTTATTTAACCGAAGCCATAAAAATACTAATCCTTGCGGATGTAGACCGAATCTTTGTTGAAGATCCAGATAAAACAGTTTTAGGGGTACTTTCTTTTACTGATGCTGCAAAATTTAAATCAGGTAGTTGTAAGGCCTGTAGGGCAGGAAATTGGTAATATTAATGATATTAGGGAGCTATACCTCGATTTATATGGAAAGGGTAATGGTTGACAGTGTTTACAATTTATTTTAAAGTCAGGAACAATTTTTCATGTAAGGGAATCAATAAGGAGGTGAAATTATGGCACTACAAGATGTAAAGGTTGATAAAACCTTGGATGCCAGGGGACTTAGTTGTCCTATGCCAATGTTAAAGACCAAAAAGGTCCTAAAGGAGATGAAATCAGGAGAGGTTTTAGAAGTACTAGGTACTGACCCTGGATCTAAGAATGATATCCCCTCTTTTTGTGAAAAGCTGGGCCATGAGTTCTTGGGATATGAGGATGACCCTGGTGGTTTTACAAGGTATTTAATTAGAGTTAGTGGATAGAAAATGGATATTAAGGCACCAAGGTATATTACTTTGGTGCCTTGTTTTAGGAGGTTTTTATGAAAACACTGGTAGTGATTGTTAGAGATAGAGAACAACAATATGAGGCTCTCAGGTCCAGTCTTGGGGCACTTTTAGAGATTCCTTCAGTCAAGATGATAGTCTTGGACCATGAGATAGAAATGCACGAGGCATATAAAGATAATATGGAATTTTTAGATGAAATGGAAGGAGAAAGATATTCTAACAATAAGGCAAATGTTGAAAAATATGGTTTTAAGTATGCCAATATAGAAGAAATAGGCGAAATGTTAAAGGATGCAGATATCGTTATTCCATTTTAATTTTTTTATGTGAGGATATGAAAAAATATAAGGGAGTCAAACATGAAAATATTACATGTACTTAAATCAGAACCTGATAAGACTGTGAACAAATTTATAGATATTATCTCTGGAGAAGACAAAGATATATTTGTGTTATATGATACAGAAGTAGATTGGGAAAAATTTGTTGATGAGGTGTTTGAACACGATAAAGTAATATGTTGGTGGTAAGTTGAAATATAGGTACTGAAAAAATTAATAGGGGAAACTAATATGGCAAAATTGGGTATAATGGTTAGAGATACAAAATACCTTGAATATGTGATAAATACTGCCAAGGCAGCCCATACGAAGGGTATACAAGTAGAGATATTTTTTACTGGAAAAGGGGTACTCCTTACCCAAGAACCAAATTTCAAAGAATTAGTTGATGTGGCAAATTTATATGTATGTGATGTGAGTTTCAGGGCAAATGGACTAGAAGGAAAAGAAGTACCTGGGGTTGGATTCAAGCAGTTTGTAACTCAGGCAAGGAATGCAGAGATGATAGAAGATTGTGATAGGTATTTGGTTTTTTAATTATGATGGATCTAGAAATTGGGTAGGAATAAATGTGGCAGAGTTAGATCCCTTATAAAAAGGGATAATAAAGTCCAGGGAAGGTTTAATCCTCCCTGGACTTTATTATTTGTTATATCAATATGGTGCACTTGACATAACTGTACTTAATTCTTCTATTTTATTGTGTTTAATGCGATAATTATATATGGCCTGCATGTCTTTATATACTTGGAATATCTGGAAGAATCCATGCCAGTGTGCATAATCAGCACCATTCATAGCAGCCCCTTGTCTTGCCCGGCGTCCTGTATGATGCCACAGATAATACATTAGTTCCTGATATCCATCTGACCATTTGTCTTTTTTGAGTAACTCCTTGGCCTTTAGGTCATTATACATCTTGGTTGCACCATCCCAATAGGTGTTATATAGGGCCACAGCATTATCAAGGGAAGACATAAATTGTTTTGTATGTAATGTGCTATGGCAGTTGGCACAAACCTTTTCCATTAATTTTTCCCCCTTATACCCATCTCCTCTTTCCCCTGTTCTGATAACGCTCTTTTTGTGTACTAGGTCCCATTTTAGACGTTCTGTAATATTATGGGTGGTATGCAGATCTCCTATCCCACTCATGTGGCAAGTGGCGCAAGTAGGTGCAGTGTAGTCCCCAGGTTCCCATGTCTCAGGAGCGCTATCCCATCTCCACTTATCTCCTTGGGTCAAGAATATTTGACCGTGTTTACTTTCATAATAAATTTCTATATCAGGATGGTCTGGTCCTAGATGACAGGATGCACATGCTTCTGGTTTTCTTGCTTGGGCAATATCAAAGCTGTGTCTAGTATGACAGACTACACAATTTCCAATACTGCCATCAGGATATACAGTACCAATTCCAGACTGTGGCCATGTGTTTTTTATGGGTTTATGGTCTGGTCCAAGTTCGATTTTATTCCCATGACACATCTGGCAACCTGTGGCCCTAGGTGCCCAATTTTTGGGATCTGTCCTTTTGACCCCAATAAATCCACCGCCTTCTAACTCATAGATCAGACCAACTAATTTTTTGTCAACAGGCCTTGGAGCAAGCTTTGCATGGGCGCTTTTTTCAAATTGATGCACCTCAGTGGGATGACATTTCCCGCATCTCTTGGAAGATACCATTGGTGAGGTATAAATATTAGTACCTCTTACCCCTTCACATTGACTGGCCATTGGAGAACTCTTTGGCACCACATGACAGTCATAACATGAGACACCAGTGTGAGCCATTCGACTTGTCTTCCAACTCTCTACTATGCCAGGAGTTTTTTGGGCGTGACACTCAATACATTTTATTGCTTCAGGTGAAAATCCCCTTTTGATCTCTATTTGTTTTGTCTTTGATAGATCTGGGAACCCAGTTTTTTTCCCACTTGCTTGTATAGGAATAAAACACCATACTATTATTCCCAGGGTGGATAAAAATAATCCTAAAGGTCGTTTTTTAAAGTTCATTTTAAATACCTCCTATAGTGCTTTATTTTTTTGTTCTCTAATCTTATTTCTCATATAAGTAAGTATGTCTCCATGTCCAACCATGTGATGGCAGGATATGCAAGTCTTATTTGTTTCTCCAAGTAAGTATGCCCGGTGAGCAGTAAATGCCTTAATAGGGATCCCTGGAGCGATGAGCTCTTTGTGACATTCTTTACAACCAGACTCATAACCTTTATGCGCCTTTGGCTTTATACCTTCCCATTCTTTTATCCATGTTAAGGGTAAGGTTTCTGTTTTTTTAAAATTATGTGCCCAAAAATCGTTCAAACCAAACATGGCCTTTGCTACAAGATATCCAGTGATATTTTTATGAGGGAGATGACAATCCACGCACTTTGCCTTTATTGCCCCCATTTTATAAGTACCATGACCACCATTTTTCCATGTATTATAAAAAGGTCTCATTTCGTGACATGACACACAGAATTTGACTTTACTAGTAGAAACTACTGCAGACACTGATATAAAGACAAAACAAAGGGTAACAAAAATCCCTATGATTAAACCTAATATTATATTTCCTTTCATATGCTGTGAGAACATAATGCGTCTCCTTAAGATGAGATTTAATGGTTTTTTTGGATTATAACTTAATTCTTTTATAAAAGGCAAATAATTTTTTGCAATCACTTTTAAAAATCTATTTCTCGTTGAATTATATTTACATAGTGGTTGGAAAAGGCAAAGGGCTATTTGTTAAATTTTGAATTATAAATTTTGAATTTTGAATTAAAATAAGGAAGAAAATCTCTTTTAAAAATTAATCCAAAATCCAAAATTCAACATCCAAAATCATATTGGAGCCCTTTAGCCTTTTGCCTAATATATTTAAAGACATAATCATATGGGGATTGATATATATAATAGCTATATGTATAGATGTGTAGAAAGCCATGCTTTTATGCATAGTTTGTATATCTTGTTTTTTCTAAAAAAGAGTTGTAATCATTATATAACTTATTGGCATTTTATATTTATTTTGCCTATGAGAGAGGAGTGATGGAATTTTTATTCAGAGACCAACATGTATTCAATGTTTTTATCAGGGTATATTTTGTTTAATGGTGATTAATAAAAAAGGGGGAGATTATGGAATATTCTTTTTCAAAGACAATGGCGTATAAAGACCTTTCTAAACATCTTTTGGAGATAAGGGGGGTACACTTAAAGGAGATGTTTGAACAAGATCCACATCGCTTTGAAAAATTTTCCATTAGGCTTGGGCCAATACTATTTGATTATTCAAAAAATAGGATTACTCAGAGGACAATGGATCTCCTTATTGAGTTGGCTAATGAGGCAGGAGTTAAAAAAAAGATAGGGGCTATGTTTTCTGGAGATATTATTAATATAACTGAGAATAGGAGGGTACTTCATTGGGCACTCAGGGCACCAAGGGGAGTTAAATTGAGTATAGATGGAAGAAACATAATAGAGGACATCCATTCTGTATTACATAGGATTAAGGTCTTTGTATCAGATGTTAGGTCTGGTGTATGGAGGGGGTTCACTGGGAAAAAGATCTCAAATATAGTAAATATTGGAATTGGTGGTTCTGATCTTGGTCCAAGGATGATAGTAAAGGCACTGGATTTCTTAATCCCTGAAGATATTAATCTATATTTTGTATCCAATATAGATCCTGCCCATATAAAAAGGACCCTAAATAGACTAGACCCAGAACAGACCCTTTTTATTATCTCATCAAAGTCCTTTACCACTCAGGAGACAATGCAAAATGCCAAAGTGGCTAGGGAATGGATTGTGGAAAATTTAAAGAATGAACTAGCAGTTGAGAGACATTTTGTAGCAGTATCCACAAATAGGGATGGGGTAGTGAGGTTTGGAATAGATGAAAAAAATATGTTTGAGTTCTGGGATTTTGTTGGAGGAAGGTATTCATTGTGGTCAGCCATCGGTCTATCCATCGCATTGGGTATTGGTTTTGAGAATTTTGAAGAACTCTTAAAAGGTGCCAATATGGTAGATGAGCACTTTAAGAATAGTGATTTTAAAGATAATATCCCTGTTATTATGGGGCTTTTGGACGTATGGTATACCAATTTTTTTGGTTGTAGTACTTATGCAATATTGCCTTATTCTCAGTGTCTTGAAGATCTTCCAAACCATCTCCAGCAACTTATTATGGAGTCCAATGGGAAAAGGGTAACCCTTGATGGAAGGGAGGTTGAGTATATCACTTGTCCAGTGATCTGGGGAAGGGTTGGTACAGATGGACAGCATTCTTTTTATCAATTACTACATCAGGGTACCCATCTGATCCCATGTGATTTTATTGGGTTTGTTAGAAATCCCTATGGAGTACAAGAACAGCACAATATGTTTATGGCCAATTTTTTTGCACAGACAAGGGCCCTTATGCAAGGTAAAGATGAAGTAGAGGTAATGGGAGAGCTGAAAACTAGTGGTATGTCTGAAGATGAGATAAAAAAGCTCCTTCCTCATAAAATATTTCCAGGTAATAGGCCAAGTTCATCAATATTAATAGATGAACTAACTCCATATACCCTGGGTGCATTGATCGCATTATATGAACATCGGGTGTATGTACAAGGTTGTATTTGGAATATTAATTGCTTTGACCAATGGGGAGTGGAGCTTGGAAAACAGCTTGCAAAGGACATTATAGATAAACTATCTCCAGGATATATATGTAATACTTATGATTGTTCAACAAATGGACTTATAACTTATT
Organism: Desulfohalobiaceae bacterium; assembly: GCA_027013815.1. GTDB lineage: Bacteria > Desulfobacterota > Desulfovibrionia > Desulfovibrionales > Desulfothermaceae > Desulfothermus. The sequence continues at coordinate 15,359 of JALWFY010000193.1, read as the reverse complement.
ACAATACAAGGAGTGATAAATAGTGTATTATCTTGGTATTGATATTGGATCTACAAGTATTAATACAGCAATAGTAAATGAACATAAGGAACTTGTTTATGAAGGGGATTATGTAAGGCATTTTGGTTTGATTTATGATGAGACTTATAAGCTTATAAATGATATCTTTAAGAAATATCCCCAAGAGTGTTTTAAAGGCGCAGTATTTACAGGTACTAATGGAGAAATAGTTGCAAATTTAATTGGGCTTCCATTTGAAGTAGAATCTATTTGTATAGTCATTGGAGCCACTAACATATGTCCAGGGGTGAAGAGCATCATAAGTATTGGTGGCCAGGACGCTATGTTGTTTACCCTGTCTTATGATGGGGATGATTTCTTTTTAACGGATTTTTCATTAAATGGTCCGTGTGCCTCTGGAACAGGATCTTTTATTGATCAGCAAGCAGAAAGGCTTTCCCATGCAATTTATGGACAAGACTTTGAACTAACCCAGGACAAGTTAGACAGTGTACTAGAAGATTTTATTAAACTTGGTTTAAAGAGTACTTCCCCAGCTCCAGTTGCGTGCAGGTGTACGGTTTTTACTAAATCAGACATGATACACCTTCAGAACAAGGGAGAGCCCTTAGAAAATATAATAGCCGGTTTACATTATGGCAATGCACAAAATTTTGTGAGCACCATTGTGGGGAACATAGAGGTGAAATCCCCGGTTATATTTATTGGGGGAATGGCTGCAAACAAGATGCAGGTAATTGCACTAAAAAAATACTTCAAAGATTTATATGTACCACCCCATTTTTCTTCTATTGGTGCTATAGGTGCTGCTATTTTTGCCATGGAACATCATCACAGTGAAGATTTTAGATTTCCAATCAAAGGCTTAAAAAAGATTAGATCCTCTTTGAGCTTTGAATTCCCACGCACTTTCCCACTTAGACTTAAACTCTCAAGGTTTAATGAGACCAACTTGCCACCAATTTTGCCTAGGAAAAAGTATCATGGTTATCTTGGTATAGACATAGGCTCTACTAGTACAAAATATGCATTTATAGACAAGGATGGTAAGATAATAACAAAGTCCTATGTCGCTACTAGAGGAAAACCCATAGAGGTCACACAAGGGCTTTTAAAGGACCTTGTAACAAAGCTAGGCAAGGATAATATAGAGGTGCTTGGGATCTGCACCACTGGATCAGGTAGGAATGTGGTTGGAGATTTTTTGGATGCAGACCTAATTGTAGATGAGATAACTGCACATTCCAAAGGTGCTATTACAATTGACCCCTTGGTAGATACTATATTTGAGATAGGGGGGCAGGATTCCAAATACATACATATAAAAGATACATATCCAATAGATTTTGACATGAATAAGGTCTGTGCCGCTGGAACAGGGAGTTTTTTGCACGAACTTGCAAATAAGTTAAAGATAAACATAGTAGGTGAATTTCAGGAGATTGCCCTGAGCTCAGATAGTCCAATAAATTTAACAGAGAGGTGTACTGTATTTATGGAGTCTGATCTCATGGGTTATGCTCAAAAAGGTGCAGAGATCAAAGACCTTATAGCAGGTCTATGTTATTCAATAGTGCACAATTATTTAAATAGGGTAGTGGGAAAAAGATATATTGGAAATAAGATAATGTTCTTAGGAGGGCCATCTTTAAATAAGGCCATTGTGGCAGCCTTTGAGCGGGTCTTGAACAAGGAGATTATCGTTCCACCAAATAGAGAAGTAATGGGGGCATATGGGGCTGCTCTAATTGTAAAAGATCAGATAGAAAAGATTGGGGCAGAAAAAAAAGATAGGGATATTGACACATTATCACAAGTAAAGGTGGAATTTAAAGAAACAATATGTAGGGCAGATCCTATGTGTTCAAATGAATGTAAATTAAAGGTATATAATTTTGGTGGTAGAAAGAGTGTATGGGGAGGGGATTGTGGTAGGTACGAAACCACTAATCAGTCCAATTGGATCATGTTTTCCAATTCCCTGGGTGTTAAATCTCCTTGTGGATCAAAGGATGTTAAAAATCCACACTCAAATTTTAATACTAAAGGTTCAACTAAGGACTTTGTAGAACAAAAATGGGAAACAAAAGACTACTTTTCATTGAGACAGGACTTGTTTTTAGATGTATTAAAGAAGTGGGACATTGAGCCAGGAAAGTTCAATAACTCAAAAAATAGTCCAACAATAGGTATCCCCTTTGGTATACATTTTTTGGAATGGGGATTTTTTTGGGGGATATTTTTTAAAGAGCTTGGTTTCAATGTATATCTTACACCCAAGACATCCTCACCCATTGTTAAAATGGGAGTTGAATCAGTTGTAACAGAGATGTGTTTTCCCATGAAGGTATATCATGGACATGTAAGATACTTAAAAGACAAGTGCGATTTTTTGTTTTTACCAAATGTGATTGATATGCCTGCATTAACTGATGCAGAAAAATCCATGTTTTGTCCAATGGTGGCTGCTTCTCAATATATTGTTAAAACAGGCCTAGGTTTAGACGATAAAAGGGTACTTAGACCACATGTATATCTAAGAGATAATAGGGAAACCATTGCCCATGACATGGTTTCTGAATTAAAGCCCAAGTTGGACATTTCATATCCTAATGTGCTAAAGGTTATAGAAAAGGCCTTTTTAGAATATAATGAATTTAAACAAAGGCTATATAAAATAGGAGAACAGGTCTTATCAAATGCGGACAGACCAATCTGGATAATTACTGGAAGACCCTATAATCTATATGATTTTAGACTAAACTTACACCTTGGTCCAAGGTTGGCAAAAAGGGGTATCTTGGCATTGCCCATGGATTTTGTGGATATTTCAAATATAGGACTCTCAGATTTTCCAAGGATGTATTGGGGACTTGGTTCTAGGATCCTTCGATGCGCAAAATATATTAAAACTAACCTCAGGGTCTTTGGTGTTCATATAACTAATTTTAGCTGTGGAGCAGACTCATTTATAGAACATTTTTATAAGCATATACTAAGTGACAAACCCTATTTGATTTTGGAATTTGACGAACATAGTGGAGTAGCAGGTATGCTAACTAGGATAGAGGCATTCAACCATGTGGTATACAGTGTTATTAGCCATTAGTTTTTATTTGACAATAAATTATCATGGGGCATAACTAATATTAAACATAACAAACTAAAGTTCCGAAAACTGCAGGTTAAAGCGAAACAAAGTTTCGCTTTACTTTGGCCATTGGCCAAATTTTAAAATAAGGAATAAATCCTTATTAAAAAATATGCGTTAGCACTAAGCAAAACGAAGTTTCGCTAAGGTGGCAAAAGGCACATGAGGCAAAAGGCAAAAGGGCTCCAATATGATTTTGGATGTTGAATTTTGGATTTTGGATTAATTTTTAAAAGAGATTTTCTTCCTTATTTTAATTCAAAATTCAAAATTTATAATTCAAAATTTAACAAATATCCCTTAGCCTAAGGCAAACAATGAATTAGGATTCAGAAAAAATGTAAATTTTTTCACGTTTTTGAAATAAAAAACATATAAATCCCATATGGGATAAGGGAGGGATGAAGATATGGAAAGGTTACTACGTATTAATACAAATACAGGCGAATCTGAATTTTTGGACGTGCCAGAAGAATTTGTTTCTTTAGGGGGAAGGGCTCTTACTTCTAGGATTATAAAAAAAGAGGTTCCAGCTAATGCTCATCCCCTGGGGAAGCACAATAAATTGGTAATTGCCCCAGGATTATTAACAGGGACCCCTGTGGCAAATTCAGGTAGGATATCTGTGGGGGGGAAGTCCCCATTAACAGGGGGAATTAAAGAATCCAATTCTGGGGGTACTTTTTCTCAAAAAATGGCAAAATTGGGTATAAAGGCAATAATCTTAGAAGACAAGCCTGAGAAAGTCTCAGGTTCTAGGATAATATATGTGAGCAAGGATGGGGTGAGGCTGGAAGATGCGCCAGGACTCTCTGGAAAAGGCACATATGAAAGAGCTAAGATGCTCTTTGAAACATATGGGAAAGATGTTGGTCTGATGTTGATTGGGCCTGCTGGAGAAGGGCTTCGCTTAGCTTCCTCTATACAATTTACAGACCCAAAGGGGCGTCCAGCAAGGGCAGCTGGTAGAGGAGGACTTGGGGCTGTAATGGGATCTAAGGGTATAGGTGCCATTGTAATAGATCCAAAGGGGGGAGATGGGGTAAATATAGCAGATTTGAATGCATTTAAGGATGCAGCAAAGCGTTGGATAGAGATCTTAAAGTCCCATCCTGTGACTTCATCAGGTCTGCCTTCCTATGGCACAGCTATCTTGATAAATATCATCAATGAAGCTGGGGCCCTTCCAACAAAAAATTTTAGATATGGTCGTTTTGATAAGGCTGGGGAGGTCAGTGGAGAAAAGATGGTAGAGATTATTAAAAATAGAGGAGGTGTGGTAAAAGAAGGGTGTCATCCAGGGTGTATTATCCAGTGTTCCCAGGCTTATGTGGATGAAAAAGGGGAGTATATTACTTCTGGATTTGAATATGAGACAATATGGGCCCTTGGTCCAAATACTACAATAGATAATCTAGACCATTTGGCCATGTTAGATAGGTTGTGCGATGATCTTGGATTAGATACCATTGAGATGGGAAACACCATTGCAGTGGCCATGGATGCAGGTTTACTTCCCTGGGGTGATGGTGAGGCAGCAATTAATTTATTGAAAAGGATATATAATCCAGAGGATTATCTTGGGAAGATTATAGGCAATGGTGCAGCATTTGCTGGTAAGGCATTTGGTGTTGAAAGGGTTCCAGTGGTAAAAGGACAGTCTTTGCCAGCCTATGATCCAAGGTCAGTAAAAGGTGTGGGGGTCACCTATGCTACAACCCCAATGGGAGCAGATCACACAGCAGGATATGCTGTTTGTCAAAATATATTAAAGGTAGGTGGTGATATTGATCCACTTAAAAAACAGGGAAATATTGAGGTTTCAAAAAACCTACAAATAGCAACAGCTGCTATTGATTCTATAGGTTTTTGCCTTTTTGTGGCATTTGCAGTGCTTGATACTGAGGGCGCAATGGATACAATAGCAAGGTTGCTCTCAGCCAAGAGTGGGAAAGAGATTACGGTTGATCAGATAGTTGAACTTGGAATCAATGTATTAAAGGACGAACTTTTATTTAATGTAGATGCAGGATTTACCAAGTCCCACGACAGGTTACCGGAATTTTTTGAAAATGAACCTCTTCCTCCACACAACACAGTGTGGGATTTTAGTGTGGATGAATTGCAACAAGCAAAGGTATTGTAGAGAAAGATTATATGTTAGAAGTGAAATGTTTTGCTACACTTGGCAAATATACTCCAGTAGGGGGGAAACTTGAGTATAGACCAAATATCACAGTTAAGGATTTACTAAGAGAGTTAAATATTGATGAAAGAGACGTTAAAGTGGTATTTGTTAATGGTGTTTATTCCACTTTTGATACCCCATTAAGAGATGGAGATAGGGTAGGTATATTCCCTGCCATAGGGGGAGGGTAGGTGTTATGCTAGGACATGCCTTTCTTGGATTTTTTGAAAGAAATTTTTCTGCCCTATCAACACAAGACCAGGAAAAGTTACTTAAGAGTGCAGTTTTGGTCATAGGTTGTGGTGGCCTTGGGGGATATGTACTGGAGATCCTTGCACGTATTGGGGTGGGTAGGTTGATATTTGCAGATGGAGATAGGTTTGAACAAACTAATTTAAATAGGCAGATTTTGGCTACTACAGAAAATCTTGGGAAAAATAAGGCCAAGGTAGCAAAGCATAGGATAGAGAAAATAGCCCCCTATTGTAAGCCAATGGCATTGGAATATTTTATTGGTCCTTCGGATATTTCAAAGTATGCAAGGTCTGTTGAATTAATAGTAGATGCAGTAGATGGAGTTGAGACCAAGGTCCAATTAATAAAACAATGTCAGGGAGCTATGATCCCTGTTGTCACTGGTGCAGTAGCTGGTTTTGAGGGTTTTGTAAGTAGTGTGTTGCCATCAGGGAAGAGTCCCATTGATTTCTTTTGTGGCAGGAATGGGGAGGGGGCAGAAAATCTCCTCGGCACTCCGGCCCCAACTGTATCTATGATTGGGACACTTCAGGCCTATGAGGCCATCTCTTACATATGTTGGGGAAGATTTTATTTAGAAAACAAGGTGTGTTATATAAGTTTAAGGAATTTTTCCTTTGATATCTTAAAACTATAAACTAAAGTTAGGGTGGTCTCGTAAAAGTGAAGCTTTGCTTCACTTTAAGGGATTGTGCTTATTATGATGAAAAATTTTGGATTTTAAATTTTGGATGTTGGAGGGAAGCTTTTGCTTCCCTCTGGCTTACGCCTATTATGCAATACCAAGCTTGTACTTTAAGGACATAAGTGTATTTTTCATAAGCATGGTAATGGTCATAGGTCCAACACCACCTGGTACAGGGGTAATCCAGCCAGCTATCTCTTTTGCAGCCTCAAAATCTACGTCGCCTCTAAGTATTGGCACCATCTTGTTGGGATCTTTTTTACTTGGTTTTTCCCCTACCCTGTTTACTCCAACATCTATTACACATGCACCTGGCTTGATCCATTCTGGCTTGACTAATCCTGGTACTCCAGCTGCTACGATCAAGATGTCTGCCCTCTTACAATGGTAGGCCAGGTCCTTTGTTGCTGTGTGGACTACAGTTACTGTAGAGTTTGCACCTCTGCCCTTTTGCATCATCATCACAGCAATGGGTTTACCAACAATATTTGACCTTCCAACTACAACTACTTCTGCTCCTTTAGTTTCTACCCCAGAGCGTACAATAAGTTCTTGGATACCAGCAGGGGTGCATGGTGGAAATTTAACCTCATCTCCACCTATCATGAGCCTTCCAACATTTACTGGATGAAAACCGTCTACGTCTTTATCTGGATCAATGGCATTTAATACCTTTTTTTCATCAATGTGTTTTGGAAGTGGCAATTGTACTAAAATTCCATGTATAGAGTCGTCTTTATTGTATTTATCAATCAGGTCCAAGAGTTCTTTTTCTGAGATATCTGCTGGCCTTGAATCCTGTACTTCCTTGAACCCCAGCCTTTTCGCAGTTTTGATCTTTAAGGTCACATAGGATATAGATGCAGGATTTTCACCAACTAAGATAGTTACAAGCCCTGGCACAACCCCGTGTTTTTCCTTGATCTCTTTTACCTCTTGTTCGATTTCTGTTAAGATCTCCTCCCTTATTTCAGTACCTTTGATAAGTTTGGCAGTCATGATGATCTCCTTTTGTTAAATATTATTGCTTGTTATTGTATTTACCAAATTGCCTTTGCCATTTTTTTCTATCCTGTTAACCCCTAAAAAAAAAATTTGTCAAGGAGTAAAGGTGAAAGAAAACCATAGCCATCTTGCATATAGTTTACTTCATCCCTAGATGGTGGTCCTTCCACGCCATTAAGAGTCCCTTTAAGAGCAGATCTGGTCTTATTTGCTGAATGGATTTACATACAGGCATTATTTTTTTTGCAAAGCCTCCAGTTGCCACAACTGTTATATCTCCTGATAGAAAATTTTTTAATTTTTCGCAGAGCCCGTCTACCATTGAGGCAAAACCAAAGACAAAACCATGAACCATACTGGTAACAGTGGAGTTTCCAATATGCATATCCTGGTCACCTACCTCTAGGCTTATTTTTGGTAGTTTAGCAGTCTTTTGACCAAGTGCCTGTAAAGAAGACAACATCCCTGGACAGATGAGTCCTCCAAGATAGATATTGTCTTGAATACACTCAAGGGTAGTAGCAGTGCCAAAGTCTATTACTATTAACCCTGGTGTGGTAAAGAGATTTCTAGCTGCATATGCTGTAACCAGTCTATCTGATCCCACCTCTGATGGGTTTGAATATTTATTTTCAAGTGGTAGGGGTAAGTCTTCTGGAACAAATACTACTGGACATTTAGAATATTTTTTCCCTGCTTCTTTTACTATTTCGTTTAATGGGGGTACCACTGAAGATATCATCCATGTAGAGATTTCATTAATAGGGATTTTTATATGTCTACATAGGGCGAATATCTTAAAGCCAAATGTGTCAGAGGTTTCATGGAGTGTAGTGGGCAGTACATATGTGGATATGATCTCATCTCCTATAGCTATCCCAACCTTTGTGTTGGTATTTCCTATATCCATTAATAGAACTGGTCTGGATTTCATAGGTTATTCTCCCACTGGTTTTATGGAAAAAACTTTTCAATTATTGCATTACTTACCAAAAACCCATTTTTTGTAAGACTCAAATAGCCATTTTTTATTTTTATTAGTTTATTTTGATATAAAATATTTATTAATCTGTTATGCATGGACCAAAAATTTTTACCTGTTCTTTTGGAGAACTCTTTTAAACTAAGACCCCTCGATGTCCTGAGCCTGAGCATTATGAATTCTTTTATTATTTCCTCATCTAATAGGGGCTCTTTATTATATTTTGTGCAGTTTTTAAAATACTCCCTTATGTCCCTTGGATTTTCCCACCTATATTTGTCAACAGTGGATACTGCAGATGGTCCTAGACCTAAATAATCCATTTGCTCCCAATATCCCATATTATGTCTACATGCAAATCCAAGTCTTGCGAAATTTGATATTTCATATTGAATATATCCCATGGATTCCAAGATATCAGAGCCCGTTAAGTACAAGGAAGCACATATTTTTTCATTTGGTAACACTATTTTTTTTGATTTAACCAAGGAGTAAAGGGGCGTATTCTCTTCAACAGTGAGTCCATAGGTTGAGATATGTGTGATTTTAAACCTAGTAATTTGTTTTAAATCCTGGACCCAGGACCCTACTATCTGTCTTGGAAGACCCCACAACAAATCCACACTTATGTTGTCAAAATCTGCAAGTTCGCATAACTTAATGGCAAAGATAGCGTCTTTGGAATTGTGTATCCTGCCCAAGAATCTTAAATATTGATCCCTTAGGCTCTGGACTCCAATACTTATCCTGTTAACCCCTATATCCTTTAACCCTTTTAAGTACATGAGGTTTTTTAGGGAATCTGGATTGCCCTCAATGGTAAATTCAAAACCATTTTCAAATGAAAAATGTTTAAAGATTTCATTTAATATCTTGTCTAATTCATGGAGTTTTAATAGACTAGGTGTACCTCCCCCAATATAAATTGAATGAAATTTTTTGTTTGATAACCTTTGTTTCCAGAACTTGATTTCATTTATTATTCCCTTTAAATATAAATCAACAAATTCTTTGTTGTATTTAACTGAATAAAAATTACAATAAATACATTTTGATTTACAAAAAGGAAAATGTATATACAATAACATTTTATTTATTTTTTAATTCATTTAAATATCTCTCAAATTCGCTATAAATACAACCACAGTATTTTTGTCTATATATATCATATTTTTTACTTTCTTGTATTCCAATCTTCCAGCCTTCTCTAAAGTCTGAATAATAAAATTTTATTCCTTTATTTTTTGATAAATCTATACATAAGTTTTTTATAGTTTCATGTTTTTGAAATTTACTGTACAATAGTGTAGTTGTAAAATAATCAAACTTTCCTCTTCTAGCAATAGATATGGTCTTTTCTAACCTTATATGGTAGCAATAAAAACATCTATTATTTTCTCTATATACTATTTGTCTTAAATAAGTACTCGGATTGTATTCATCATCTTTATATATAACATTTATATTATAAATATCTTGTACCTGTTTTAGTGCATCTCTTCTTTTTATGTACTCTTGTAAAGGATGGATATTTGGATTGTAATACAGACCTGTAACCTCAAATCCTTCCCTTTTGAGTATTTGTATTGGGTAGATAGCGCATGGGCCACAACATATATGCAAAAGAATACGATTATTTTTCATATCCTATGCCTCTTCAATTAAGATTTTTTTATGATATTTTTTCTCCATGTCAAGCAATGTTTGTTTTTTGTTGTTAAGCAGATAAAAACATAGTTCTTTCTCAAGGATATATTCCAATGGATTTGGGGAATCTATTTGCGATATCCTCCTGTGAATATCTTTTAATACCTGGGCAGCACGCCATTCAATACTTAAAACATTGCCCTGTCCTTGGCATCTGGGACATTCTTTGTATATGCTGGAAATTGCTGATGAGCCCATTTTTTGTCTTATCACTTCAAGGAGTCCAAACCTAGAGATCTTTCCAACTGCAGTCCTTGCCTTGTCGTTTTTTAGGTAATATTTTAATTGTTTTTCAATATCTCTTACATATTTTCTGTCTTTCATCTCAATAAAATCGATTACGATCTGTCCTCCAATGTCCCTTAATCTTAGTTGGTTTGCAATTTCCTTAATGGCCTCTAAGTTTGTCTTATATGCCATGTCCTTGAAGTTTGATTCTCCTGATATCTTTCCAGAATTTATGTCAATTGCAGTGAGGGCCTCTGTTTGATCAATTACAATCTCGCCTCCACTTGGCAGGGATACCTTTCTCAAAAAGATCTTTTTTATTTGATCCATTACCTCAAATTTTTCAAATAAGCTCTTGTCTTTTGAGATATAGGTTTTTACCATGTTTTTTCTTCTTGGAAATACTAGATTGATATAATCTTCTAATTTATGGGCAGCTTCTTCATTATCTACCCATACGTCTTGTACATCAGGGGTGAGATAGTCTCTAATTGCCCTAAATGCCAAGTCTTTTTCCTCATAGATAAGGCAAGGTCCTTTTTCTTCCAAGGCCTTTTTTTTGATATCTTTCCATAGTCTGCGTAAAAATTGTAGGTCTCTAAATAGATTGGTCTTGTTTTGTCCTTCACTAACAGTTCTAACTATTACCCCTAGGCCAGGATCCAAGTTGAACTCATTGATTACCATTTTAAGCCTTGTCCTTTCTTCCTCATCTTCTATCTTCCTGGAAATCGCTATTTGTTCTTTACCAGGAGTTAATACAAGATATCTTCCTGGCAAGGTCAAATAAGTGGTTAAAAATGCCCCTTTATGTTCTGTTGGTTCCTTTACTATCTGCACAAGGATTTCTTGACCAGGTTTTAATACCCTTTGTATAGGGGGAAACTTATGTCCTTTAACTGGTTTTAGTTCTGAAGTATAATAGTCAGGGTGTATTTCATCTATCTGTAAAAATCCATTTTTCTTATCTCCATAGTTAACAAATGCAGCTTGCAGAGAAGTATCTATGTTGTGTATTATCCCTTTATATATATTCCTCTTTGTTTTTGAATGGGTCAACATCTCCACATAGTATTCTTCCACATGATGATCCCTGATAAGTACTACTTCAATTAATTCTGATGGCAATATGGATATTAACATCTTTCTTCGTCTAAGTGCCATACGTAATTTTCTCCTTAAAATGCTTTTTAAAAATGGTTATCCTGGGTATGACCAATTGAATGTTTTTTAATACATTAATTTAAGTTGTCCTTTGACATCCAGTATTTTATTGACCTTAATCGTTCAAAGATATAAAAAACTAAGCTTCTGTGGTGGTTTTAATTTTGCCAAAAATTTTAATTGGGAGTCTTTGATATATGATATCACCTGGAGAATTAATACAACTGGTAAGTCCTCAAGGCAAGAAATATCTTAGAATACTTGAGCCAGACAAAGAACTTCATACCCATGATGGAAAGATCAATATGTCAGATATAGTGGGACTTGACTATGGTTCTAGTGTCAAGACCCATCTAGGTAGAAAATATACTGTTTTTTTACCTACCTTATATGATCTTATAAAGAATATAAAGAGAAAGACCCAGATAATTTACCCCAAGGATATAGGATATATTTTAATTCGTTTGGGAATAGGCCCTGGTAAGAGGGTGGTGGAGGCAGGTTGTGGATCAGGGGGGCTCACCCTTGCCCTGTCCTATATGGTGGGAGAGGAAGGTAGGGTATATGCCTTTGATAGACGTGAGGAATTTGTTAAATTATGCGAAAAAAATTTGACCAAAGTAGGGTTAAACCACAGGGTAGAGTTGTGTGTCAAAGACATAGCTAATGGGTTTGACGTAGAGGATATGGATTGTGGTTTTTTAGACGTGAGGACCCCATGGGATTATTTGACCCCTTTATCTAAAGCAGTGAAGAATGGAAGTATGGTGGGGTTTATCCTGCCTACTACAAATCAGGTCAGTCGTTTACTAGAAGCCCTTGAACAATTTTCTTATACAGATATAGATGTAGTGGAAATTATGTTGCGTAGATATAAACCTGTTTATGAAAGGCTTAGACCAGATGATAGGATGGTTGCGCATACAGGTTTTTTGGTGTTTGCTAGGGTGAGGATATATTAAACTGAAGTTCCGAAAATTGCAGGTTAAAGCGAAACGAAGTTTCGTCGCTTAGATGGCCAAAGGTGCACGGCGCAAGATACGAATTTTTTCTTTTAGCCATTAGCCTTTTGCCTTTAGCCTTTATATACAATGAGTTAGGATTAAGAAAAAACGTAAATTTTTTTTCACGTTTTTCAGGAAAAAACATAAAGAGGGACTGGGGGATAGATGAAAGAGATATATGCACATAGAAGAGATCAAATAAAGAAAAGGATATCAAGCATGGGGATGGATGCATTTTTGGTCTTGCATCCTGCAAATAGGTTTTATTTAAGTGGATTTGAACTCCACGATCCCCAGTGCAATGAAAGTGCAGGTTGTATCTTGATTTTGCCTGGAGACAGGGATTTTTTGTGTACTGATCCTAGATACTACGAAGCAGCAATCAGGGTATGGGACATTGAAGATGTATTTATTTATACATACAACAGGATGGAGGAATTAAAGGAATTTTTTATTAAAAATGGTCTTAAAAATATTGGCTTTGAACAAAATATAATGTCATTTGAATTCTATAATTGTCTTTCTAAGTCACTAAATATGCTTCCATGTAAGGGAATTGTAGAAGAGATTAGGATAACAAAGGACGAAATAGAGCTTAAGGCATTAGAAGATTCATGTAAGATAAATCATAGGGTATTTGACTCAATTCTTAAGCTTAGCATGGAATCTTTTGATGAAAAGGGACTTGAATGGGAGATAGAAAAATCGTTTAGAGGACTTGGTGCCCAGGAGATGGCATTTAAGTCCATTGTGGCCAGTGGAAAAAATGCAGCACTTCCACATTATATCCCATCAAATAAAAAAATAGAAACAGACAGTTGTCTTTTAATTGATATTGGAGGTCGATATAATTTTTATTGTTCAGACCAGACCAGGACATTTTGGATAGGAGATAATGTGCCAGATTATTTTTCAAAGACCCTTGAGCTCGTAAAAAAGGCCCAGAGTATTGCAATTAATGCCATAAGACCTGGGATGGTAATAAAGGATTTGTATTTTCTGGTTAAGGAATTTTTTAATCAACATGGGGTAGGGGACAGGTTTACCCATGCCTTGGGACATGGGGTGGGATTAGAGACCCATGAACCTCCAAGTATAGGTCCTAAAAATAATAAGAAATTTGAACCTAATATGGTGGTGACCATTGAACCTGGACTCTATTTCCCTGAGTGGGGTGGAGTTAGATGGGAACACATGGTGGTGGTAACTGATGAAGGGGCAAGGGTTTTGTAATGCAACACAACAAGGAATGTAAAAAGGATCAAATTTGCAAAGTTTGGTCTGAAAGGGTCTATGTTCGTATTCCAAGGAAGGAAATTGGGTATTTTAAATTTATTTTAGAGAGTTATGAAAATCTGTGTTATATGAGTGTTATAGATAGGTTTGAGGCCATAGTAAAGGTCTCTTTTTTAATAGACCAGTTAGAAGAGATAAGGCTTTTTTTACAAGGCCTGTCCAAAGAGATTGGCCTAGAAGTAGTATATAATCCAAGTGAGATTAATCTGTTATTTTAAAAAAATCCTTTCCATTTTTTGCAAGGACCTTCCATGTATCTAAGAGAGGCAATTTTTTCAACTGGGCAATCTTTTTTGCAGTATACACCACCAAACCTGGCTCATTCCTCTTACCTCTAAATGGGTGAGGGGTGAGAAATGGGCAATCAGTCTCTACAACCATTTTTTCTAATGGGATCTTGACCACTGCTCTTTGTAAGTCTATTGCCTTTGAAAATGTCACAGGACCAGGGATAGAGACCATCCATCCCATGCCCAATATCTTGTTTGCAAGGTCTATATCCTTTGTAAAACAATGCCATAGTAAGGGCCTATCTTTAAAATTCATGTCCTGGAGTATATTTAATGTATCTTGTTCTGCATCCCTTGAATGTATGACCACTGGGAGCTCTAGTTGTTTGGCCATATCAAGTTGCATTTTAAAACATTTTATTTGTTCTTCTCTTTTGCTGTAGTTCCTGTAAAAATCCAGTCCTATCTCTCCTATTGCCCTTAGTTTAGGATCTTTTTTGAATATACCTAACATTTCATTTATGGTGTCTTCATTTATTTTATTTGCCTCATGTGGATGTATCCCCAATGTAAAATATATAGTTTTAAATTGAGAGAATATGGCCTTCTTTAGTTTATATGCGCTTGTATTTAAAAATACATTTACAATATAAGTTACCCCTTTGGACCTAGCCCTATTTATTACCTCTAAAACATCATTTGAAAAGTCTTCAAGGTCCAGATGGGCATGGGTATCAATACCACCTGGATCAAGTATAAGATCATCTATTGGTCTTTTTTTCATAAAAAAGCTCCTTGGTCTTCATTTGGATAAAACCAAGGAGCCTATTACCACACCAAATGGTGGGTATGCAACCCTAAATTACAGGGTTAATAACTGGGTATGGATACAAATTCATTGTTGTAATCCTCTAAATGTGGCCTTAGGTCTGTTTTTTTACTTGTAATTTCTGTGAGATATTCTAAGGCCACATTGTTAAATTCTTCTGCCTTTTCTACGTTACAAACATGACCACACCATTTGATTATATGGAGTCTGGAACTGGGGTCAGATTCTGCATACTTTTGTATATCTTTTACAAATAAGTGATCTTCTTCCCCTGATATAAATAATTTTGGTATAGTGCCATAAACCCTGGAGCTAAATTCATTGCACACGTCCATATAACCTGCTACCAATTTATGCCATTTCAAAAATTCATGCCTTCCAAGTTTTTTTGCCTCCCTTACAAAGACAAATCTGGATTTTTTGTGGTTTTTTTTGGGCATAATAATTAGTGCAAAAAGTCTATATAACCACATGTATGGCATTAGATTTTTTAAGAGGTAACTGAGATATAATAAAAAAGTAGTGACAGGAGTAAATTTCAATATGGCACCTCCAAGCACCAAGGTCTTTACTCGGTTGGGATAGTAATAACCTATTGCCAATCCTATTAAAGA
>JALWFY010000192.1 GCA_027013815.1 Desulfohalobiaceae bacterium | reverse complement strand
TGCAACTAAAAAATCCATCCCAACTGGTCTTTCATAAAAGGGATCAAATACCATGTGCGTGACCATATTCCTTGACTTTGCCTGAGACTCTTTGCAGTGCCCAACTACCATAACCACATCAGCAATCCCTGAATTTATAACACTACACGCATAATAAATTGCCTGAAGCCCTTCTTGAGCTACCTTTTCTTCGCATTTAAAATGGGCGCCCAGTACATCAGTCATTGCATTATCAGATATGGTCCTTGCATCAAATACATCGTCTGAAACACTTATGGTCATCTCAATGCCAGTGTCGCTAAAATCCAAAGAGGTTTCATCTAGTAATTTTTTTACCACCTCCCATGCCATCCCCTGAAATCTCTGATGCCACATATTAGTTTCAACATAGGTCTGGGCATAGGCACAAATACCTATTTTTTTCATCTCTCCCCCCTAATATAAAATTAAACTCATTTATAAAAAACAGTTCCAAAAATCCCCTGCCTTTATCTTTTTTATAATAATATCCTTATCCAACGGTGCATCCATTTCAATCCACGCCCTACCGCACATCCTTATGTTGTGGGCATCGTCTGTGGCAACCTTTGGATAAGGTATTTGCAAGACATCTACTTTAGGGGTGTAAAATCCCCTTGAAGTTATTTCAATTGCATGAATTTTAATTATGTTATCTAATATCTTTATTTTCTCCAAAATACCATCAATATCCATGCATATATCAGCTGGATGGTTGAATATCCTAAGTACTTCCCTATCTCCATAAATTTCATTTACATGTATATACCCTTCAGCAAATACTGTTTTTTCAATACCTTTAAACACCAATATATCAGGCTTTATTTCATCAAGTATTTTATAACATCCATTTTTCATAATAAAATCATGATCTGTTAATGCTATAAAATCAAACCCCTTTGATGCATAAACATCTATTGCCTCAAGTATATCCATTTCACCATCTGAACATAATGTATGGACATGCAAAGCTCCCCTAATTATCATGAAAATCCCCAATAACTAAATTTTTTATTCCCCCATATATAAAATCAATCACATCTTGACCAATGATTTCTAGATCAGTCCCATTTTTTATTAAAAAATGATATGATATTTTTTCAAATAATCCCATGATAATAGTTGCAATAACTTCAACAGACATCTTTGACTTATATTCAATTTTATACCGTTCTTTGATCTTTGTGAGTGCCTTAATTAAATCATTTATTAGCCTGTCAAATAGTTGTTGTCTTTTCTTTTCTATCTCTGGGGTCTGACATCCAGATTCCCTCATAAGTAGTAAGATCTTTTCAGGATATTTTTTACATACCTTATAAAAGAACACACGCCCTGCATTTAAAAAACCATCAATATTACCTTCTCCTTTTTTAAATTCCTCACCAAGGGTCTTTCTCAAGATAACACCAATATCTTCAATCAACTTAATCATTATGTCTTCTTTGTTTTTAAAATAAAAATAAACTGTACCAACAGATACTTCTGCCTCATTTGCAATATCCTCAATTAGGGTCTTATTGTATCCTCTTTCAGAAAAAAATTTTAGTGCAGCAGCCAAGATGGTTTCATACCTTTCTTGTTTTTCCCTAATCCTTCTCTTTGCAGCAGGTGAGAGCTCTTTTACATCGCTATATTGCATAACCTCCCCCTTTTTTAAACCTTTTTGTAACCAAGACATAAATCCCCTAAATCCACCCTTGAGACTTCAATAGATGTTCCTATTGTCTGGAGAAACTTTGCCAGTTCAAATAGCCTTGACATTGGTTCTTGGTTAAAAAATCCATGTATGGAAAAAATAGACAATGCATCGCTCACAATCCTTTCAAAGGATTCTAAGCAAAATATCTTTGCAACCAATGAAGTCATAAGTGCATCTTTATCTATATTTGGATTACTAGCACTTTTTAAACCAATTAAATAAGATGCATCTAATATTGTCTTCATCTCAGCAAGTTTAAATCCCACCTCTTGATAGTGGATTATAGGTCTTCCATTATTTTTATGGGATTTTGCAAACTCCTTTGCCTCATTAAAACACCCTTGCATAAGCCCTATGGCCGCAGATATTGATATTTTATTTAGTTCATGAAAAAATATGTCTAAAAAATTCTTTTTCTTAATAGGACCTATTATATTCTCTTTTAATACCCTTACATTATTTAACCTTATATTGTAAAAAAACAAATTATTAAGTGCAAAAGGGCTTTTAAGTAGTTCAGCTTCAACGTCTTTTTTGTTTACAATAAAAAAACATGGAACATTATCTACCTTTCCTAAGACCATTATATAATCTACTAAATTTAAAAATCCCACATATCTTTTTTCACCTGACACTATATAATAATCACCTTTATCTATCCCTATTGTATCTATGGTTTTTATATTAAAATTATTGTTATGTTCTATATATGCAAAAGATACAATTTTGTATTTTGATATATCAAAGTTAGTTGAAATATTTAATAATGAAATGACTCTATTCAGAAGTCTTACTCCCATTTCTAAAACAAAATATAACTCAAAATCCTTTTTAGCTAATTTTGATCTAGCGTTGTTTAACATTGATCCACATAGGTTAAAATACCCAGCCTTTGTAAATTCATCTATGAGATTTAGTAGGGCACCTCTTTTTTTCAATAGATTTAACCTATCAGTTATATTGTCCATTTTAACGCATATATTGTTCAGTATTTCTTTTTCCTTATCAGTAAAATCAAATCTCATCTCCCCCTCCAAAATTAATTTTTTATAAACTAGCCAACATCTTTGAAATAATCATCTTTTGAATATCTGATGTCCCACCACCAATTGGGGCCAGCCTTCCATCTCTAAATACCCTTTCAATATCAAACTCATGGGTGTATCCATTCCCGCCATGGAGCACCATGGCATCATTTGTAGGTTTTAGACTAAAATCACCAACAAACAGCTTTGCAACTGCTGCCTCCAAATGATTTAAAGGACGGCCTTGATCCTTACACCATGCAATACGATATGTAAGGAGCCTTGCAGTTTCATAAAATATTTTAATATCAGCTATCTTGTGCTTAATTGCCTGAAACCTGCCTATTTCCCTTCCAAACTGCACCCTCTTTTTTGCATAATCTATGCATCTATCTAAAATATATTTTGTTGCACCAACAAATGGGGCTAAAAGCGCACTCCTATCCCACTCCACTGTCTCAAGGGCCATTAAAAAACCCTGACCTTCCTTTCCAAGTAAATTCTCTTTTGGAATCTCACAGTTGTTAAATATAAGCTCAGAGGTCTGAGAGGTCTTAACACCCATTTTTTCAATTGGAGGGCCTGCCAAAAAACCAGGGGTCCCTTTTTCAACTATAAAGGCTGATATGCCCTCGTGCTTTTTATCAGGATCAGTCTTGGCATATATAACAGCTACATCAGCAATTGGTCCATTGGTAATCCACATTTTATTTCCGTTTAATACATATATGTCCCCTTTTTTTATGGCAGTTGTTGTCATTGACGCCACATCTGAGCCTGCATTTGGCTCAGATAAGCCCATGCAACCAATATATTCTCCTGTGATTAATTTAGGAAGATATTTCTCAACCTGGTCCTTGGTTCCATGACGAAATATGGTATCAGCACACAAAAAGGTATGGGCACCATAAGAGAGGGTAAGTCCCCCATCCACTCCTGCCTCGCCAAGTGCCTCAGCAGCTATTACAGTGGTCAAGACATCTGCCCCACCACCGCCTAGGTGCTCTGGAAAATGAAGCCCTAAGATGCCAAAATCACCAAGTTTTCTAAAAGATTCAAAGTCAAAATCCCCCTTTTTCTCAAACTCCCTAACCCTTAGTACAATCTCCTTTTTTGCAAAATTAATTACTTCTTTTTTAAATAAAATTTGCTCTTTGGTAAGTTCAAACTCCATCTCCCCCCTCCAAAATTGAATGTTTTTTTATAACTGAATATTATTTTTTTATTGAATCTAATTCAATCAAATTTTTATTGCAAGAATTTTTTAACTTTTTTGATTAATTCTATAATATATGGAGTCCAGCTAACATCTTGGAATGCAAAAATGGATTGGTCACCTTTAGATATCTCAATGCCAAAACCAACAAATACATGACCAAAACAGTCTCAGGGGAACACTTCCTCTATCTTTTAATGCTCCACATACTCCCAAAAGGTTTCAGAAGAACAAGAAGTTATGGCTTTTTACACCCTTGCAGCAAAAAACTGATCCGTATCCTCCAACTGATCTTCCATGTGAATCCATTCCTCTACCTGAAACGAAAAACAAGACCCAAAATAACCTGTCCTGTCTGCGGAAAGACCATGAAGATTATACGGACAATGATAACACCACCTTGGTCAATACAAACTACCTGCTGAACATAATATAAACTAGGAGATAAGCTATGTAACCTTATTCAACATTTAATCCTTACAACCGAGAATTTCGGGCACAGGATACCTGCGTCCTAAAAATGAAACTTTTAACCTAAAAATGGATCAAAAATAAAAAAAATGATGCAAAAACAAAAAAGGCTACCTCAAGAAATTACCCCAATCCCACCAAAACCCTCTCATAAATATTTCTTCTAAATAAATCCCCATCTCACTAAAAAGATATTTTCTATATTATAGTAGGGCCTGTCCAACAAACGGTTCAGATTGTGGTTCCCTCACTCTCACAATCTAACCTTATTCGTTAGGGCATTAGAAATCTAGTAATTCCGTTTTATTTTTTATTAATTGTCTTCTCACGCTTTCTAACCATATCTTTGTTCGTACACCATGTATTAAGTCATTTCTTAATAATAATGACATATATTTTTTTGATAATAATAGGAATTCTTTTTCTTGAGAAGTTGTAGACGATGTTATCAAAGGAGCCATGTCAAAAATCTTCAAGTATAAAGATGCAAGTTTATCGAAATAATTACTGAAACATTGATCTTTTTTTCTCTTTACAATTTCTTCGGCATCTTCATTAAATAAATGATTAAGATGATGTTGCGGATTGTTTATATAAAACTCAATAATTCTTGCGGCATGAAGATAAAAATCAACCAATATATTTTTATTTATTTTGCTGTCAGGATTTACGGGAAAGTCCTGAACAGTATAGTATACCTTTGGCTCTCTTAGACCGTCACCAATATTAATATCTTGTCCTCCCCAGCTACCACTTTCAGTAGAAAAACTAGTTTTAGATGAAAAGTTAATTCTTTCGAACCACGTACTCTCTCCATTTACATGCCTGTTAACAGTCCACAAAATAAAATCGACAAACTGTAGTCCTGGATTATACTTGTCATCTATTTCAAAACTAACTGGAGGAAAAAAATGTGGGATAAAAGGCAAGTCATAAATACCCATCAAACTGCTTTGTTGCAGATCATTGTACATTTTCTTTAATGAATCTACTGATAAATCGTCCCTGCTTTCAAAATAAAATATAACATGATCAATAGTATTAGTTGCTCTTATTGAACTTAGAATTGAGGCTTGATGATAAAGGTAATCGTTATACCGCTCATGAGTTGGCAATTTGTATTTATCAAAAAAATCACATACAAATTCAGCAGTCTCAAGTTTATTTATCTGCTCACATAAATGAGAGTGCGCATTCTTGCTATCTTCTGAGGCATGGAAATAGCGACGTTTTAATGTTTGTTCGTCTAACTTTTTAGCTGGCTCAATTAATATATCTGGATCATTTTGCAATCTCTGAAGTGCATCTTCAATTGCCGATGGAGATATTTCTGTTTCTGTGATAAGCATTCCAACACCAATGCATGGCTTTGGTTCGGAGAAGGTGCTTTCATCACAGTATATGTATCTCATTACTTTTTACTCCATGCATAACGGCTAAGCTAAGCTGCCGCTAGACGAGCGCAGCGAGTTTAGAGGTCAGCTTCAGACATTATGCTAAAAATATGTTTTACATTTGTACCTCCCAGGATATAAGAAATATACTTTATTTAAAACCCTATACCCCAGGTGGTGAATTATGAAATACCAAACACAGATTAAAAAAATTTCTTTTAAAGGTAAAGATTTTTTCATCGGCATTGATGTTCACAAAAAAAACTTGGTATGTATCTATTAGACATAATTCCCTGTTAATTAAGTCTTTTGCTATAGAACCTGATCCTTATATTTTGTATAATCTCTTAAATAAAAATTATCCTCATGCTAATTTCTTTGTGGTATACGAAACTGGAAGGTTTGGGTTCTGGATATATAGAGAATTTCAAAAATTGGGTATTAAGTGTATGGTAGTAAATCCCGCTGATATACCCTCTACCCATAAGGGAAAAGACAAAAAATCTGATAAAATAGATTCTCACAAATTGGCTAGAGAATTGGAAAATAATAATTTAAGGCCTATATTTGTTCCATCTGAGGAAGCTTGGGCACTTAAGGTCTCTTGTCAGATTATATTTAACTTATACCAAAAATATCACAAGGAGTAAAAATCAAATAAAGAGTTTTTTGGATTATAATGGGATTAATCTACCTAAACATACATCTTCTTGGTCTAATAATTTTATCACTTATCTATATTCTATAACTATCGATAATAACGGCCCTGGAGATAAAACCTTATATTCTCTTTTGTATACCCTTTGTTTTTTGAGAAAAGAACAAAATAAGATATTAAAACAAATTAGACTTTTTATAAAAAATTCTTCTTTTAAACAGACCTTTGACTTATTAAGAACAGTAC
>JALWFY010000191.1 GCA_027013815.1 Desulfohalobiaceae bacterium | reverse complement strand
GATTTGCCATGATACCCTCCACCTACTATTAAAGTGACTCCTTTAGGTATCCCCATCCCCTTAATCTTACCACTATATGGGAGCTCTATTTCTACTTCTAACGAATTAGGACTCTTAAATTTATTGATGTTGTCTAAAAGGGGTCTATCACTAATGCCACTTTCCCTGGGAAGTACTGAACCATTGGCAACAAAACATACAAGCCCAAGTTGTTCCAGCTTATTTCTCAAGATGTCTTGATCCTCATTTAAATATACAAAATGCTCTACTTCCTTTAATGGTAGGTTTTTAAAGATAAGGCTGTTTTTTAAGATTTCAGGTAAAATTTTAAAAAAGATATTTTGGGCCTGGGACCCAAGGATTTTGCGACCTGCTGCAGGAAGTCCTATATTTATCCTAGCCTCTACTCGCTGCTTTGAGATCTTGATTGAGGTCCTTTCAATTATCTCTTGGTTCCCAGCATCTATACTTATTATTCCACTGGAACCTGTACCCATTCTCTTTACAAGACTATGAGACGTTTTCTTAAATGTTCGTGCAATATAATCTTGTAGTCCTATCCTTCTAGATTTGTTTGAAAATAGGTTCGTAGGAAAACCTGCCTTTGTTTGATCAATTTCCACCCTGATACGGGAAGGGGGAGCAAAGGGATCGCTTTGTACATGATCTATGTGAAGTATAAACCACCCCATATCATAACTTCCTAAGATATCTTTATATGCCTTGTATCCCTTGTGATCTATCCTGTTTAAAATTGACTGGAGGTCCCTACTTCTTTTCATCTCTTGCTTCCTTGATTGATTTTAATAAAATATAATTAGTTGAATATTGTTGGATGAGCAGAATACTATATTGTTTTTTTGTGTGAGCCCATCATAATATTTTTCTATATCGACCTGTATAAGGATATTTTTGTGTAAAAAATAATTCTTTAAAAATTCTTGAAGCTCCAATAAGACACAAGGTCCATCCCCTAGTATATTAATATAATAATGATTGATTTGAGCATTATTAGTTATTTTTAATATTAATGTGTCATTGATATTAATATTATCTAATTTTTTGTTAATTTCAATAGGTTTGATAGTAACATGTTGTTTTCTCAAGAAGTAGCTTTTTAATATGTCTATTAGAATTATTATATTTTTATCTTCTAATTTATGTATTTCCTGGTTTATCTTTTTGTTTCTTTGTTCTTCTATACTAGAATATTCATCTAATAGATTAGATAATTGTTCAAGTGTGAGTATGTTTTTCTTGACTAATAATTCTCCTATATGGAAGTTATTAATTTCTTGTATGAATAGAATTTCATCTACTTGCTCTTGAGTTAATAGATTATTTTGTATTGCGATCTCACAAAAAGGTGCATCAGTAATTTTCTGTATGTTTAAAATTCTTTTCACGTCCTGTTCTGTGAGATATCCTTTATTTATACATAATTCACCTATTTTTTTGTTTATTTTTCTTTGTTCATGTAAAATATCTTCTACAGTATTCATATCAATAATATTTTTCGAAACTAAATACTCACCAAAAAATCTATTATTCATACAAGTTCACCTATTTTTTTTTGCCTCTTCCATTGATTTTTCAAGAACTCTTTTTAACTTAATCCCTTCTTCAAATTTAATATTGATATTAAGTCCTTTTTTAATAAATTTCATAGCACTTTTGTATTTCCCTAATTCATAGAGTACTCTGGCAATATTAAAGAACAAGTGTTCATCCATTTTCTCTAATTTATATGCTTTTAAATAATATCTTAAGGCTTCTTTATACATCTTATTTTTTCTAAGTTTAATCCCAAATTCATTAAAAAGATGTTTATGTTCTCTTTCAAAGGTTGCATTTAAACTATATAATCTTTTAAATACTAGCTTGGCCTTGTCCTTCTCTCCTCTGTCAAGGTATGTTAGTCCTAGTCCAAAAGTAGCACGAATATTTTCTTCATCTATCCTCAGTGCATTTTTAAATTCATATTCAGCGCTGTAATACTCTTTCCTCTTTCTATGTCTCTCCCCCCTTGCAATGGTTTTATTAAGATTTCTTATTGCTGGATATACACTATTTATGTATATATCTGGTTCAGGCACAAACTTTGCTAAAAATTCTTCTTTGGGAACTATGGACTTTGGACCAGATGGTACAAAATTTTTATTAATAGGCTGTATGACAACCTGTTCCTTGTCAATTTCTTGTGCATAAAAAAG
>JALWFY010000190.1 GCA_027013815.1 Desulfohalobiaceae bacterium | reverse complement strand
TATACAGACCTTGAGTACCTCAGCAAGGTCTGTTTGTCCTTTAATTACCTTGATTATCCCATCTTGCTTTAGTGTGCGCATCCCCTTAGACCTTCCTATCTTATATATTTCTTCTACCGTTGCCCCTTCTACAATTGCCCTTTTGATTTCAGGGGTAGCCACTAAGAGCTCGTGGATGGCAGTACGTCCCAAATAACCACTATTTCCACATTTTTCACATCCAACAGGCCTATACAAGAAAAATCCTTCAGAATATAAGACATCTAGCTCTTGGAATAGATCTTCCCCATACTCCTTTTTGAGCATCTCAAATTCCTGTTTTTCAGGATGATACTTGTCCTTGCACTTAGGACAAAGTGTCCTCACAAGACGTTGTGCTAGTATTCCTAAAAGGGCGTCTGCGAAATTAAATGGATTCATACCCATATCAATGAGTCTAACTATAGTCTCTGGGGCAGAATTGGTGTGAAGAGTGGAAAATACCAAATGTCCTGTAAGGGACGCCTCAAGGGCAGTATGGGTAGTTTCCTGATCCCTCATCTCTCCTACCATAATTATATCTGGGTCTGCCCTTAAAAAAGAGCGCATAGCAGCAGCAAAGGTGTATCCTATCTTTGGCCTTACCTGGACCTGTCTAAGACCTGGCTGGGTAATCTCCACTGGGTCTTCTGCAGTCCATATCTTTTTCTCCACAGTGTTTAACCTAGCTAAAATAGAATGCAAGGTAGTTGTTTTTCCTGATCCAGTTGGACCAACTACCAGAAATATACCATATGGTCTATTTATAATATCTAGGAGTGCACTTAAATTTCTTTGGGTAAAATTCATCTTCTCAATGGGCATGGGCTTACCAGCAGCTAGAATACGCATTACCACATCCTCTACTCCACCTACTGTTGGAGTGACTTCAGTCCTGAGCTCTACCACCCTTTCCTTATATTTTAACTTGATCTTACCAGACTGGGGGACCCTTTTTTCTGCAATATCTAAGTTACTCATTATTTTGATCCTATTTATAAATGCCCTAATATGAGTAGCTGGTATTTCTATATATTGAAAACATACCCCGTCCCTTCTAAACCTAACTTTAGCTGGGTCTTTGCCTAGACCTGGTTCCACGTGGATGTCTGAAACACCCATATCATAGGCATCCTTGATTATCTTTGTGACAAGCTTTATAACTGCTGGTGCATTTTCACTGAGAACATCTTCTTCAACCTCTGTATCTAGATCAGTATCCTCATCTATTAATTCACTCAACACATCCCCCAAGGATTCTTTGTCACAAGACTGTTGTTCCTGATAATTATTTAGAAAATTTACAATATCTTGTCTAAGTCCTACTACAAATTCAATATTATTTCCTAGACCAGAAAAATAGACCTCTCTTTTTTTCTCTTCATCAAAGGGATCATCAATTATAACAGTAATCGCACCTTCTTCTTGTTTAACAGGGATCCAAAATCTGGATTTTAGATATTCTATGTTCAACTTCTTTAATAATTCACTAGGTAATATTATATTATCACTATAGGACAAAAAATCAGTACCATAGTATATGGATAGTGATTTTCCCACATCTTCTTTAGACACATTGAACTCGTTTATCAAAACCCAACCAACATCCCTCTCTACCTCATCTTTATTTGCCCTGGCCTTTATAATAGCCATGTCCAACTCTGTATAGGTTATTTTGTTGGACTCCAATAAATAGTCAAACTTTCCAAATTTCCTTTGATACATGAGTAGATTGTAAAATGCTGTGGCAAGAGGAGAAGAGAGTTTTAAAACAAGTTCCTGATCCTTTTTATTAAAAAAAGCTCCTCCTTTTTTATTAATGAGTTGCAATACACCAACCAAAAATTTATCCCTTAAAATCAAAGGGCAGGCCAATATAGAACAAGTCCTAAAGCCAGAACTCTTATCCCAGGTACAGTCAAATACCAGACCAGGATACCTTAAAGATAGTTCTTGTTCATTATACACATCTTTTATATTCACAACCCTTCTATTTTTTGCCACATATCCAGCTATACTCTTTTGATCTATATTCACGCGTATCTCAAGTGGAGCATCACCTGTCTTTATCCTTGAGTATAACTGGTTCTTTTTCTTATCTATTGCATAGATAGTAATCCTTTCACAGGAAAATAAATGAGTTAATTCTTCTCCTAAATCCAAAAATATTTCATTTATATCTTCTGCCTCATTAAACTTATATATAAGTTCATTTATTTTTTTCTCTTGTAAATAAAGTTCCCTAAAGTCCTTATTATCCATATGAGTATCCATTTATTCATTAAATAAGATTAAGTAGTTTTGAAAAATCTTTAATAATAATACGTTTTTTGTCCTGGCTCAGTATTTTCTGATGTTTTAATTTCATAATTTCTCTGTTTACAGTCTCCCGTGTTACACCAAGCATGGCCCCTAGATCCTTTTGGGTTAACTCTAAATCTAACAATATTCCAGCATCCTGTCTTTTGCCAAATCTGTTAATTAAATCGATCAATGTCTTTACCAGCCTCTTTGAAAAATTTGTATAACATAGATCTGTTAAAAATTCGTCTGTCTTTCTGAGCCTTGTACACAATGCAGACATTATAGACTCAAGGGCCTCTGTCCTTTTAAAGAGATATGAATAAAATACATCCCTGTGTAATACAAAAAGCTGAGTATTGGTCAATGCTATTGCATCAGCTGAGCGTGGGGCCTTGTCCAGTATTGACAGCTCACCAAAAAAGTCTCCATCAGTAAATATGGTAATAATCAATTCTTCGCCTTCTTCTGTGGGGATAGATATTTTTATCTTTCCTGAATTTATTATGTAGAGGGCATCTCCTATATCGTCTTTGTAAAATAGTACCTCGTCCTTTTTTAGGTATTTTAAGCTCATACGGCTACAAATCTCTTCTAACAATTCAATGGACATGTTCTCAAAAAGAGGAATTTTTTTAAGATCTTGTGCCTTCATACATATCTCTCCTTTTGTGTTTTCCCTATCTTATTTTATTTTTTATTATAGATAAAGTCCTTTTGTATTATTTAAAAATTTTATCCTTGTCATATCTATAAAAAAGATTATACCTATTTAACAACAAGGGGAAGAAGAGTCATATTTATATATTAACAAAACCTTAACAGGAGGTACAGTCATGGCTATAAACTTTCCAAAACTAGGGAACAAGGTAGTGGCCAAGGTAATTGATATGAAAGGTGATTGCACTATTGGCATGAAGATTGGTGATGAATTTGAACTAAGCTTACATCATTGCGGAAATTTTTGTGGATATTTTTACCATAATCTCTATAACTGGATCACAATGTTACAGTTTGACGGCAATTCCCCTTTAGGAGATCCTGATGTAATGGTATGGGAATGTCCAAATCCCAATAACAAGGTCAAAGTAGAACTAAAAAGGGTAAAGGAGTAAGAACATATCATAATCCCTATACATGGCCGGAGGTAAAATACTATGAAAAAAGTAGCAGTCATATATTGTGGAAAATATGTAGATAGTGGATTTGGTTGTCCAGGAGAATGGAGGTGTCATAAGGCAGCAGCCCTTGGTGAAGGAAAATTTGACGAACCCTGTCAATTAATCCATTGGATAAGGTGTGATTGTCCTGGGAAGACAGTAATTCCAAATACAAAGATGGCAATGAAAATTTCTGAGGTAAAACCTGATAAAATATATCTTAGCTCTTGCCTTGCAGGGTCTTATCCTCCATGTCCATATTATGATGTAGAAGAAATGGCCAAAAAGATTGAACAGACATTCAATATACCTGTGGTATTGGGTACCCATGAATACAAATAAAAATTAAATCAAAAAACTAAGGGCAAAAGGCCCTTAGTTTTTTCAACAAAAGGGGGCATATAATTAAGATGACTATCTCTCCATGGAAGTTGATCAAATCAAAAAAACAAAGCTCTTATAAGGTATTTGACTTGAGGATTGACACAGCCCAATCCCCCAGGACTGAAAAATCATATGATTTTTATATCTTAGAAACAGGTCCATGGGTGAATATAATACCCATTACCAAAGAAAATAACGTGGTATTTGTAAAACAATTTAGACACGGCATTAGGGATTTTACCCTGGAGATACCAGGGGGAATGGTGGAAAAAAATGATACCCCAAGGGGTGCAGCCCTAAGGGAACTTGAAGAAGAAACAGGATATAGCTCTAATAAGATTGAATTTTTGGGAAAGGTACATCCAAACCCTGCCATTTTAAACAACTATTGTTATACTTATCTTGCAAGGGACGTGGAAAAAAATGGATCTCAACATTTAGATGAAAGGGAAGATATTGAGGTTGTTTTAATACCCTTATCTGAGGTATTTTCTCTTATAAAAAAAGGAAAAATTACCCATTCGCTGGTGATATGTGCTTTTAGTTTTTTTATATTAGAAAATCCCTCTTTGTTGAAGCTCTAAGTTTAAGTTAGATAATGTTATTTCTTTATCTTCAATATCCTCTATAATATTTTTAGAATAATCTCTTCTATATAGTTTTAAATTATCTAAAGAAATATCATTATAATTTCTTATTAATTGCATAAAATAGGATAAGCTACACCTATCAATAGAGGAAGATATAACAAAGGATTTATTATTTCTATCTTCAACAGATACAATAAATCCCAATTCTTGTAATGCCTTTAAAAAGTCCATGAGAATAAAAGAAGGCAAATTTAAGGAATCAGAGAGGTCATCTACACTTAATACTCCGTCTCCTTTTTTAAACATATCTATCATAAACAATATAATTCTTAAAAAAACATACTCTTTAAAAGCAATATTAAAATATCCTAATTTTTTATGGTATTTATATCTACCATATCTTATGGATTTTATCTCATGGGCTATTACTGCACCAATCAAGAGCAAGAACCATGATACAAATATCCATAAAAGGACCAAAAGTACTTTAGCAAAGCTACCATATATAGCATTGTACTTTACATTAAATGGATGATAATTAATAAAAACATAACTAGATATTTGCCATAATATAGATGCACAAAATGATCCCACTACTACACTTTTAAAATCTACTTTTCCATTTGGTAGATAATAAAATATCATAAATATGGATATCCATACCACAAAAAAAGGTACTATCTTAAGCACAAAAAAATAGACATGACTTATTATGGAATAAGTGAGAAGCTTTTTTACAAATCCAATACTAGATATAGAAGAGCTAAAGGTAACTAGTACAATAAGTAATATTGGAGACAGGAGAGTCATAGAAAAATAATGTGTTATTTTTTGTTTAAAGTTTCGGTTTTTAGGTATTTCAAATATTGCATTCAATGTATCTTCAATGGTCCCTAAAAGGGATAGTACCACTAGGAGCAACGTAGCCATACCCATGGTGCCTAATTTACCTACATTGGTATTGTTTATATAAGTCAATATATTTTCTACTATTTCTTTTTTACTTGCAGTGAGTTTTAATAGAACATTATGAATAAATTCAGTATGATGAAATCCTAGACCCTTTAATAGAGAAAATGCAACTGCCAAAAAAGGAACAATAGAAAGGGTGGTTACATATGTAAGGGATCCTGCCCTAATTAAACATTTATTCTCATCTATTGAGGTAAGCACACCTTTTATAAATACTATTATATAATCTTTATATTTGTGAAAATTATTTTTATTAAACAAATCCCTGTATTTTTCTTGCCACATTATTTGTCCTTATATAAAATTCCTTATTATTTCCATCAAATATTTTGGGGATTCTTGAGCCAAAGAATGTCCTGCTCCTGGGATAGTCAAGATATTATCTTGTTTGCCAATATCTTGCATGAGTCCTTTAAGACTACTTATACTCACAAGTGCATCTTCTTCCCCTATTACAACAATAAAGGGATGTTGTGTACCTTGTAGTAATTCTTTTATATTGGGATAGGGGGTTATTGCAGAGAATTGTGTTAATAGACTTTCTATATTATTTCTCTCTATCAATGCATCTAGTATATTGGATATATCCTGTTCATGGTCTTTGATAAAACCATCTGAAAATAAACAGGGCAATAGGAATTTAAACAAGGCAAAGTCTCCAAGTAACTCTAGTATATTTTTCCAGTCATCTATAATCATCTCAAGCCTTGGACCATATCCCATTCCAATAAGTACCATCTTATCAACTAGTTCAGAATAATTATTGGAAAACAAAAGTGCCACTGCACTTCCAAGGCTCATTCCAATAATGTTTATTTTTTCTAAATTAAAATATGATATCAGCTCCACGAGGTCCTTAACATGTCTGTCCAGGGATATCTCTTGACACTGGATCTTAGTCTTTCCCTGTCCACGCAAATCATATAATAGGATATTATATTCTTCCAATAAAAGGTCTTTTAATGGGTACCAGTCAAACACTGATTGGAACATACCATTTATAAAGACCAAGGTCTTATTATTCTTTGAGGACTCAAAATATTCATAAAATAACTCTACCCCATCAGATAGTTCCAATCTATCCCTTTGTCTTTCCATGTAATATTCTCCCCAAAATTATACTCACCCATGTATTGGGTATCCAATCCCTTTCATGGCCATTTCATGAAATATCTCAGACAACGTTGGATGGGCAAATATGGTGTCTCCTATATCCTCCATGGTTGCACCCTGTCTTATTAACACACAACCTGTGGCAATAAGTTCTGATGCGTGTGGTCCAATTATGTGTATTCCTAAAACCTTTTTGTCTTTTTTGTCAAATAATATCTTTGCTTCACCACTTATCTCACCTTCAGTATGAGACCTGCCTATTGATGGAAACAT
>JALWFY010000189.1 GCA_027013815.1 Desulfohalobiaceae bacterium | reverse complement strand
GATGAAATGCCCTTGTTATTGCATCAGTACCATCAGTAATATGGTCCTGCTGCGCATAAGGTATAATTTTTTTTACCACTATCCCTGTAATAACTCCTACCAAAGTGGTAAAAATTGGTATCAACCAGGGCCTATGGACCCCAGGTATCCCTTTAAATATCTCTTCTCCACTTGGACCAGGTATGTGCATACCGGCCAGTTGAGTGAGCAATTTAAATTTAGTCCATTCAATCCCCAGGAAAAACAGGGCGGCAGAACCACCTGCTAGCACTCCAAGAAGGATACTTAAAAGCATTAACCTAAACATGGTCACTGATTTGTAGACATCCCTTGTAGCATCCCAAAATTTCTTTAGATTATTCATAGCAAATTCCATAGAAAACCACCTTCCTCCAATAACTATTTAAAATAATTAATTTTATTTCAATAAAAAATTAGGACCTACCAACAAAAAATTATTAGGAAGGATAGATTGCATAAGTTCTATCTTCCCTCCAAAAACTAAGCCCTTTATTAGACTATGTCCAAATATTCCTGCAAGTAACATCGCATTATGTGGCACATTAAAAAGATTTGTTTCCAACTCCCCATTTTCAAAAAAATACCACTCTTTGACCTGCTCAAATATATCATAGGATTTAATTTCATTGCATATAATGTCCTCATACCAACTTTGACTCTTACCCTCACTTTGAGTGAATAAAAAAAGAGGCAAATCAGTCTGTTGGGCAATCGCATAGCCCAAGCTCAAGGCATTAATACTTGTGTTAGATCCTCCAAACATAACCACAAGGGATTTCCATGGTTTAAATACTGGAGAGGGCAAAAAAACAGGAAACCGCGCATTTAACAAGATCCTCCTCACTGTTGGCCCAATTTGTCCAGGATATATTTTTTTTAATATATCACTAATTACCCTTGGGCAGGTCATAAAGGAAAAATCAGTAGGTAGGTCTGGAAGGGTGGAAGCGCTAAAATCCTCTACCTTTAAAATACTGGCAAAAGCCCCTTCCCTTTTTATAATGTCCAGGACCCGTTTTTCAGCTAGGTCCTGATCTTTTAAATAACTTGGATCCAGAGTCACCTGCACCGCTTGATTGTCAAAATACATATTAAATTTTCTATACCTTGGGATATATACAAAGAGCTCTGAATCCATTTTTTTTGAAAAATATATGGAACTGAGCAAGGTCTCTTTTCCAAAGGGAACATTCCTGTAAATATGTAAAATACCTTTGTCCATAGCACCTAGATTTTTTTAAGCTTTTTATTTCAACAATGTGAAAAAATTTACGTTTTTTCTAAATCCTAAGTCATTGTTTACCTTAGGCTAAGGGCTAAAGGCTATTTTTTAATTTTAATTTTGAATTATAACTTCTAAATTTTGAATGAAAAAAGGATTAATCCAAAATCCAAAATTCAACATCCAAAATTATATTAATGGTTTTCGCCTTTTGCCTCATGTGCCTTTTGCCACCTTAGCGAAACTTCGTTTCGCTTAGTGCTAACGCATATTTTTTAATAAGGATTTATTCCTTATTTTAAAATTTGGCCAATGGCCAAAGTAAAGCGAAACTTCGTTTCGCTTTAACCTGCAATTTTCAGAACTTCAGTTTAATATAAATTATATCTCAACATCCTTTAAAATAAGTCTTGCAGTTTCTATGTCGTTTAATATTTGGGCTTTTAGCTCCATAACTCCAGGAAATTTCTTCTCAGAACGGATCCTTTTAATGAAATAGACCCTAAAGGGAACCCCATAAATATTTTTATTAAAATTGAACAAATGCACTTCTACAGATAACACATGGTTCCCAAATGTAGGATTATAGCCAACATTTGCCACTCCAGGATATTTAATCCCATTAACCTCACCAAAGACTGCATATACCCCTGTCTTTGGCACCAACTCATCTATTAAATTTAAATTTGCTGTAGGTATCCCTAAGACCTCCCCACCCCTTCTATGGCCTTTAACTACGTGTCCAAATACTTGATAAAATCTTCCAAGAAGGTCTTTGGTCTCCCAGACTAGACCCTGTTGCACCAAATTTCTTATCCTTGTTGAACTTATAACCTCTCCTTGAAAAAAAACAGGATCAACGCGCCATACCTTAAATCCAAAATCAATGCCCATTTTTTTCAATAACTCAAAATCTCCTTCCCTATTTTTGCCAAACCTATAATCATAACCTATTATAATCTCTTTCATATCTATAGGTTCTATCAAATAAGTCTTTATAAAATCAACAGCACTAAGCCCTGCTATATCTTTGTCGAATTTCAAACAAATAATTATATCTATCCCTACTTCCTCTAATAAATCTATTTTTTGCTTTATTGGGGTTATAACAGGGGGACACTTTCCCTTAAGAACCTTTAAGGGATGAGGATCAAAGGTTATAACCACAGAAGGTAGAGACAACTGTTTTGCCCTTTCTTTAAGCTTATTAATCAATGCCCGATGACCCAAATGTACTCCGTCAAAATTTCCAATAGTAACAACACAGCCCTTAATACCAGCTTCATTTAGACGCTCTAAACCGTCAAACACCACCATAAGCCAATTCCCTCCAAATAAAAAGCTGATGAATAGAATAGGGGCGTAAAAAAAAAAAGTAAAGAATTAAGATTTGAATATGTCTACAAAACAATTAAATATACCAAAAACAGCTTACATTTTCTGTCATATAATTACAATTTTTGTCACATTATCTATTCATATTCATTGAAATAAACACCATTTTCAGTTGGCACTAAACTTGTATATCTTTTATTAACATTTTTATAAAACTTTTAAATTGCACTTTTAGGAGGTATGCCATGAAAAAGATCAATAAAAAAGAAAAAGGTTTTACCTTAGTGGAACTACTCATTGTTATTGCAATTATTGGAATCCTAGCAGCAATTGCAATTCCTCAATTCACAAAGTATAAAAGGAATGCAGCAGCTGCAAATGCCCAGGCAATGCTTGCAAATTGTGCCAGCGAACTAGCAGCAGAATACTCAGATAATGGTAGCACCACAAAGACCTGTAATATTGGGACAGGTTCAATTACCCTCACTATTAATGGAACTAGCGGGCAAATCAGTGGTAACGGAACTGTTACTGTTAAAGGCATAAGTGTGAATTGTAACATGGGTACCAACAATGAAGTAAACTGTACTGCTTCTTAAAGAGAACTCTATTAAGAGAGGATGGGCATTACCCTCCTCTCTTAATTAATTTAATTAAAGAGATTTTTAATCACATAAAGATATTAAAAATCTTTTTCTCTCCCATCTTTTTCTCATAAAAATAACACCCCAAAAAAACAATTTAATTTCATCTAAAATCTACAATTCCCCATATGATTATGTCCTTAAATATATTAGCCCAAAGGCAAAGGGCTAAGGGTGAAAGGCAATATTAGGTTAGGGGGCAGAAATTTTTCCTTTAGCCCTCGGCCTTTTGCCTTTTATTTCTTTTGCCATTTGCCCATGATTATCTCAATTCCATTATACCTTTCTAAAAAATTGGGGCATATCAAAAAACTTTGACGTGGACCTGATATAGCTTTTTTAAAAAATTGACACTTTCATCTTTAGCATATATTTTTACAAAAATTTAAATTTTTTAAAAAGAAATAATTATGCCAAATTCATCTAAAAAAAACTCAAATCATTTATATATTGCCTATCTAGCCATTGGAGGAATTCTAGGGGACATAGGCACATCTCCCCTTTATGTTATGCTCCTTACCTTTAAATTTCTCCCTGTCACAAAAGACAATATAATGGGTGTATTATCCTTAATTGTATGGTCTTTTGTATTTTTGTCTCTAAAATACGCATGGTTAGCGTTGGACTTGGACAACAAAGGAGAGGGTGGCACATATGCCCTTTTAAATTTAATTGCTAATACCAAAAAAAGATTAAATATAAAAAACTATAAGTGGGTCATAATTTTAGCCACGTTCCTGTCCATGTTGTGTGGGGCCCTGCTTTTAAGTGATGGAATAATTACCCCATCTATATCTGTGTTAGCTGCAGTAGAAGGGATTGACGTAGTATATCCAAACTTAAGTCCCATGATTATCCCCATAGCTGTTCTCATATTAACTGGTCTATTTTCTATTCAAAGACATGGCACTGAAAGGATAGCAAAATTCTTCTCTCCTATAATGATCCTTTGGTTTTTGTCCATATCTATATGTGGAATAGTAAGTCTCATAAAAACACCTTGGCTGTTAAAGGCATTTAGTCCGTATTATGCAATATATTTCCTTTATCATCATCCTATAGGTATTGTATTTCCCACATTGGGATATGTAGTCCTATGTATTACAGGGGGAGAGGCATTATATGCAGATGAGGCCCATTATTCTAAACCAGGTATTCGCATAGCATGGGGTTTTGCCTCTTTATGCCTTCTTATAAACTATTTTGGGCAAGGGGCGTATATACTCGCAACCCACAATGCATCAAGACCATTTTTTGGCATGTCTCTAATTATAGGACATTCATTTTATATCTATATGTTGTTCTTAGCCACCTTAGCTGCAATAATTGCCAGTCAGGCTATGATCACTGGGGCATTTTCCACATATTCCCAGGCCATGGAACTTGGGATGTTTCCCAGACTAGAAGTAAAAAATACATCTTCCAAGCTAAAGGGCCAAATATACCTTCCTGTTATAAATCGCATAATGTTTATTGCATGTTTAGCCACAGTATTTATATTCAAAAGTTCTGATAGATTGGGCGATGCATATGGACTCGCTGTTACTGGAGCCTTTATAGGAACTACATTAATGATGAATATTTATTTTTTCTTCAATTATAAGAACTCTGCATTAAGACTTATTTTTTCTCAGGGTATAATCCTATTCTTCCTCTGTTTTGACACCAGCTTCTTTTCTGCCAATGTTGGAAAGATCCCTACAGGAGGCTGGTTTCCTCTTGTTATTGCATCTGGTTTAATCTTCACCATGCTTTCCTGGAAAAAAGGAACAAGACATCTATTCCACTCCATCCCCAAAGAAAAAATGGATCAATTTTACCATATACTAGAATCAACAAGGCCATCCATCCTCCCTGGCACTGATATTTATATGACAGCTAATTCTCAAATTATACCTGCGTCCTTACTTCATCAGCTTAAAAATGGGAGTGTAAAAGAACAAATAGTAATAACCACAGTGAAGACTACCTCAAATCCATGGGGGATAATATATGATAAAGAGCTCATAAAGTCATATAAAAATGGAGAAATAAATCTCTATAGGGTCATAATTGAAAAGGGATATATGCGTCTTTTTATAAATCTTCCAAATATCATGCACGAACTTGGACTAGATTCCCATCCATGTAGGTATGTATTTGGTACTTGGAATCCTGTGACAAATAAAAAAGGATTTAGACGTATGCTTTACTCATATTTTATATTTTTGTATAAAGTCTCTCCTAGTTTTACCCGGAGATTTATGATCCCATACGATATGGTCTTATACCTGGGCAGTGATATTGAGATATAATTAATGCTAAATTAATTAAGAAAACTTTGCATGGGTTTAAGGATGAAGATTTTACTTGTTGAAGACGATATGCGAATTGCCCATTTTATAATAAAAGGGCTAAAACAAGAAGACTTTGTTGTTGAACATTCCACTGATGCAGAAACAGGTCTTTACCTAATTGTTGAAGGGGGGGGGTATGATTTAGCCATAATAACGCCATGTTATAGTGTTGGTATTCCTAATATTTTGTATAATTTCTTAAATAAAAATTATCCTCATGCTAATTTCTTTGTGGTATATGAAACTGGAAGGTTTGGGTTCTGGATATATAGAGAATTTCAAAAACTGGGTATTAAGTGTATGGTAGTAAATCCCGCTGATATACCCTCTACCCATAAGGAAAAAGACAAAAAATCTGATAAAATAGATTCTCACAAATTGGCTAGAGAATTGGAAAATAATAATTTAAGGCCTATATTTGTCCCATCTGAGGAAGCTTGGGCACTTAAGGTCTCTTGTCAGATTATATTTAACTTATACCAAAAATATTACTAGGACTAAAAATCAAATAAGGAGTTTTTTGGATTATAATAGCTCACAATTAGATTCTTTTTATTGACATCAATCCTCTTTTTAGTTGGACCTGCATAATAGTTGAAAAAGGTAAAAGGCGAATGGCTAAAGGCTAAAGGAAAAATTTTTGAAGTCTGTCCTGATATTGCCTTTAGCCCTTTGCCCTTAGCCTTTAGCCTGATTAGTGTAGAAAGATATGATATTAAAACAAATTAGACTTTTTATAAAAAATTCTTCTTTTAAACAGACCTTTGACTTATTAAGAACAGTACCAGGTATTGGATTTAAAATTGGTATTATAGTTTTATCTGAAATTATTGACATGAATAGATTTAAAAATTTTGATCAATTAAAATCCTATGTAGGTCTTACCCCATCTGTATATTCTTCAGGAAATACTTATTATGAATATGGATTAACTTATAGGAAAAACTCCAGATTAAAATATGCATTAATAGAAGCATCTTAGGTGGCCATTAGGAAAGATCCAGTACTCTTAGAAACTTACAATAAACTTATCACCAGGATGAAAAAACAACAGGCCATAATTAGAATAGCAAAAAAATTACTATCCAGGATAAGGTATGTATGGTTAAATCAAAAACCCTATGTAATAGGTGTAGTAGAATAAATTAAATGTCTATAAGTCCTGGCAGACCGCAAACAAGTCGATGCTGGTCTCTCAAGACCCGTTAGGCTGCAGACTGCGGCTGCCTCTTAAATTTGTTAATTCTACGTCATGCAGGAGGG
>JALWFY010000188.1 GCA_027013815.1 Desulfohalobiaceae bacterium | reverse complement strand
AATGGGACATAGGATAAAATAAAACTATGAGGTGCAAATACTGTAATTCAGAGAAGGTAGTAAAAAAAGGATTAAACTAAAACAAAAAACAAAGGTATTTGTGCAAAAGTTGTGACAGGACATTTGTAGAGAACGCAGAGAGAAACTACTATCCTCATCACTACAGGGAATTAGCAATCAGAATGTTTTGTGAAGGAATGACAATGATGGCAATAGCCAGAGTACTAAAAGTTCCATATCAGACAATCAGAACATGGATAAGAAGGGAAGGTGAAAAAGCTTTAAAAAAAATATGAAGGTAGATTAAGGATTTTAAAGAAAAAACAGGTAGAAAATTTAGCAATAGATGAGATGCATAGTTATGTTTCAAAGAAAGATAATGATTGCTGGTTATGGACAGTGGTAACTGATAAAAGGATAAAGTTTTTTTGAGGTAGGCAAAAGAACAGAACAGACGTTTTACATTTTAGAGGAGAAGTTGCCTAAATATAAACAGGTACACACTGACGGGTACCATGTATATGAGAATTTAAGGAACAGGAAGAAAAAGAAATTTGGGTTAACTAATTGGAGTGAGGGATTGCATTCTGTTATAAGGGATAGACTTGCGATTTTAGGAGGAAAACGAAAGCTTATGCAAAAAGTATTGATTCAATGAAAAGAGCTTTAGCTTTATTGTTTATTTACTGGAATTTTTTGCCTATAGACTTATGAACTAACTGCCTTAGGTTTTTTGTTTGAATAGAATGGGATTTAATTATATATTTATTAACTAAATAATTGATAAAAACATTAGGTAATAATTTGAGAGAAATTAATTTTGAAGCAATAGAAAAAAAATTAAAACAATCAGTAAATAAGAAATGGATTCCGCTTTTTGAAGAAATAATTGCTATATTTTACTTGGCGGGAATAATAACTATCTCAACAATTATAAACTTTAATAATTCATTAAATGTGGAAAATAAATTGGAAATAAATACTATTACAGCTATTATTATATTAATAGCTGGTTTAATTGTATTTGAAAAGAGAAAATATTTTCCTCAAGAATATGAACTATTAAAAAAGCTGAGACTATATTTTGTCTTTTATTATTTTTGTTTAAACAAAACATATTCTATTATAGAGGTAAAAAAGAACATAACTGCGCTTAATAGTTTTATTTATAAAATTAGATTTAGATATTTTTTTATTGATAAATATCAGTTATATTTTACTTCTGGGTTCTCTCTCCTTTTTATATTGTTGGATGTTAACACAAATATGATAATTTTTAAAAAATTTGTACGATATTTTTATTCTATGCAAGTTACTTTACCAGTTAAAATTTATTTTTATATTTACACAATAACTTTAATAACTATAATTTACAGTACGTACTTTATTTTTCATAATAGCTTCTTTATAAAGAAGATTGCTTTTATTTTCATAGAGTTATTAGAATTAATAGGGAAATTAATAATCCTTATTCTCATATTAGTACTGATATTATTCCTTATATGGAATTTAAGTCAAAACATTTGTGGATCTATATTTTTAACTTTAACTACCTTTTCTTTGATAGCAATAGTACAAACATACTGTAATAAAATTGAAAATAAAATCAAAGAAAGTGTATCTATTTTAAACAAATAGATGGAAGAAATTGTATATCTGAAACATTTTCTTGCTCGCCAATATTTTGAGTAGATGGTAGTAATTTAATAATATCTTCCAAAATTTCCTTTAATATATGTTTATTTTTGTATTCTATCTCTATATCTCTAATACCATATAAATAATTAATATTAGCTTTTTTTAAGGATAATAGAAAACCTCCTATGTTAGTTTTGGGATTAAAAATTTTATTAATTTCTTTTAATATAGAAGGACTATGCCCACTAGATAATCTTAGTTGTAGCTTAGGCTTATTTACTTCTATATTTTGCACTAATTTATTTCCAATAAATATATCTGTTTCACTACGATACAGATATTTATTTTCAACTAATAAAAATTCTTTTATTTTCAATAATAGCTCATTTAGCTCAATTAAATTATTTTTTTCCATTCCACCCAATTTTATAGATAGAGTTATAAATAAATCAAACCAATCAAAAGATATGAAATAAAAAGGAGAAATTTGTAATTCAATATTATTATTTTCATTAAAATATCTTATTATTTTCTTTATATTTTTCTCAAACTCTTCTTTAAATTTTTCAAACGATACTTTAT
>JALWFY010000187.1 GCA_027013815.1 Desulfohalobiaceae bacterium | reverse complement strand
TTTAATCCATTGTTCTCCGCCCCCACCTTTAATGAATTTGTTGTGGACTTTAAGGGAAAAGGTAGTGTTATTTATGAAAAATTAAAGGAAAAAGGTATTGTTATGGGACTTTCTCTTGAAAAATACTATCCTGAACTAAAAGATGCATATCTGATCACAGTCACAGAAACAAAGACTAAACAGGATCTAGACACATTAACCACGGAGGTCTTGTCATGTTAGAAGAATTTAAGGCCCAGGGTACAAAAGGATTGGTGATGGAAGAAGTCCTTTTGTGGGAAACAGGGAAAAAAGGCAGGATAGGGTATTCCCTACCTCCCCTTGACGTGAAGGAGGCTGAAATACCAGGGGAATTAAAAAGAAAAGAGATAGATATCCCTGATCTAAGTGAAGTAGATGTTGTAAGACATTATACCAGGCTATCCACATGGAACTTTGGCGTAGATACAGGCACATATCCCCTAGGTTCATGCACCATGAAATACAATCCAAAAATTAACGAACAAATAGCAGCAAAAGAGGAATTCGCCAAGGTTCATCCCTTGACCCCAGAGGACATGGTACAAGGTCCTTTAAAGCTCATGTATAATCTCCAGGAATTATTAAAAGAGATAACAGGATTAGACGGCGTCACCCTTCAACCAGCTGCTGGAGCACATGGGGAATATACTGGCATTAGAATAATCTATGCATACCACAAAAAGAATGGGAAACCCAAAAAAAAGATATTAATCCCAGATACTGCTCATGGCACCAATCCAGCATCCTCTGCTATATGTGGATACAAACCTGTAAAAATATCTTCAAATGAAAATGGAATCCTATCTGTGGATGAGGTTGAAAAGTACATGGACGAAGACACAGCAGGCATTATGGTCACAAATCCAAACACCCTTGGACTTTTTGAGGAAAATATAAGACAAATCGCAGACATTATCCACAAAAGAGGTGGCCTAGTATACTGTGATGGGGCAAATTTAAATGCAATAATGGGCATAGTAGACCTAAAAAAAAGTGGCATAGATGTATTGCATATAAACCTGCACAAGACCTTTTCAGCGCCCCACGGTGGAGGGGGACCTGGGTCTGGTCCTGTATGTGTTAGGGATGAGTTGGTTAAATTCCTACCCTGTCCAAGGATAGTAAAGCAAAATGACAAATTTGTCCTGTCATATGATTTTCCTGATTCCATTGGGCGGGTACATTCCTTTTATGGTAATTTTGGGGTAATGGTAAAAGCATATTGTTATATCTTATCAATGGGAAGTCTACTAAAAAAGGCCAGTCAACTCGCTGTATTAAATGCAAACTATATAAAGGAAAATCTAAAGCAGACCTTGCACCTTCCATACCATAGGCCATGTATGCATGAATGTGTATTTTCAGATAAAGACCTGGGTAAATACAAGGTAACCACCTTAGATCTTGCGAAAAGGCTTATTGACTATGGGTTCCATCCACCAACTATTTATTTCCCATTGGTGGTCCATGGGGCAATCATGATCGAGCCAACAGAAACAGAGTCAAAGGAAAACCTTGATAGATTCATCTGGGCAATTAAAGAAATTGTAAAAGAAGCAGGAAAAGACCCAGAAATTCTGCTACAGGCACCTCATAATACCAGAATTAAGAGGTTGGATGAAGTATATGCAGCTAGACATCCAGTATTAAAAGGATATTGATATTGGTATGGGTAGAAAAGATAGAGAGTGTATTTTATTAACTGCAGACAGGGCCCTGGATTATAGAGAAGTTTTAGATTTACAATTATATATTGTAGATCAAAAAATAAATAATATATTAGATCAGGATGTATTAATAGTATTAGAACATAAACCAGTATTCACCATTGGAAAAAATGGAAACAATAATAATCTATTAATAAATGATAATCTATTAAAACAAAAAAAAATATCCATATTCCA
The DNA here is from genome assembly GCA_027013815.1 of Desulfohalobiaceae bacterium. Classification (GTDB taxonomy): domain Bacteria; phylum Desulfobacterota; class Desulfovibrionia; order Desulfovibrionales; family Desulfothermaceae; genus Desulfothermus. The sequence goes on along the minus strand of JALWFY010000187.1, from coordinate 20,136 downwards.
TATAAATAGAGGTGGAGATATAACTTATCATGGTCCAGGGCAAATAGTTGTTTATCCCATATTTAACATAAAAAATCCTAGAATTGGAATCAAAGATTTTGTATTTTTGTTAGAACAGGCTATGATTGATACAGCAAATGAGTATGGGGTATTATTATCAAGGAATGAACTAAACAGAGGTGTATGGTATAATAGAAAAAAAATAGGTTCTATAGGTATAGCTATAAAAAGAGGTATTGTTTATCATGGAATCGCATTAAATATAAAATTAGACCTAACCCCATTTTCATGGATTAATCCATGTGGACTTAAAAATATAGAGGTGGGAAGTATATCGCAAATACTTAGGAGGGATATATCTATGTCAAAGACTAAAGACATATTAATAGAGAAATTCACTGATTTATTTAATCTGGACATCGTAAAAACAAGAAAATTACTCTAATGGAAGACTGTCATGACACATGAACATAAAATTACAAGAAGACCAGACTGGCTCAAGAAAAAACTCCCCACTACCCTATCCTTTGGAATGACAAAAAATCTGCTCGACAAAAATGGACTTAACACTGTGTGTGAAGAAGCTAGGTGTCCAAATAGATGGGAGTGTTTTAGCAATAAAACTGCTACTTTTCTTATTATGGGGCCCTATTGTACTAGGAATTGCAAGTTTTGTTCTGTGGAACACAGACCTCCTCTTCCTTTAAATGACAATGAAATCCATGGTATATTAGAATTTACAAAAAAAATGAGTTTAAAGTATGTGGTGGTGACTTCTGTAACAAGAGACGATCTAAAAGACGGGGGTGCATCTTTTTTCGCAAAATTAATTAATTTTTTTAAGAAAAGGGATCCTGAAGTCAAAATAGAGGTCTTAATACCTGACTTTAAGGGAGATCTACCTTCCTTAAAAATGGTGGTCTCAGCTTCTCCCAATGTATTAAATCACAACATTGAAACAGTACCCAGGTTATATAGACATGTAAGATCTGGAGCTGATTATAAAAGGTCGCTAAATTTACTCAAAAAAGCCAAAGAAATGGACCCCAGTCTTGTCACTAAATCTGGTATCATGGTGGGACTTGGAGAGAGTTGGGACGAGATTATTGAGACCTTAACCCATATAAGAGAAACAGGATGTGATATCATCACAATTGGTCAGTACCTACAGCCCACAAAAAGACATATGCCAGTTGCAAGATATTATCATCCAGAAGAATTTGTACAACTTGGAAAGATCGCAAAAGACATAGGGTTTAGGGGAGTAGTCTCTGGGGTATTTGTCAGGAGTTCTTATAGGGCATATGAAAAATATATGGAAATAATTATCTAACCAAGGAGTTTATTTATGAAAATAGGTTGTCCAAAAGAGATAAAAAACAATGAGTACAGGGTGGGCATGACCCCTGCTGCTGCAAGGGCCTATGTGGAGGCAGGACATGAGGTATATGTAGAAAGGGGTGCAGGCATAGGTTCAGGTATTGAAGATTCTGAATATGAAAAGGTTGGCGCAAAGATATTGCAGTCAGCAAAAGAGATCTGGGACCTGTGTGAAATGATCGTAAAGGTAAAAGAGCCCTTGCCTTCAGAATATGATTTAATGAGAGATTCTCAAATCTTGTACACATACTTTCACTTGGCAGCAGATGAGAAACTTACAAGGGCATGTATTGAAAAAAAGATCATTGCAATTGCATATGAGACTGTTCAAGAATCAGATGGGTCTCTTCCTCTTTTAAAACCAATGAGTGAGGTGGCAGGTAGGATGGCCCCACTTATGGGTGCATATTTCCTTGGAAAACCAAGAGGTGGTAGGGGTATCCTGGCAACAGGGGTACCAGGTGTATTTCCTGCAAATGTCCTAATAATTGGAGGAGGGACTGTTGGCACAAACGCTGCCAAAACAGCTGCAGGGCTTGGGGCCAATGTAACTGTGTTGGATATTAATGTAAACACCTTAGAACACCTTGAAAACATCCTCCCTCCCAATGTATTCACCCAGTTCAGTAATGCACACAACTTGGAAATCGCATTAAAAAAAGCAGATATGGTAGTAGGCGCAGTATTGATCCCAGGAGCCAAGGCACCAAAGCTAATAACTAAAGAACATTTAAAGATTATGAAGCCTGGGGCCGTTATAGTAGATGTATCCATTGACCAAGGAGGATGTGCTGAAACCTCTAAGCCAACCACACACAGCGAACCAACCTTTGTAATAGATGGTGTGGTCCACTATTGCGTTGCCAATATGCCAGGGGCATATGCCAGGACATCTACTTTTGCCCTAAATCATGCTACTATTAGATATGGGCTTGAAATAGCGAACAAGGGAGTAAAAAAGGCGTGTTTGGACAACCCTGCCATATGTAAGGGGCTAAACGTAGTAAAGGGTAAGCTCACATGTGAGCCTGTTGCAAGGGCCTTTTCAATGAATAATATTTGTATTTCTCCTGAAGGGGCCATTGATCTTTTGTAATACTTAGAATTATTTTTATATCTATCTGTTATTTTTAGAGAAATAAAAACTATATTTTTAATAAAATTTCTACATATTGAAATTGCTATAAATTTTATTGAAAAAAAACAAAATTTAGTTTAGATTTCCACATCATTTTTACACACAGGGTAACAGGGTATAAACTTAAAAACAGGTAAATACATGCCATGAACATAAAGATCGATGAGATAAATCTGGAAATCATAAAAGAACTTCGTGATGGAAGGAAATCTTTTAAAAAAATTGCTAGAAAGTTAAATATAACTGAAAATACAGTACGTGCTAGAGTGAGAAAAATGGTTGATGCTGGCCTCTTATCTATTGAGGGATTAGTAGACATTGAGGGCATACCAAACCACCAGTTGGTTATTATAGGCGTTAAATTAAAAACCACTGACATGTTCAAAAAAGGACAAGAATTTAGCCGTCTTAGAGGAGTTGTATCTGTAAGTGTAGTGACAGGTAGATATGACCTCATGTTATTTGTTATATTTAACGACAAATATGGACTGAAAGAATTTTATGCAGAAGAAGTAAGTAAGATAGAAGACGTTCAGTCTTTGGAGACCTTTGTAATATACAAAGGATATAATGTAATGGTTCCTTATGTACTTTAACCTTATAAAATCCCTAGGAGGAAGGCGCTATGATGCATATTTTAAACGCCCTAGACAGCTTTATGTGGGGCAAGTACATGATGATAGCATTGTTTTTTACTGGTATTTTATTGACCATTAGGTATCGTGGCATTCAATTCAGAAAACTGGGTTTAGCCCTAAAACTTGCTTTTACCGGGGCATCACTAAAATCAAAGGCCAAGGGAGAAGGAGACATTACTCCCTTTCAGGCACTTATGACCACACTTGCCGCCACAGTGGGTAATGGAAACATAGCAGGTGTTGCCACGGCTATTGCCCTTGGGGGTCCTGGGGCCCCACTCTGGATGTGGCTAACTGCACTTATTGGAATGGCAACCAGGGGCACTGAGGCACTCCTTGGAGTAAAGTACCGCAGAAAGGCAGAGGACGGCACAATGATTGGTGGTGCATTTTATTATTTGGAAGATGGTGCATCTCAATATATTGGTAAGCCACTTGGAAAGATACTTGCCATAGCCTTTGCGTTCTCTGGTATGATTGCTGCTTTTGGAATAGGTTGTATGGTCCAGTCAAATAGCGTGGCCTTGTCTGTTGTAAAGTTATTTAACATCCAAAACGCAACTATGAGCAATTATGTGGTAGGTATTATCCTGGCTATCTTTACTGCAGCGGTTATCCTTGGTGGGATCCAAAGACTTGGTCAAGTAACTGAATATTTTGTCCCTTTTATGGCTGTTATATACATTGCAGGTGGCCTTTTGGTAATATTTTTAAATATTGGAAACATTGGCACTGCCCTAGCCTTAATATTCAAGAGTGCATTCACTGGCCAGGCTGCAATGGGAGGCTTTGCAGGTGCTACTGTAGCTAAGACCCTACAATTTGGAGTTGCAAGGGGTATCTTTTCTAATGAAGCAGGTCTAGGTACTGGTTCCCTTGCCCACGCTGCTGCTAAAACAGCTGATCCTGCAAGGCAGGGACTAGTTGGTATGGTTGGGACCTTTATTGATACAATAGTTACCTGTTCTATTACAGCACTTGCAATTGTTATGACTGGGGTCTGGACTAATGGAGAGACTTCAACTGCCCTTACTATTTCTGCATTCAGTTCTACTCTTGGTACCTTTGGTGCGTATATAGTGACCATTGGTTCTGCCCTGTTTGGATATTCCACTATCCTAGGATGGTCTTATTATGGTGAGCAGTGTACTGAGTACCTCTTTGGTTCTAAGACAAATATCCCATACAGGATACTATTTGTAATAGCTGCATTTATTGGAGCAGTGGCAAAACTTTCCTTTGTATGGACCTTATCAGACGTATTAAATGGATTTATGGCCATACCAAACTTGATAGGTCTAATAGTCTTAAGTGGAGTCGCAGCCAGGACCATGGACGAATATCTAGACAAGATGAAATCAGGACAGATATAATCAATATGCCCCCTTGTTTAAAGGGGGCATAAATTAAATGAAGATAATATAAAGTGGAATTATTTGGATTCACAAAATTAAATAGATATAAAAAAATCCTATTCACCCTTGCCAAATACGGCTTTGAAGACATTGTAGCCAGGTTAGAAGGTCTTTACCCCTTTAAAATACCCATCAAAAAACAAAAAAGAGACTTTCCTCAAAATACTTTTACTAGGATCAGATTGGTCCTAGAGGAATTAGGTCCAACCTTTGTAAAATTCGGGCAAGTTTTGAGTCTGAGGACTGATCTAATCCCTGTGGAACTTGCAAATGAGTTGAGCCAGCTTCAAGATATGGTGGAAGGAGAACCCTTTGAAAAAATAGTTGAACAAATAAAAAGATCCCTGAAAAAAGATATAGACCTTATATTTACCCATATCGATCGTACCCCACTTGCAGCAGGCTCCTTGGCACAGGTACACATTGGAATATTAAAACATGAGAATACTACTGTAGCCATAAAGGTCCAGAGGCCCCACATCAAACACATAATAAAGGCTGACCTCAAAATATTAGAAGAAATATCCATTGTGTTGCACAATAGAATTGAATTTATTAAAGTATATAGCCTTCCTGAAATCATTAATGAATTAAAAAAAATGATATTAAATGAGTTGGATTTTAAGAGAGAGGTGAGGAATATAACCATTGCTAAGCACAATCTTTCAGACGATGATAGATTCTATCTCCCTCGTATATTCCCAGAATATTGTTCCAATGAAATAATTACAATGGAAAGACTAGATGGATGCAGCTTAAAAGAAAGCCTGCCTCAAATGACCAATGAACAGAGAAAAGAGACTGCCCATTCCCTACTAGATATACTCTTAAAACAAATATTAGAACATGGTTTTTTCCATGCAGATCCACATCCTGGAAATATATTTATACTTAACAACAAAAAAATATCTCTATTAGACTGGGGAATGGTGGGAAGACTCTCCCCTTCTATTAGGTTTAAACTAATCGACCTTGTGCAGGGAATAGTTAAAAAAGATATAGAACAAGTAGTGGAAGTAATTTTATTTTTGTGTTATTCTTCAAAAAATGTAGATTTACTCAGTCTATCTATGAGCCTTCAGGACTTTATAGATGAGTACTATGCACTGCCTTTGAAAGATATCCATATGGGAAAGATGTTACTTGATATAACAAACATTCTACACAAACACCAGATGAGAATCAGACCTGAGATTGCAGTACTTATCAAGGCCATTGTCACCAGCGAAGGATCTGGAAGACTTTTATATCCAGAGATAGATGTTATCTCAGAAGTAAGACCCTATATAAAAAAAATCACCTTACAAAAACTATCACCAGTAAATGTATATTTAGAAATAAAAAAGGGATTATCCACTCTCATTTTATTTCAAAAGGAAATTCCCAAAAAGATAGATAGGATTTTGGACAAGATAGAAAAAGATGAGCTTTCCATTGGATTTGAGCATAAAAATTTAGAGAACTTGAGAAAAACCTTAGATAGGATAACCAATAGATTGGTACTTGGAATACTAACAGCGGCCATGATAATCGGATCTTCAATGATAATAACAACGAAAATACCACCTCTTTTATTTGGCTATCCTGCCATAGGACTTGTTGGTTATTTATGTTCTGCTGTTTTCGGGAGCTGGATAATAATAGATATCCTTAGAAAGAAAAAATTTTAAATAAAAGGAGAAAATATGGATAGAGATAAAGCATTAGAGCTCTTAAGAGAATATGTGAAAGATAAGTCCTTGCTCTTTCATGCCCTTGAAACAGAGGCAGTGATGAGGGGAATAGCAAATCAATTTAATGAAGATGAAAAGTTATGGGGGATAGTAGGTCTTTTGCACGATATTGACTATGCAATGACTAGGGACAATCCAGAAAAACACGGAATTTATGCTGTTGAAAAAATCTTAAATAACAAATTACCTGAAGATGCACTCCATGCAATTGCAGCTCATAACATGGAATATACTGGAGTCAATCCAGAGACAAACTTAGATTTTGCCTTGCGATGCTCAGAGACTGTAACTGGTATAATCAGGGCAAATGCGTTGGTTAGACCAAATAAAATGAAAGGTATGAAACCAAAAAGTGTTAAGAAAAAGATGAAAGACAAGAGTTTTGCAGCAAATGTATCCAGGGATAGGATAATGGAATGTGAAAAAATAGGACTAGATCTAAATGAATTTCTAAAAATTGCTATCAATGAGATCTCCAAAATAGCTAACGAAGTAGAACTAGTATAATTTTTGCTTCCCTTGTTTTACACTTTAGCCAAAATTGATGTTTGACACATCACGATAGTCAGTGTATGGGTGTTTGCCAACACATCTAGACATTTGTTCTATGTAAACTCTGTTAGAAGATATGAAAAGGGCTCGAGATCTCTGTTAAATCGTTTATTCAGAAAATCCTCATCCTCGACCCTACGGACAAGGCATTTTATGTAACGGGATAAATTACAACACATCCCCATAAAAAATAATCCTAATCTTTTATGGAAGATCTACGAATAATTATATATGGGATCCATGCTATTTTTTTCCAAAGGACAAATATTATAATAACCAAAAATGCCTCAGTGTACTAGGAAAATATATTATTTTTATAACATAATCTTTTAACAAGAAAAACAGCTATGAAAAAACTATATTTTTTGACTTGCGAACAACTTTCTCCATATTTTAAACAGGCAATAAAGAATATAGGTTATCTGGACATAATAGAATATGATTTTTATCCCTGTGTATATAGTGAGAGTAGAAATAGGCTGGAAGTTGATTCAATATTACATAAAATAAAGGACATAGACAGGGAATTATTTTTGCTTTGTGGAAGATTTTGTACCCTTCCTCAGCTGATTTCGAAAGATATAAATATTAAAATAATAAAGCGGAATTTTTGTTTTAGCTATATCCTAAATGACCATATGGTAGAATATATTTTGAGACATGGAGGATATATAATAACCTGCCATTGGTTAAAGAACTGGAAGAGATATATTGAAAAAATGGGATTTTCTACACAAGATGCCAGGAAATTTTTTCAGGGAATATGCAGGGAATTAGTGGTTCCAACCCTACCAGAACAGGCTTCAGAAACAAAGATTAAGGCAGATGAACTATCTAACTATCTAAAGATCCCTTATTTTATTTTAAAAATTGATTTAACCCCTTTAGAAAATTTCTTAAAATCCATCATATGGGATAGAAAGATAAGAGAATTAGAGCCTGTTATATTAGAAAAGTCCAATAAGATTGCTGAATACGCTGCCCTATTTGATATATTAGATCAGCTAATCGGTAGTGAGACATTTGAGGCGGTTTATGAAAAAATTCAAGAGCTATTTATAGAGATCATGGGTGCAGCTAAGTTCAAATTTCATAGGGGAAGTGAATTCTCGGATCCAAGACTAAAAAAATTGATCACTGATTTTAAGAAAAAAAATAATAAGATCTATTTAAAGAAAAAGGACAAATTTTATATACTAGTCCATAGAAAGGGTAAGATCTATGGAATAATTGAAGTATCAAATTTTTTGTTTCCCCAACATATTGATAGATATCTAAATTTTGCAACCCTGATAGCACCAGTGTTTGCATTAGTATTAAATAATATAGATAATTTTGAAAAGCTCAAAAACATGGCCATAAAGGACGACCTCACCAATATATACAATCGTCGTTATTTTATTGAAAAGCTAGAACAAGAAATAAATAGGGTAAAAAGGGGAGCAAAGACCTTTTCCCTTATCTTTTTTGATATAGACTTTTTTAAAAATATAAATGACAAATTTGGCCACAGTATTGGTGATTATATCCTAACTGCACTTGCAAATGAGGTAAAAAATAGGATCAGGAAATCAGATGTATTTGTCCGATGGGGTGGAGAAGAGTTTATTATCATGCTTCCTAGGACATGTTTAAGGGATGCAGTGGGATTTGCTGAACAACTCAGACAATTAGTAAAAAAAATAAGGATTCCAGGAACTACAAGGAGTATCACTGTAAGCTTTGGGGTTGTAGAGTACATAAAAGGAGAATCTTTAGATAATGTAATTACCCGTGCAGATGAGAAGATGTATCTTGCCAAAAAATCTGGGAGGGACAATGTAAAATATTAAAAAAGGCTAATTATAAGTTTTTAATTCTCAATTAGTATAATAGGATATATTTAAGAATCTAGAGAGAGGACAGAGGAAATTACCTTTTTCATCTCCCCAAAGGTATAGGGCTTTTTTAATACCCCTTTAAAACCATATTTTTCATAGTTTACCATAACTGGATCAGTTATATAACCACTAGAAACTATCCCTATTGCCTGGGGATCGATTTTCAATATCTCGTTCATTGAGTCCTTTCCACCCATTCCCCCAGCAATAGTGAGATCAACTATAACTAGTTTAAATCCTTGACCTTTTCCCTTTGCATCTTTATATTCTTTAACTGCAGCAAGGCCTTCCCTTACAACGACTACGTCTTCAAACCCCAAACTTTTTAATAATTCCTTACTTATCTCACCAATCATTTCATCGTCTTCTAAGACAAGTACCCTACCAGAAAAAACATAGTCCTTTTTAGATTCTTGGGATTTTTTATTAGACAGGGATTTACCTTCTAAGAGGGCTGGGATAAAAATTCTAAATTTAGTACCTCTACCCAATTCAGATTCTACAACGATCTCTCCTTGATGAGACTTAATTATAGAATAACATATTGCCAGTCCAAGGCCATGTCCTGTTTCTTTTGTGGTAAAAAATGGATCAAATATCCTCTTCAAGTTCTTTGGATGGATCCCAACTCCTTGATCAATAACTGATATTTCTACATACCTCCCTGGGCTTATTGTCTTATCTCCAACAGTTTTTTTAGAATCAAAACATACATTTTTTGCACTTACCTGAATCTTTTTTGAAATACCTTCACTTGCCTGAATGGCATTAATTACTATATTTTGTATAATTTGAGAAATCTGAACTGGATTTACTTCTACTTCCCACAAAGGAGTTTCTATATCTAATTCACATTTTATACTTGAACCTGTTAAGACAAATTCTATTGACTCTCGTAGTAATGTTTCAAGGGATGTAACTTCTTTAACTGGTACTCCTTTTTGAGAGAAGCTAAGTAGCTGAGACACTAAAGAAGATGCCTTATAAACACCCTTTTCAAGGAGATCCAATCTCTCCCTCACTTTTACAAGGGATTCAGTATGTTTTAACAATGAAACATTTCCCAAAATTCCTGTTAATATGTTATTAAAATCATGGGCAATACCCCCTGCAAAAAAACTAAGTGCCTCCATTGTCTTGTTTTTCAAGACCTCTTTTTCCAATCTCTTTTTCTCTGTAATATCTATTCCAACGTGTAGACAACCTATTGCCTTTCTATCCCTTTGAATAAGGGCCACTGAATACCAGGAAATGATTTTTTTCTCCCCATTTTTTGTTGTAACCCTAGATTCCTCCCCTTGTATTGATCGTCCTTTTGTCATAACCTCTTCCACTCTCTCTAACATCTTATCCCTATATACTTTGTCAGGATAAATTAAGCTCCAGCCCACATCCTTACCTAAAATATCTTCCCTAAGATATCCTGTAATCCTCTCTGCTGCCCTATTCCAGAATAAGAGTCTACCTTTCCTGTCGGTAATGGCCACCAATACATTGGCTACCTCCACAAGTCCCCTTTCTATCATAGCTGAATTTTCAATCTTTTTTAAAAGATCTACCTCAACACTAATATCAGTAAACACTAAAACTATTCCCAACAGATTTCCATCTTCATCTTTAATGGGGGCTGCACTGTCTTTTATAGGTATCTCTCTGCCATCTTTAGATATAAGTAAGGTATGATTTGCAAGACCCACTATCTTACCACTCTCCATAACCTTTTTAACAGGAGATCTAACAGGCTCTCTAGAAAACTCATTTATTATATGAAATACATCATCAAGTGACCTTCCCATAGCATCATCCTCATTCCATCCTGTTAATATACAGGCCACCTCATTCATAAGGGTAATCTTACCCACCTTATCTGTTACAATAACCCCATCCCCTATAGATCTTAAGGTTACCTCCCACCTCTTTATCCTTTGGTTTAGTTCTTTTTCATATTTTACAAGTCTATTTAACATAAAATTATATTGATCCGCCAAAAAACCTATTTCATCATTGCCAAGGTCTGGCAATTTATGGGAAAAATCTCTATTGGCAACAAAAGATACACCTTCTACAAGTTTATCTATCCTCTGTAATATTACCTTCTCCATAATAATTAGGAGTAAAATAGCTACTACGATTGTCAGACAACCAAACTGGGTCACTGTTATAAGGATACGTCTATTTAAAGACTGATTCAAAAATTTAGGAGATAAAAAGACCTCAGCTGAACCCAATAGTTTTTCTTCTCTATCAATTAATATCCTAATAGAATGTCTTGCTGTAATAAGATCTTGTCCATTGGGTAAACGATTCCCTTGAAATTCTTTTAAATTCCAAGACGCATCTCTCACAATACCGACAAATAACTTCCCTTTTTCATCAAATACTAATATCCCATATATGTCTTTATCAGTCATCTCTGAAAGAATTAATTCCTTAGTTAAATCTTCATCTACATTCCATAGAGGTTCTCTCAGAGAAATAGAGAGCTGCTCTACCAGCTTACGGGCCTTATTTTTTATAAATAAGGCTTGCTTTTTCTTTGTATGAAAATAATAAAAACCACTTCCAATCAAAAAGCAAGTTAACAATGTTACTATGACCTGGAATATTATTTTTGTCTTTAAGGAATTTCCCAGCATTAGCTCTCCTAGGGCAAGATTTTAATTTACATGTTGCACAATTATTTTATAAAAATTTTGTTTTTTTAATTGACATAATTCAAGAATAAAATAAATATTATATATAATAAAAAAATAAAATATATTCAACAGGATTATATGACAATGAAAAGAAAGTGCCTAGTTTTTCTATATTTGATCATAGTATTTTTATTCATTTTTCATAATATTCCTGGATTTGGGGCCAAAACCATCCAGGATAAAAAAAATGTCACACTATTAACTTTAAATTGGCCACCATATATAGGAGAGGACCTTCCTAAGAAGGGATATGTGTACGTGTTAGTAAAAAGGGCATTTAATATTATGGGATATAGGTGCACTATAGAATTTCTCCCATGGAACAGAGTCATAAACAAAGCTAAAAAAGGAGAAGCAGATGGGTATTTTCCAGAATACTATTCAAAGAGATTAGAAAAATATTTTTATATATCTAATCCATTTCCTGGAGGGCCAATTATATTTTTAACTCAAAGAAAAAGCCACATTAAATACAACAAGATATCAGATTTAAAAAAATATAGAATTGGTCTTGTAAGGGGCTATATAAACACAGAGGCAATTGATTCTGCCACTTATCTCACCAAGGACTGGGCTAGAAATGACCTAATAAATATAAAAAAACTATTAAAGGGGAGAGTAGATTTAATTGTAATAGACAAATATGTTGCATATTATCTTATAAAAAAATATCTCCCGTCTCAACTTTCCAGGGTAAAACCTATATCTCCAATAATAGAATACAAATATCTCTATGTATGTTTTCCCAAAAAAAACAAGGGATCAAAAAAGCTCATGCAAGATTTTAATAAGGGACTAACATACTTAAAAGAAAAAGGAATACTTGATAATATTATTAAAAAATGGAGAACAGATTTTTTCACCCTGGTCCAAGGAAAGGGAATTAAGACCAACAATTAATCAACTTTCTTTAACACAAATCCACACCTATTTGGTATATATAATGATAAATAATGTCTTATAAAATCTACTGATCTTTCTACCAGGGTAAAATGTACTTCACCTAGTTTTATTCTCTCAAAACCACCATATTTTTTATCATCTGAACAAAATACCAGTTCATATTTTCCAGGGGATATATATATCCTGTAGTGTGTAAATGAATTCATGGGATGGAAATTAAAGACAAACAAATACCCTTTTCTCTCAAAGCAAATCACCTTATTTTCATTGTGTTCATGTAAGAGCCTAGGGGGGACTTTAGGATCAATTATCCCAGTTTGTTTCACAAACAAGATCATATCTTTATCAAAATTCAGTAGATATTCATATCTGAGAACAGGATTTTCAGCTAACGACCACTGCCGTCTTGCATATCTATATGACCAGTTATTTCCCTCCCTTGGGAAATCTATCCACTCAGGATGCCCAAATTCATTCCCCATAAAATTGAGATACCCAGCACATGAGGTGGTAAGGGTTATAAATCGAATAATTTTGTGTAGGGCAATCCCTCTATCCACCTTTAGATTCTCATCCTGTTTTCTCATACAAAAATACATATCAGCACCAATAAGTCTAAAAACAATAGTCTGGTCTCCTACCAGTGCCTGGTCATGGGATTCTGCATAGCTAATAGTCTTTTCCTCCTTCCTGTGATTAGTGAGTTCATACCAAAGTGTCCCCATTGGCCAGTCTTCATCTCTCATATCTTTGATGAGTTTTATCCAAAAGTCTGCTATGCCCATGGCAAAACGATAGTCAAATCCAACACCACCCTTTGACACTGGGAAACAAAGGCCCGGCATACCGCTAACATCCTCTGCAATGGTTATAGCCTTTGGATTTACTAAATGGGCTACCTTGTTTGCAAGGGCTAGATAGGTCAAGGCATCCTCATCTACATCTTCTGAAAAATAATCATCATAAGATACAAAGTCCTTACCAATCCCATGATGTGTATAAAGCATACTGGTGATCCCATCGAACCTGAACCCATCCACATGAAATTCTTCTAAGAAATACCTTATGTTTGAGAGTAAAAATTTAAGCACCCCCTTTTTAGAATAATCAAAACACCTACTACCCCAAAGGGGATGGACACCTCTCTCACCTTTATGAAAATATAGGTCTAAGCTACCATCAAAGCGGCTTAGCCCTTCTACCTCGTTTGGGGCTGCATGGGAGTGAACTATGTCCATTATTACACACATACCCAGACCATGGGCAGTATCTATTAATTCCTTCAATTCATCTGGGTTGCCGAACCTAGAGCTTGGTGCAAAAAAACTAGAGACCTGATATCCAAAGGAACCATAATATGGATGTTCTTGAATGGCCATAAGTTGGATGACATTATATCCCATCTCACATATCTTGGGGAGGACATTCTCAGTAAATTCCCTGTAGGTCCCTATTCTCTCCTCTTCTGTAGCCATGCCAATGTGTGCTTCATATATGAGCACAGGGTCAGGAACAGCACATGTCTTTAAATTCTTCCACACATACCCATCCTCTGGCTCCCATACCTTGGCACTAAATATCTTGGTGTGTGTATCCTGAACCACATACCAAGCATGAGAAGGAATTCTCTCCCCTTCTCCACCGTCCCACTTGATTATCAACTTATAGAGGTCCCCATGGGATATCCTGTCCAAGGGCACACGCAACTCAAAGATCCCATTGTGTATTCTAGTTAACTTAAAATCATTATCTAATTCCCAATTGGTCATGTCCCCAATAAAATATATCTCCTTTGCATTAGGGGCCCATTCCCTAAATACCCAGGAGTCTTCTTTTTTGTGTAATCCAAAATATTTGTAAGACGTGGCAAAATCTAAGATAGAGCTCCCTTTGGTTAGCTCTTTTTCTCTTTGTATGACCTTTAAAAACCTCCTCTTTAGTATGTTTTTGTACGGCTTAAGGTATGGATCAATATCTATTAAAGGTAATTTGCACATAATATATTTTGCTCCAAAATTTTAATTTACCCCGCTAAATAGAATAGCCCATCTGGCCATTCTGATGAAAGGTTCTGGATTTTAAGTTTTTTATTTCAAGAACGTGAAAAAAATTTACGTTTTTTCTAAATCCTAAGTCATTTTTTTTTTAATTCTGAATTCTGAATTATGAATTCTGAATAAAAATTAGCCTTCACCCTTCATACTTCATACTTCACCCTTTTGCCTTTCGCCCTTTGCCATCTTTCATATTAACCTGCAGATTTCGGAACTTTAGTTTGTTATATTTTAGATAACGGATTAATATTTATTCTTAATTCAAAATCCATAATACAAAATTATTATTAGTTGCCCAAAATCTTTAAAGGGGCCTTTGAAGCATTTTTTCATACAGTTCAATATATCTTTTTGCACACTCCCTATGATTAAATCTCTCTTTTGCTTCTCTCATTATCCTTTTAATATTTTTTGTCTTTATCCCCTTTGGAAGTTTATAAAAATCCATAGCCTGATCTATTGCCCAAAACAATCCATTAGAATCAAAATACTTAAATAAAAATCCATTCCCTACACCCTTGTTGGGATCTAAATGAGTTATGGTATCGTGAATACCACCAGTATCGTGGGCAACAGGGATAGAACCATATTTGGGAGCTATCATTTGAGGTAGGCCACACGGCTCAAAAGAAGATGGCATTAAGATAAAATCAGATCCCGCAAAGGCCTGACGAGATAAGTCTTCATCAAAACAACACACCTTCACCCTGTTTGAAAACCCGTGGAAATTGACTATCCCCTCAAATACATTAAAAAATTCACCATCTGCCACAAAGACTATTTCAAGATTTTCTGCCCAATATTTTGAAACTACGTCATACAATATATCAGCAAGTAATTGACAACCCTTTTGAACAGGATCTAGCCTTGAGGGCCAAAAAAATAAAGGGGCGTTTTCATCTACTATAAGACCCAATTTTTTCTGCAAATATAATTTATTTTCCCTCTTACCACTGACCATATTCCTGAGGCTGTAGTTCTTGACCAGGGCCTGGTCTGTTGCAGGATCAAAAGATGCATCAGGCGCATTTAATATTCCAAATGCACAACCAGCATAGTATTTATTGGTGAGTTCCTGCCTTATCCCTGGACTTATAAAATCATGGTATCCTTCTACAACCTCCTTTAAAAAAGTAGGACTAACTGTATTTACAAAATGACATGCAAATATTCCAGAGGCCAGAAAGTCAATTGGATTATAATCCCTAGATTCTTCATAAGAAAAGGGCATCCTCTGATAATATAAATTGTCCCAAAATTCAGCAGCATCTATACCATTATCCTCTACTTCAGCCAGGGTAGTAGTTGTGGTGTGAATATTGTGGATGGTAAAAAGTGATGGCACCATCCTCTTTCTAAGATATGCAGGCACTAGGCCAGTCATCCAGTCATTACAATGGACAAGATCTGGCCTTACCCGTGGCAACACATTGTTTATACATTCCCTTTGAAAGGCAAGTGCAACCTTTAGATTATCACGTCTGTATCCTGAATATATGCTATTTCTGTGGAAAAAAGACCTATCCTGGGCCAGATGAATCCTTTGCTCACATAGGTTTTCCATATATATCTGCAGTTGTTCATTATATAAACTGGACAAGGGCCCTAGCCTGTCCTGAAATATCCTCCTGTAGTCAGGAAGTACAACATGTACATCTACCCCCATATCAAATAATTCCTTTATAAGCATTGCAGACACATCTGCCAGTCCCCCTGCCTTGGCATGGAGATATCCTGCCAGTTCTCCACTCCCCTCTGGCAAATATGTTACCTCTGGGGTAACTATTAATATCTTTGGGAAATATTTTTTCATTTATGACCTCCAATTTAAATAAATAGACTCATATAGAGCTTGAGTTATGGGCTTTAAATTTATGCTTATAGATCTTTTCTTTTAACTCATAGTCCATAACTCAATAAATTAAATAACTCACTGGGCCCAGGTGATAAAATGGGGGGTATATTTTAAATAATCATCTCCAGTTGGAACCACCCTCACGTTAAAACCATATCTTCCAGATTCTTCACATTTCACCTTACATTTATAAATAAAGCAACCATCACCATTGTCCTGGTAAACATCCATCTTTATCACCTGACTCTTTTCAACTTCATCTAATCCCTTTAATTTTCCTAGGTATAATTCCACCTCTACTTCCTGAGGAGCGAGTTCTCCTAAACAGACCTCACACACTACCTCAAATTCATTACCCACCCTAAAATGAGAAGGTCCCAACTTCATTGGTGTATTTATTTTTATCTTTTCCCAAAGGTCCATAAGTCTCTGTCTCTTGATTGCAGCTTGTTTTGCCTTTTCACAATTATCTGATATGAGATCAAAGAAATTTTGAGCAGCAGGAAAATAAAATCTATCAACATATTCTTTTACCATTCTCTTTGCTGAAAACGATATAATTCCCATCTTCATAGATTCTTTCATCATATGGACCCATTCAAAGGGGATGTTTCCTCTCCTACTCTGATAAAATACAGGTATAATATCTTCTTCAAGTGTGTTATAAATCGCATGGGATTCTACTTCGTCTTGATAATCAGGATCAGAATACTCCTTTCCTCCTCCAATCTCCCAACCACGGTCTTCCCTATAACCTTCACACCACCATCCATCTAATACACTAAAATTCAGTACCCCGTTAATAGCTGCCTTCATTCCAGAAGTCCCACATGCCTCAAAGGGCCTCCTGGGATTATTTAGCCATACATCTACCCCTTGTACCAGATGCCTTGCTATATTTATGTCATAGTTCTCTAAGAATATAAATCTATGCCTCACGTCTGGGTCCTTTGCAAAATTTACTATTTGTTGGATAATCCTCTTCCCCTCCTCGTCCTTGGGGTGGGCCTTGCCAGCAAATACAAATTGTACAGGATATTTTTTAGAACAAATAAGTTCTTTTAGTTTTACTGGGTCCCTTAATATGAGATTCGCCCTTTTGTATGCTGTAAATCTCCTAGAAAATCCAATGGTAAGGACCTCAGAATCTAATACTGATTCTACTTCATCCAATATAGATTTTGGTGCATTTCTCCTCTCATATTGTTTTCGCATCATATATCTGCAAAACCTGATCAACCTAGATCTACTGAGTTCCCTTGCGCGCCAGAGTTCTTCCTCATAAATGTTGTCTATACCAGAGACAATATCTTCATTTGGCATCTTATACCACTTAGGTGAGATATATCTTTCAAACAATAAATGATTTTCTATTGAAATCCAAGAAGTCACATGTACCCCATTGGTAACGTGTTTTATTGGAACTTCTTCTAATGGACGGTCTGGCCATACATGGTGCCACATCTTCCTAGCAACCTTACCATGTAATTCACTAACACCATTACAAAATTGAGAAAACCTAAGACCAAATGTGAACATACAAAATTTACCCCCTGGGTCATATTTCCATCCCCTTTGTCCCCATGAGATTATCTCTTCAACTGGAACGTTAAAAATCTCTGTATAGGGTTCAAAGTACGGCCGTACCATATCCACTGGAAAGGTATCATATCCAGCTGCAACAGGGGTATGAGTAGTAAACACATTGGTCCTTGGTAGGAGTTCCATTGCATCCTGAAGTTGAAGATTAAATTTTCTCATTGTCTGGGCCAATCTCTCCAAACACACAAAGGAACAATGCCCTTCATTTAAATGACATACAGACGGGAATTTACCCAATTGTTCTAATAGCTTCATCCCTCCAATACCAAGGAGTATCTCTTGAGAGAGCCTAATATTAGGCTCCCCTGCATATAATCTTGAGGTAATATCCCTGATCTCTGGGGGATTGTCCTTTAGGTTTGTGTCCAATAGATATAGCTCTACACGTCCCACATCCAGCTTCCACACCCTGGCCCTAATATCCCCAATTGGAGATGGTATGTTTATAAAAATCTTGTTACCATCTGCCCCCCTTGCCCTTGTAATAGGCAAATAAAATATGTCTGTTTCAGGATATTCTTCTAATTGCCATCCATCATGGGTCAAAAATTGCTTAAAATATCCATATCTATAAAAAAGCCCTACCCCTACAAGAGGGATACAATAATCTGAAGATGCCTTTAGATGGTCCCCAGCTAGGATGCCAAGGCCACCAGAAAATATAGGGATACTCTCATGAATACCATATTCCATTGAAAAATAAGCTATTGTACTGTCTGGATGCAGGCCAATATCCTCTGGAACATGGTGAGACAACACCTCTTCTTCAAACTGTTCTCTTACTTCTTTTAACTGGGCCAAAAAATTTTCATTTTGAGAAAATCTTCGTAAAACGTCCTGGCTTATTAAATCGCTAAACATATATAATGGACTCTGCCCTGCTTCCTTCCATTTTTCAGGGCCTATCCTGCGTATAGTCTCTATAGCTTCTAATCTCCAGGACCACCAGAGGTTTCCAATAAGGGTTTCTACAAACTTCAAATTTTCTGGCACATATGGATATACGTGATAAGATTTAAATTTTTTCATGGCCTACTCCATATTTTTTATGATTTAAGATCATCCTAAAAACCCTATATGTCTCACTACATCCCCATGCCTGGGCAAGACATCCTCGCTGGATATGGGGGATATCTCCATCCATAATCTCAGGGATATGCCCCACACACCCTGAGTTTAACAGAATACTTGTAGAGCCAAGTATAGACAAGACCTTGTCCTTTGAATCTTCACCATAGCACATATAATACGCCTCTATATATAAGGGGAACATCCATGTCCAAACTGTTCCATTATGATATGCAAGTTTTCTCATGGTGTCTTCATCTCCAATATACCTCCCCTTATAGGGATTGTACGGATCCTTAATCGCATGTTCAGGAATAGACCTAAGGGGAAATTTTACCTTTTTGTCAGCAAGGGACCTAATCCCTCCAGGTACTAATAAACACTGGAGTTCATCCAACATTCTCTTTATAGTATCAACTTCATCAACAAGTCCAAGGGTTACTGCAAGGAGTTGGTTGGGCCGCAAATGATCATCTGGTCTTGCTTGTGTTGCAGAGGTATTTGGCGCGCAATGGAGACAATCAGAAAAATAACCAAGACTTTCTAAATAATATAACTCAAAAACATATCTCTTTACCTCTTGTTTTATATATCCCCAACCACCCTTTACTGGGCACCTTGTCCCCTGGGGATCAATTTCCTTTAATACACATAAAAGACTATACCACAATGCCTGTATCTCTATTGGATATCCCTCTCTAGGAGTGCATGCTGGATAATTAGTATCCATCCAAGTAAAATGCGGTGGACTAAATACAAGATATGTACTGGGGTCTACCTTTATACCATTTGGCGTACCTTTTATATAGTTTATGGCTATGGAAAACAAAATATCTCCAAGGGTCCTATCTCCTACTTTTTCTTCTAAAATTTTAACACCCATCTT
Source organism: Desulfohalobiaceae bacterium (assembly GCA_027013815.1). Lineage (GTDB taxonomy): Bacteria > Desulfobacterota > Desulfovibrionia > Desulfovibrionales > Desulfothermaceae > Desulfothermus. Next base: position 336 of record JALWFY010000187.1, on the reverse strand, counting down.
TCTAATAAGATCCCTACATACCACGCCAAACCAAAGGGGCGCATCTGAGGTATCCCTATTTAGGGGGGTATCACCTTTTACAAGATTGGGCAAAGTCCCATTTTGTTCATAATAACCAAAATATTTTAAAATACTAATTGCATCCCCTATACTCTTATCCTCAACCAATGCCCTGGAAAATATCAAAGAATCCCTTCCCCAATCCAAAAACCAGGGAAAACCTGCTATAACCGATTTATACAATTTATTCTCCACTAGAAATTTGTCCATTGCAGCCCTAAGACCTTTAAGATAGGTATATTCCTTTTTCTCAAATAAAGGAACCTCTAAAGATAA
>JALWFY010000186.1 GCA_027013815.1 Desulfohalobiaceae bacterium | reverse complement strand
GTCTTGAGGATGAGCGTTCAACTGGCATTTGTTGGGTTATACCTTGGAGTAGTGTTTAAATTAAATAAAGGTTGGTTAAATATCCTATGGCTACTGAGCATGATTGTAGTGGCTGACCTATCTATAATCAGGGGATGTGGTTTTAATTGGAAAAAATTTTGTGTTCCCTTGTTTATCGCCCTTTTAATAGGCACCCTTATCCCACTTCTGCCCTTTGTTGGATTCTTGCTCCACAAGACAGATATCTTAGATGCCCAATATTTAATTCCAGTAGGTGGCATGATACTTGGAAATTGCCTCAGGGCGGATATTATTGGATTTAAAGCATTTTATCACAATATACAAAAACAAGAGAAATATTTCCTCCTCATGTTATCTCAAGGAGCAACCTTATATGAAGCAATAAGACCATTTTTAAGGGATGCATGCGAGGCTGCACTTGCACCAACTATTGCCACCATGGCTACCATAGGTCTAGTTGCCCTACCAGGCATGATGACTGGAGTTATATTGGGAGGCACTGCCCCTATAACTGCAATAAAATACCAACTGGCCATAATGATAGCAATATTTACAGGCACTGGTATTGCTGTAATTTCAGGTATTTTGATTAGCATTAAAAAAAGTTTTAATGACTTTGGGATATTAGAAAAAGATGCAGTAAGTTGAGGTAATACTATAGGCAAAGGGCAAAAGGCAAAAACCATTAATATAATTTTGGATGTTGAATTTTGGATTTTGGATTAATTCTTTTTTCATTCAAAATTTAGAATTTATAATTCAAAATTAAAATTAAAAAATAGCCCTTAGCCATTATATACAAGGACTTAGGATTTAGAGAAAACACAAATTTTTTTCATGTTTTTGAAATAAAAGGCTTATACCTTAACGAGAATTGGTATTATCTACCCAGCCAGTCCTCTAGGTATTCAATAACCTTACTGGGTGTAATCTTGTGCATACATTCAAAATTACCCCTGCACTTGGGGTTCCTCTTGCAGGGAGAGCAGTCCAAATTTTCATACAACACTATCCCTTTACTATATCCTGTATCTAGATAAGGACAGGTTGAACCAAATATAGCTATTGTCGGCCTCTTCATAAGCATTCCACAATGGGTAAGACCTGTATCCACACCTATTACTGCACTTGCTCCTTTTATTATGCCAATGGATTCTTTTAAACTCAATTTACCTACTAGGTCTATTAGGTTTTCTCTTGAAGAAAAGATCTTATTAAACAACTCCCTATCTTGTTTACCCCCTAGAATCACCACTTTGTACCCCTTTTTATGCACAAAATCCTGAACTTCCCTCCAATAATTATCTATCCAAAACTTCTGTTGTCTTGTGGTAAATGGACAAAATACAACATACTCCCCTTGGATATCCACAGGGGATCTATTTATCCCAACACCTAGGGTATAATTATTTTCAACGACCTGTAAAAATTCTAACGCCAATTTATATTCTGCGCCAATCCTTTTGTCCTTTGGATTGGGGTATATCTTTTTTGAGAACAAAAAACCAACCCCTTCCTTTGGGTCTACCACTATTTTATTACCTGACCTGGATAGAACTGCCCAAATACTGCTCTTCCATATCCCTTGTAGGTCAAGGACAATCTCATAATGTTTTTTTCTAATTTCCTTTATAAGAAAAAGTAGTTGTCTTAAAAATCCTATTATAGTTCCTTGTTTAAGGAGCTTAGAGAGCCCTTTTCTGTCAAATGAAATTACCTGATCCACATAAGGAGAATCAGACAGGAGTTCTATATATTCCCTTTGTGCAACCCATGTTATATGGGAAGTGGGATACGCCTTTTTTAGGGCCGGCAGTATCCCAGAGGCCATTATAATATCCCCAATTGCAGACATGCGTATTATCAAGATATTCAACTTTTAGTCCTTTTTAATCTGTTCTTAAATTCAAGTTTCCAAAAAAATCCAATCAAATTATCACCATATGAAATGGCCTTCCTAGGGATTTCTAACAAATCACAGCCAGGATATACAGATCCCCTAAAACAACTCATAGCACTTATATATCCTGAATCCTTGACTATCTTCTTTACCTGTTCATTTAAACTCCCATATGGATAACAAAAATGCTTAATGGGAAAACCTAGGCATTTTTCAAGTTCTTGTTTACTACTTTGAATTTCTTGCTTGGCCTTATAAATAGAAATTTGTGCTAGTCTTAAATGGTTTCTGCCATGAGAGCCAAAATATATACCTT
>JALWFY010000185.1 GCA_027013815.1 Desulfohalobiaceae bacterium | reverse complement strand
GGGAACATATAGCAGAGATTCCCACAGCTAGGCCAAAAGATAGGATCAATAACCACATTTATCCGAGCTCCTTTAAGGCAATGAGTAATGCCTTCTCAATCTCCTCGTGAACATTTGGGTCCAATATCTTACTCCCCTCTTCAGTTGTTACGTAAAACACATCTACTACCTGGGCCCCAGGAGTGGTAATCTTGGCAAGCTTTATATTCAAACCAAACTTATGCAATACCTTTGATATAGTATGGAGTACCCCTGGTCTTTCCCACGTATATACCTCAATAACTGTATAAAAATCCGAGGCATCTTCGTCTATTATTACCTTGTCTTTTTTTTGTAAAAAATAATATTTGTCAAAATTTGAATAATATTTGTTTTTATATATCTCATCTAGTTCCATCTTTCCCAGGATTAATCTTTCTAAATCCTCTTGAATCCTATTGCAAAATCTCTCCACATTAAATGGATCAGGGATATTCTCAGTCTTTATGATGTCCACTGCCACCCCATATCTCCTGGTAAATATATCTGCAGAAAGCACATTTACTCCATTCACCCAGAGGACTCCTGTAATAAAATCAAACAAACGAGGATGGTCTTTACATACAAATACAAATTCCCACATACCCATCTCAAGTGGTTTTAGATTTAAAACCACAAGCCTTTTATTTTTATTTAACCTCTCCTCTAACTTAAAATGTAAATATATATCATTTACATCTTCACATAAAAGATAACGAAGGGAAAGTTCATCTATCCACTTTTCAAGGGAATTTATCTCATGCTTTTGTGCAATTTCCCTGATCTGTGTCTTAATCGTCTTAAGTCTCGTAGTTATTTGTCCCCCAACAAATTCTTCCCGAGTCAAATAATTCCTTATCTTGATAAATAACTCTTCTAATAAGGATTCCCTCCATCCATTCCATGCAGCCGGACCTGTTGCTTTAGAATCTGCTATTTGTAACAAAAAAAGCATCTTTAATCTCTCTAAGGAGCCAATTTTTGATGCACAAAGCTCTATGGGCTTTTCATCTTCTAAGTCCCTTTTCAGGGCAGTTTCTGCAAGTAATAAATGGTTTTCCACTAAAAAACTAAGGAGTTCTATATCATCTTCAGACAAAAATAATCTCTTACCTATATCTTTTACTATCACTCCACCTTTTTTTGCATGATTTTTACCCTGTCCTTTTCCTATATCATGGAGCAAGGCCGCTAAAAATAATACCCTAAGATTTATGTCATCATCAAATAAATCTACATACTTACTTTTCTTTAACCCATGTAGCTCCTTTACACATCTAAGGAGATGTTCATCTACTGTATATGTATGGTATGTATCGTATTGGACTCTGTATCTCAAAGGCAAAATTTCAGGTATAAATGTATCCAAAAATTTTGTCTCATGCATTACCTTTAATATATTGAATGCACTATTTTCATTTAATAATATATCAAAAAACATAGACACAACTTTTTCATTATCAGATATTCTATCTACTAGGTCTAAATTTTCCCTAACAATTCTTCCTGTGTTGTGATGAAATTTTAGATTTAGCCTGGCTGCATTCCAAAAAAGTTCCATCAAAATTTCAGGCCTAATTTTAGCGTCTTCTGGGTCCTTAAATCTTATGTAAGACCCTAGAACCACAAAAGGACCTGGTATATATTTTTGCTTTCTAAAGTTTTGTCTTATTACAAATCTATCACCTATTTTTTCTATAAAAAAATTAGCAACCCTTTTTATCCTAGATGTATGGGTATAATACATGCGCATGAATGCCTCTTCTGTAGAGACAAATTCACCATTTGAGAATCCAAGCCTGCCTGCTATTATATGTTGGTCTTCTAAACTCAATTGTTCCTTTTTGTTTCCACCAATCTTATGTAACTGTATTCTAGTCCTCCATAGAAAATCATAGGCATCAGTCAACCATTGGAATTCATCCCTATTGATCCAGCCCAGCTTTAGAATAGTATTAATGTTATTTGTCTCTAAAAATACTATAGATCCCCATTTTATAGAGTGTACGTCCCTAATTCCACCTAATCCCTCCTTTATATTTGGCTCAATTAAATAAATACTCTCTCCATACTGCTTCATCCTCTGTTCCCTGAATTCCTTTAGGGAATAAAAAAAATTCTTTTTTTGTCTACCAACACTTAAATTTTTAGAAAATTCCTTTATAAACCTTGAATATATCTTTTTATTACCACCTAAAAATTTAGTTTCAAGCAGAGATGTGCATACAGTGAAGTCTTTTTTTGCAAGTGATACGAGTTTAGAGGGAGTGGCAACCTGTTGTCCAACTTCAAATCCCATATCCCAAAGGGCAGAAATCATTGATTCTACAAAGTTTTTTGTGTCATGGGGAAGTTTTCCAGTATATAGGAATACAAGGTCTAGGTCTGAATCAAAACTCACCTCGCCCCTGCCAAGACCCCCGCCTGCGATTATACATAATTTTGGGAATTCACAATCCTTTAAATAGTCCTTAAAAATAGATATAATATCTTCTGCATATGTCCTTACCCCGGCAATGCCAACGACCTCTTTGTCACACAGGTGGTAAAATTTCTGCCTTTTTTCTTGAAGTCTTGCAACAAACTTATTTAATCTCTTCATAATAATAAATTTATTTTTTGGTTTTAAATCTAGATGGGTTTATGCCATATTTTTTTACCTTGTATTGAATGATCCTCTTGGTAGTCCCCAGTATCTTTGCTGCTGCACTTTGGTTGCCTCTTGTCTCCTTTAAAGCATCTACTATTAAATCCCTCTCAAAATTTGAGACCAATATCTCAAATTTACCCCGTACCTTGCCCTTTTCTCCCTGTGGTTTGGTCTGGAGAGATGGAGGGAGGTGATGAGATTCTATGGTATTTCCTTCTGCCAAGAGTACTGCCCTTTCTATACAATTTTCCAACTCCCTCACGTTTCCTGGCCAATGATAAGACATCAACATATCAATTGCTGAGGTAGAGATCCTCTTGATTTGTTTTTTGAAAATATTCGCATACTTATTCACAAAGAAGTCTGAAAGCAATAGGATGTCAGATCCCCTTTCCCTAAGAGGTGGGATATAAATTGGAAATATATTCAGCCTGTAATATAGGTCAGAGCGAAAATTGCCATTTTGCACCTCTTTTTCCAGGTCTTTATTAGTAGCAGTAATTACCCGTACATCTATCTTAATGGTCCTAGACGAACCAATTGGCTGGATCTCCTTTTCCTGGAGTACCCTTAGGAGTTTTGCCTGGGCCATTGGAGAGAGCTCTCCAATTTCATCAAGAAAAATAGTACCCCCACTTGCCTCTTGAAAACACCCTTTTCTACGAGATATGGCACCAGTAAATGCACCTTTTTCATGTCCAAAGAGCTCACTTTCAAGCAAACTCTCTGGCATTGCAGCACAATTTACCTTAATAAATGGCCCTTTAGCCCGTCTACTATTGTCGTGTATGGCATTGGCCACCAATTCCTTGCCAGTACCTGTCTCACCACAGATTAAAACAGTGGTATCTGTATCAGCAACCTGATCTATGAGCTTTAATACGGTTAAGATACCTTTAGACCTACCTATTATATTTGTCTTTGGCCTGCTTGCTGTTGCCAATTTCTCACGTAATCTCCTATTTTCCTGTTCAACGGCCCTGTAATACACGGCCTTCCCAAGTAATTCAGCAACAGATGACAGGAGTTCCAATTCCTTATCTAAGTCCTCTACTTCCTTTGACAGCTTGTCTGCAGATAATATCCCAACCACCCTCCCTTGGTAAAAGATGGGTACACACAAAAAAGATAGTTCTTTTCTATCCAGGCTACGTCTGGCCCCTGTCCTGTCTAAAAAATGTGCTTCTTTTCCCAAATTAGCAATGGCCATTGGTCTCCCAGTCTGTGCCACCTTTCCAGTAATCCCTTCACCTGGTCTATAGGTTATTTTTTCACCAACAATATTTACCCCTTTAGCTACATCGAGCCAGACCTCCCCTGAACCTAGGTCCAGGACAGATATCATGCCCCTGTTCATCCCAAGTTTATTACTTAGGATATCTAAGACCTTTGTCATTTGTTCCCTTATATCTGCCTCTGAAGCCACCACCCTTGCAACTTCATACAAGGCCCACAGGTCATTATATGAAAAATTCATATGTTAGCACCCAAATTAATTAGTTTCTAGTTTCAAATTAACAATTAATCAATATAAATAGTGTCAAATTTATCCCCAGACAGGCTCTTACCCCCTGATGGGGTTACCAGAAATGTGTTTTCCACTCCTACCATCCCAACCCCCTGGATACCTATTTTTGGTTCAATAGCAATTGTCATATTCTCCTCAAAAGGATCTTTAAACCCCTTGGCAAGTGGTGGCCATTCGTCTAGGTATAGGCCTATCCCATGTCCAACAAATGGCACTTTGTTTCCGGAAAGCCCCATAAAACCCTCAAGGAATCCGTATTTTTGGGCCTGTTCAATACAAAAAATATATATATCTTCAGGTGTATTGCCTGGGACCATCTTTTTTGCGCATTCATTTTGTATCATAAGACAAAAATCCTGGGCCTTTTTTATATCATCTGGCATGTCTTTTTTCTTCCCAGCAAAAAATAGCTGGGACTTATCAATTAAATATCCTTCTAGGGAAAACACAGTGTCTATTAAGAGTACTTCTCCCTCTTTCCATACCTTTCCCCCATAACCTAGATGAGGTACTGCTGGATGAACACCCCTATTCCCTATTGGGCCATTAAATGATGTGGGATATATACCTGAATCCCCAGAGCTTATATGGCCTATAAATAGTTCTTCTCCTGGTCCTTGCATGCGGATTATACCACAATGACCAAGTGAAAGATATATATCAATGATTATTTCAGCCATCTCTCTTTCATTCATACCAGGTCTAATCTTTTCAAGGGCAATCTCATATATCCCTTTAAAATGCCTCTGACCAGCAATGGACATTTTATAGACCTCCCAATTGGTCTTAACTGCCCTTGCCTTGTTAATTACTGCGTCTGCCTGAAGGAGGGTCATTCCCTTAAATTTTGACTCTATCAGGTTTCCCAGGGACCAAGATAGTCCGCTCATTTCCACAGAAAATGTCTCTGGTAGGGGGAGGTCTGCGTGTTTGAGTATTTTTAATATGTCTGAATAGGACCTATAGGGAAATTTATTTTCTACTACAGATTCTAATTCTGCCCTATCTATACCCTTTCTGATAAATAAGTAGGGTTCTCCTTGTTTAGGAAGCCAGAATACTCCATTTCCAAAGTGTCCACTTGCCCAGTATATGTTTACCCTTGAGAAGAGCATAATCCCCTCTGACTGGGGCTGTTCTTTGTCTAGGATAGCCCTCAACCTATTCCACCTAGTTTCAAGTTCATCCCTGGGAATGATCTCTAACGGTTCAAACATGTCCCCTCCTTAATATATGAATATCCATAGCCTTCTTAGATTGCCTATAAAAAAGAAATAACTTATACTCAATTTCTGTGAGCAAAAAGAATATACAAATTTGTCCTTTTAAGCAATTAATAATTATAATGAAATAAGTGGTAATATAAGGGAATACTTAGACTCAAATAATTTTCTGGGACCTTTCGTCCTTTTGAAATCCACATAAATCTTTAGGCTATTTTAATGAGACTTATACCAAAGTATTAAGGGAATCTAGAATGGGGGGTGGACGATGTCAGAGGATTTAGTATTTAATTGTAAGATGTGTGGTCAATGTTGCAGGGGAGAAGGGGGAATAATCGTGGTACAAGAGGAAATAGAGCATATCTGTAAATATTTAAATATCCCTGAACAAGTATTTATTTCAGAATATTTGATTAAAGATGTGTGTGGAAAATATTCCATAAAAATAAACAAACATGGATATTGTATTTTCTTTGATACGAAAAAGGGTTGTAAAATCCACGTTGTAAAACCCAATATATGCAGGGCTTGGCCTTTTTTTAAGGGAAATCTTGAAGATGTTATTAGCTTTGAGATGGCAAAAGAGTATTGCCCTGGAATAAATAAGGATATTGGATTTGATGAGTTTAAAAAATATGGATATAGATTTTTAAGACAAAATGGTTTAATAACCCTTTGTAAAAATGGACCAAACGCATTAACTATTTCTGGTAAATAATTTTTATGGACCTAAATTGGGCATACTCTGTACTAAAACTAAGGCCTGGTGCATCAGAAGAGGAGATAAAAAAGGCATTTAGAAAACTTGCCTTTTCCTATCACCCTGACTTAAATCCCAAGTTAAGGGATGCAGCCAAAAAATTTCAAGAATTAAATGAAGCCTATGTATTTTTATTAAACTATGTAAAGTCTAGTGCTCAACCTAAAGGACATGCGTATTCTTCCAAGATCAAAAATGCGTATAAAAAACAGGACAGAGATTTTACCCGTATCAGATATAAAGACACAAAGACCAGGGTCCATAGAAAAAAGAATACACAACAAAGAGAGACACGTAAAAAAAGTTATGTTAGGGAAGAAGAGGTCTTAAAAAATATATTAAACGACCCATTTGCCAGACAGGTATTTGAAGATATATTCAGGGAGGTAAAAAGGAAGTCAACGTATAATAGTAGCAGACACCTTTCCCAAAAAGTACCTATAAAAACCAGGAAAACTACCTTTAAGCAAGGGTTAAATAGATTTAGATTAAAAAATATAAAAGACTGGTTCCTCTCTCAATTAGACCATGAGCATATAATTTACCTTGACAAAAACAGGGTGCTCCCTGGGGCAAAATTAAAATTCCAGTTAAAGCAATTTAAAAAAAAGCCTACCCTGATAATTACTACCATTCCAGAAAATTACGAGCCAGGCAAGGCCATTAGATTAAAGGGCCTTGGCAGAAGAATAGGGCCTATTAAAGGAGATCTATATATT
>JALWFY010000184.1 GCA_027013815.1 Desulfohalobiaceae bacterium | reverse complement strand
TTAAAGGATAAATTAAAGATATGGAATGCGTTTCAATATGAAAGGGTTGGTTTAAATCTAAGACCAGAGTTGGTTGCCTTGAAGGACGTAAATGGTGACAAAGATGCATTTGCATCCAAGGCAAAGTTAATTGCAGAGACATCAGAATTTAATCTTATCTTGATGTCAGAAGATAAGGATGTAATGGCAGCTGCTATAGAGGCAACCAAGTTTAAGAGGCCACTTGTATACGCAGCTACTTCAGCAAATATTGATGATTTTGCCACTCTGGCAAAAGACAATGATTTGCCTCTGGCAGTGAAGGGCGATTCCATAGACGATTTAATACCCCTTACTGAAAAGTTAATAGATATGGGGTTTAAGGAACTAGTCATAGATACAGGTGCAAGGGAGCCTAAAAAGGCATTTGAAGATCAGGTAGCTGTAAGAAGAGCGGCCCTGAGGGAGAAAATGAAGCCTGTTGGATTCCCCACCATATGCTTCCCATGTGAGATGGCAACAAATAAGGACGTTGAGGCCATAGTTGCTGCTACTTTTATAGCAAAGTATGGTGGGATTGTGGTACTTTCAGATTTTACACCTGAAGTATTGTTTCCATTATTACTTGAAAGGTTAAATATTTACACTGATCCACAGAGGCCAATGACAGTAACTGAGGGTATTTACGAGATTGGAAAACCAGACGAGAATTCCCCAGTACTGGTTACTTCAAACTTTGCCCTTACCTATTTTATTGTGTCTGGTGAAGTGGAATCATCAAAAGTCCCAAGTTGGTTGCTTATTAAAGACACAGAGGGCCTGTCTGTTTTAACTGCTTGGGCTGCTGGTAAGTTCTCTGGAGATGATGTTGGAATATTTGTGAAAAAGAGTGGAATTGCAGATAAGGTAAAACACAAAGAACTCATTATTCCTGGATATGCAGCGGCAATTGTCGGTGAGTTAGAAGAGGAACTCCCAGATTGGAAGATAGTGGTTGGGCCAAGAGAGGCTGCTCATATCCCTGCCTTTTTAAAGGCAAGAGTGTAGGTTATTTTTTTAGGGGGTAAAGGGCAGTCTATAATCCAGACTGCCCTTTTTTGTAAATAAACTGGGTAAACAAAAGGAGAAACACATATGTCCATGTTGCTTTTTGGCGAGAGTCTGAATGTTATGGTAAAGAGGATTGGTAGGGCCTTTAAAGAAAGGGATCCAAAGCCCATCCAGGAAGAGGCCCTGATGCAGAAGGAAAAGGGTATGGATTATGTTGATCTAAATATTGGGCCTGCCAAAAAAGATGGTCCAGACCTCATGAAATGGGTAGTGGAAACAGTTCAAGAGGTGGTAGATTTGCCCTTGCTCCTTGATACTTCAAATATTGATGCAATTGAGGCCGGACTAAAGGTCTGCAATAAGCCTCCAATTATAAATTCTATTATGTGTAGGCCAGAGAGATATGAGAAGATGTTGCCTTTAGCTGCTGAATATGGAGCTGATTTTGTGGCACTTATGTGGGGTCCTGAGGGGCTTCCAAGGGATGAACATGAAAGGGTGGCCCTTTGTGTGGAACTCTTGACTGCAGCTAATGCCGCTGGTATTCCAAATGAAAAGATTTGGGTAGATGGTGTGGTAACACCTGTAAATGTGCAACAAGATCATGCCATGAAACTCATAAAGTTTTATGAAATGTTATATGGTGAGCTTGCTGAGATGTTTCCTGGTGTAAGGTCCACTTGTGGCCTCTCCAATGTATCCAATGGGGCACCTGATCATCTACGTCCAATACTCAATCAAACGTATGCAGTAATGCTCATGAGAAAAGGTATGCAGTCCATTATCACTGATCCAAAGGACGATGTGTTAAATGATATAGCCAAGGGTAAACGTGAAGACATAGTAGATGTAATTTATAAGACCATGGACGGGGAAGAACCTGATATGAGCTCCCTTTCTAAAGAACTTCAAGACTATGTGAAGACAACAAATGTACTAATGGGCAAAACACTTTATTCTGATTCCTGGTTAGAACTATAGTTTTTTTTAAAATCGTGATTTAAAAAGCCCTGATACTTCAGGGCTTTTTTTATTTTTTTTCATATATATTGGTGCTGGTCTTTTTTCCCATATTTTAGTAACATTTGATATAAATATGCGATAAAATGGCCTGGATTTGCAATTAAACATGGGTGCATGATGCTAATTGAGAATTTTGAATTATGGATCTTGAATTTTGTATTGAAGGATTAAATGGGAAAGTAAGAGGTGAGATAGAGGAAATTAAGGTTCATAATTCACGGTTGCAGTAATAATAATTTTAAATTATGGATTAAAAAATGTATATTTAATCCAACATGCAAAATTTAAGATCCAAAATCTTTTTATTATAGGAGGGTGTGATGCCCAGGATAGATGATTATAAGATGGCAAAAAAAGTTGCTATACAAGAGTTAAAAAAAGATAGTTTTAAATACCTTGTGAATAAAAGTGGATTTAAAATACACAACAACGATGCAGAAATCATGGAAATACCTTTTTTGGGAAGCACATATTTATTAAAATATCCAGAGTTTTCCTTTGAAAATATGACAGATCCACGGCGGGAAGTCCCTTTGACTGAACAGGTCTTGATATTACATTATTTGCTGGGTAAAAAACCCCTCTCTGTTTTTGGGGAATGGATTTCATATAGGGAGATACCTGGTGCTAGTTTTTATTTTGGACCATTTACTGCCAGGGCCATAAACCCAATGGTAAAGGTCTTTGGTAAGAATTTGAACCTATTTGAAAGGACATTTAAATTCCTTGGAGGGCAGGAAATTTCTGATGGAGACAAGGGTTTTGAATATTATTTTTTCCCCATGGTCCCTTTGAGGCTAATTTTATGGGAGGGTGACGATGAGTTCCCACCTTCTGGAAATATCTTGTTTGATGCAAGCATAGCAGATATCCTGTCTCCAGAGGATGTAGCATGGCTTGCAGGAATGATTGTCTATAAATTGATTGGACTATCAAAATCAATATAATTGGGGAGGCATTATGGAGAACAAGAGGGTGTATTTTATAGAAGGAGATGGAATTGGCCCTGAGATATTCAGGGCAGCAAAGAAAGTTATAGATAGGGCAGTTGAGGTTGAATATAATGGAGAGAAAAAAATAGAATGGATAGAGATACTTGCTGGAGAAAAGGCATTTAAGGAAACAGGGTCTTATCTTCCAGATGAGACATTAAAGACCTTAAAGCAAGAGGCTGAGGTGGCCATAAAAGGTCCTTTGACTACCCCTGTAGGTGCAGGTTTTAGGAGTTTGAATGTGACCTTAAGACAGACCTTTGATCTCTATGCGTGTATCAGACCAGTTAGATATTTTAAAGGACTGGAGACTCCAGTAAAGCACCCTGAGCTAGTGGATATGGTTATATTTAGAGAAAATACTGAAGATGTCTATGCGGGAATTGAATGGGAAGCTGGAGCTAGAGAAGCTAGAAAATTAATAGATTTTATAAAACAAGAACTTGAGGTCAATATAGACCCATTAGCAGCCATTGGCATAAAACCAATAACAGAATTTGGGTCTAAAAGGTTGATTAGAAAGGCCATTAGATATGCTATTGAAAATAAGAGAAAGAGTGTTACCCTGATGCACAAGGGCAATATCATGAAGTTTACTGAAGGTGGTTTTCGTAAATGGGGATATGAGGTAATGGAAGAGGAGGAATTTAGATCAAGGTGTGTTAGAGAGGGTGAAGATGGAGTTGAAGATAAGGTGATTATCAAGGACAGGATTGCAGATAACATGTTTCAACAAATATTAACAAGGCCTGCTGAATATGATGTGATAGCAACTACAAATCTAAATGGGGACTATATTTCAGATGCCCTTGCAGCCCAGGTAGGGGGGCTGGGACTTGCTCCTGGGGCAAATATTGGCGATGATCTGGCCTTATTTGAACCAACCCATGGTTCTGTTCCAAAAAGGGCTGGCACAGACACTGCCAATCCATGTAGCTTGATACTTTCAGGTGCATTGATGTTAGATTACATGGGGTGGTCTGGTGCTGCTAAGAGGATAGAAGAGGCAATTGAAAAGGCCATAGCCAGAAGGGAAGTTACCCAGGACCTTGCAAGGCTTATGGATGGAGCTAAGGTAGTGGGGTGTCAAAGGTTTGGAGAGATAATTGCAGAGAATCTTTAATAACCTGGGGTTGTTTTAAGATTTAGTTGTATCAGGAAAAAGATATAATTTTATGAAGATCAAGGAAAAAATAAAGTTCTCTCAGTATGAGAATACAGTAATTAATTTTATCAATAAAGGGGGAATCTTTATTACATATACTAGGGATACTACCTTTATAAAACTACTCTATCGTCTGGTAGTGAAACACCTTGGAATAAAAAAGAATTGTGTTGAATCTACATATGCACAGAGGGAACTTATATCTAGGATAAGTGGAGCCCTAAAGAATAAGAACAAGGTAGTATTATTTTTAGAAAGGGTCTTTGATGGTGTGCAAACTACAAACCTTTTGACCCTTTTAAAAGAAAACTTTAAGGACAAGATTTTTATAATAGTGCTGACAACTGAGGTGGAAAGGGAGGTATTGATAAAGTTTTATGAACTAGGGGCCAATAATTTTATTACTAAACCCTTGAGCATGAATACCCTCATAGAAAAATTGGCGTTCACTATAAAACCCCAATCAAAATTGGGAGAAATGATAGAGAACGTCAAGTCATTAATAGAAAAGGGGGAATTTGATGTTGCCCTGAAAAAATGCGATGAAATACTCAAGATAAAGCCAAATAGTGCAGCTGCTTATATGTTAAAGGGGGATATATATAAAAAGTTGGGAGATAAGGACAAGGCAGCTCAATGTTATTTAAAGGCCCATAAGGATTGGAAGCTTTTTTTAGACCCTTTGAAGCGCCTTGTAGATTTATCTAAAGAATCAGGAGAGAAGGATAAGTTGTTAGATTATTTGAAAAAATTAGATAAATTAAGCCCATTAAATATCGATAGAAAGGTAGAGATTGGTACTATTTCAGTTGAGGTAGGTAATAGGGATGAGGGTGAAGAATATTTGGATCAGGCAATAACATTGGCAACAAAACACGCAAAAGAGGAGATTGGTAACCTTGCTATTAAGATAGCAGATACCCTAATGAATGTGGATTCTACCCTTGCTGAGAAATACTATAGAAAGGCCTTAGATATAAAAAAGAACTTAGATGTTAGTGATATAGAGACCTTTAACAGGTTAGGTATTTGTTTGAGGCAACAGAAAAAACCAAAACTTGCTATACAAGAGTATAAGAAGGCCTTAAAATTGGATCCTTATAATGAAAGGATTATGTACAATATGTCAATGGCATATCTAGAAGCAGGGGATAGGGAAAAGGCAGGGGATATATTAAGGGTTCTTCTTAGGAGGAATCCTGATTTTGGCATGGACAATGAGGTAGTTTTATACAATATGGGAATGGTGTTTTATAAAAATAATGAAATGGATTTGGCAGTTAAATTTTTTAAAAGGGCTTTAAAAGTGAATCCAGGATATGAACATGCGCGTAAAGTCCTCTCCCGCATTTTAAGAAGGGGGGCATAAGCCCCCTATTTATTTAGTTTGCAAATGCCTTTTCAAAGTTTGGTACTACTTGTTTTTTCCTTGACATGACCCCATCTAACCATACCTTGTTGTCTTCAGGTGTTTTTCCAAATGCCTTTTCAACAATGGATGGATCATCAGATGCAATCAACATAAGGGATCCTTCCTTCATAATGTCTGTTAAGAGCAAGAATACACTGTGATATCCACCTTCTTGTTTTAGTTTTTTGATATCTTCTGCCAATGCATCCTTTACAGGGTCTAATATTGTGAGGTCAACTACTTCTAACTGACCAATACCCACTTTGTTTCCACTCATATCAAAGTCTTTGTAGTCTCTTTTCACTAGGTCTCTAATTGGGGTGCCTTCAACAGCGGATTTTACCTTGAACATCTCAAGACCCAATGCCTGGAGGTCGTCTATCCCAGCAATTTTGGCAAGGGCCTGTGCAGCTTCTTTGTCTCTGTCTGTACAGGTTGCAGATTTAAAGATTACTGTGTCGCTCAAGATTGCACAAGCCATGATCCCTGCGATATTTTTTGGGATCTCAACACCAAAAAAATCATACATATTTTTGATAACTGTACAGGTGCAACCAACTGGCCAGGTCCACACTTCAACTGGGTTTGGAGTAGTTACATCGCCTACTTTATGGTGATCCACAATACCAATAATCTCTGCCTTATCTAGATTGTCTAATGACTGGGAAAGGTCTGAATGATCCACTAATATAACCTGTTTCCCAGTACCATCTGTCATGACTTCTGGTGCATTTAGACCGAATTTGTCCAATACAAACTTAGTCTCGTTGTTGAGATCCCCTTGGGCCACTGGTGTGCACTCTAGACCTAGTTTACTCTTGAGATCAGCAAGTGCTATTGCTGCGCAAACAGAATCTGTATCAGGGCTTTTGTGTCCTACTACATATACGGTCATAACTACCTCCTCTAAAAATTAGTGAATTTTGTTTACATGTTCCCTTAAGACTTTGTGCAAATTAGCACAAGTTTTAAGCCTTGCCAAGTATTAGTTTATATGAATTTTTTATGAGTTTTCTCAAGGAATATGAACTGAGAAATAGATTGTATGGATGGTGTTTAAATTTCAATCAGATAAATTTTTATGGAATGAGTCTTATAACCATATGATGGACATTAATTCCATCTATTGCAATGGGTCCAAAATCGTTGTCTCCAACTCGAAGGTCAGATATTCGGATGCTTCCTTTCATTGGTAGGCTGATTACCATTTGCGCAAGATTTGTATCTGGATCTACACCTACATCAAATGTTGCTGGGGTGTAATTAGAACTCCCATATGGATTTAGATCCCCAAATTGAAATTGTCCCTTTCCAATCCAGGTGCTAGGGTCAGTGGGATCGTCATTTGGATTATCTGTAAAACTATTTACTAAATATAGTTTGTCTATATGAAGGGATTTATAGGGAGGGGTATTTGCTGGGTTGTTTTGGTATTTATAATCAAGATTTGTCATCTCAAGACCTAGATTGTATTGAAAATCCACTCCATCAGAGTGTCCTGTTGCATAGTATCTCTCAGAATATGGATGGAATTCATCAATATCAAGTGAGCCAATACTTGTATTACAAAAATCAATGTCTGCTGTATGAAGACTAAACTTGTGGTCAAAATCATCTGCAATATAAGATACCATGGGGATGGAGTCTGGGTTTTGAAATACATCTATTATTACACCGCTTTGTAGGTTGTCTCCATTGGTGTCAACGTTCCCAGTATTTAATGTCTCCATTAACTCAATGTCTTTTAAAAAAATAGTCCCATTTGTGTCAGTGTCCTCATATCCAATATATTTAAAGTATCTATAGGTTTTATAGTTTGATATACCAATGGTTATTCCTGCTTGTGCAACTATGTTTTCCATTTGAGAATTTGATAACTCTATAAGTCTGGATAGGGCTGTTGTTGGGATAGTGGATAAAAATATTAATATACAAATTAACTGTATTATCATAATAAAAATTCCCCTTGTTTTAAAAAAAGCCAATTGGGGGCAGGGTAACCCCCAATTGGCTGTGTAAGATCTCCAGACAATTTATTAGTGAGGAGCGATCTCAATTTGACCGTCTAAGATGGCCAATGTGGTCTTACCTATATATAATGTACCAAAATCATGACCATTTAAAGAAGTTAAAGTATCACCATTTAGAGGATCTGTATCACTAATGGCTACATCAATCTTCATGTTGCTCTGTACGATTTCAAGAGTGCCAAGACCAATCATTACGCCTGCAACATTGGTTGGAGCTGTAGAAGGTATAGCACCAATTGACTGGTTGTATGCAGCACCTGCAGACAAGGCTGGAAGTTCACTTGTTACGTCAATGGTGATTGGCTTTGCCAAGAATGCGGTATTGGCATCGTCATTTGTAACATCAAGGCGACTACCATAATCACCTTGTAGTTCCCTACCAATGCTATGAAGTTCCCATGTCCCTGTGGAATTGTCATAGGAGGTAATAGCATTAACATTTACCATTACCTCTAAATCTTTAATACCAACACTTGCTCCTGCTGCGTTGTAGCCATTTACTGCAGTGGTAAGTCCGTCAGTATCAGTATACCACAATCCTTCAATGTGTTGATATAACTTGACATCGTCAACTGCAATTGTTACACCTGCTTGACCAGTGATGGAAGCCATCTGAGTGTTTGAGATGGGCTTCAGGGCCCATGCAGAGCCTGCAACCAAAAGTAAAGCTGCTAACATTACTAATACCTTTTTCATAAAATCCTCCTATGATAAGAATTTTGTTTGAAATTCTTACCATAGGTAACCCGACCGACCAGGTGCCTACTCTATTTCCCCTTGTGTCTTTCCTAAAGTGGGTGCCTGGCCTCGTTGGCTTTCCGTCCCAGGGTTACCCCTGGTTTGGCTTTTTCTATGGCACTTAAACCTAATACCTAATACCCGATTTTAAAGAACCTAACTTTGGGTGAGAATATTCTCGACCCTCTTACTTAGAAATCTTATGTTTCCCCTCACATCACCTCCTTTTTTTAAATTTTTGTTTTTTATAGTGGCTTAGTTGCCTTGAGCCCCACCAAAATCAAACCATATACCTGCATCAGCTCCAGTACACTTGATGGTCAGGATCAATGGGTCGTGGTTAAATTGATAAGTCTTGACCCCTTCTTGATCCCTTGCAGGACCATTGATTTTAGATAAACTCGCAAAGTTTGCCGTTAATGTACCAGTCACATCAGTAAAACCAAGTTTAACTTCTTGTAATTGTCTATTTGCTGGGTCATTTATATTTGTAAACTTTGCCTGAAATATATATCCATTCAATTTTAGATCTGATGTACTACTTCCCATCTGAACGTTCGTCCAGTTTTGATCCCAACCAAGTCCATTCCCATTATTCCAATATCCCATTTTTAGTGAGTCTATATCTGTGTATGTAGAAACCTGCACATTAAACTGCATACTCGCAATATCATAGGTCCCATCATTTATAAGCTCTACCTTTGAGAACCCACCTGCTGTAATCTCATTTAATTCTTGATCATTCATTTGCACCATCTTTCCAAATACATTCCCACATACTAGAATAATTAATGTTATTAAAACTAATATTTGTAAACTTTGTTTTGTTGTTGACATTTTAATTTTTAATATAGGCAAACTTACTGACCCTTTGGTTAATATTTTTTAAATCTATCTTTTTTCCTAGTTAGTGAATAGTGTTTTTCTCACTTACCGGTAATTTTAAATGTT
Source organism: Desulfohalobiaceae bacterium (assembly GCA_027013815.1). GTDB lineage: Bacteria > Desulfobacterota > Desulfovibrionia > Desulfovibrionales > Desulfothermaceae > Desulfothermus. The sequence continues at coordinate 66,001 of JALWFY010000184.1, read as the reverse complement.
GATTCTTATTTTACTTGAGAATCTTTTTTTGTCAACTTCTTTTTTATTTTTTTTGGGGAAAAAAATAAAAAAAGTTTTTAACTATTTTAAATTCTTATATTTTTATATTTTTTATCTAAATTGAGTAAACAATGTTTTTATATGTGATTTTGTATCTATTTGGTATTTTTATATTTTTAAAGTAGGTTGTATATATCTGACGGTTAGTTAAATTTTTAGTGGAATTAGAGACAGTTTTTTAGGTCTCAGGAGATGGATTTTATGGTCTTGTTGTGACTTGCATTGTCAAAGGGCTAGTATCAAAAGGGTGGTGATGTGAAATTTATTTCCCAATACAAAAATTTGAAAATACCTTATCTAACACATCCTCTGTACTTATTTCCCCTGTTATTTCACTTAAGTATCTAGATGCTGACTCTAGGTGTGTATAAATCAGGTCAATCTCTACACCCTGGTCCAGGGATCTGATAAAGTCATTTAATTCTTGTTTTGCTTGTTTTAAGTTCTCAGCCTGTCTTATATTTGGGACTATATCTCCTTCAGGGGGCTCAATTCCTCGTCCAAGGAGTTTGTGACCAATGGTATTAACCAGTCTGTCTATGTGCTCTCCAGTTTTTGCACATGTATAGACAATGTCTATTCCTTTTTTTTCTAGTTCCTTCAATAAACTTGATATTTTTTTGTGAGTTGGTAGGTCTATTTTATTTGCAACACAAATAATCTTGTCCTTTGGCTTTAGATTTATTAAATCTATTACTTCTTGAGATGGTTCACTGGATACATCAAATATAAGACAGATAATATCCCCTTCTTTTATCAGTTCTCTTCCCTTATTAACTCCAATTATCTCTATTTCATCGTCTGAGGTCCTAATCCCTGCTGTGTCAATTATTTTGGTGGGAATTCCATGTATATTGATGGTGTCTTCTATGTAATCTCTTGTGGTGCCAGGCACTGGCGTCACAATGGCCCTTTCTCTACCTAAAATCGCATTTAAGATAGAGGACTTTCCTGCATTTACCTCTCCACACAATACTACCTTGGCCCCTTGAACAAATACAGAATAATGATCATGATTTTTTATTAGTCTAGTTGTTTCATCTAATAGGTCTGAGGTCTTTTGCTTTATCTCTAAATAGTCAATATCAATCTCTTCTTCAAAGTCCATGTGGGCAAGCAATTGCGCCATTATGTGTTCTAGCCCTTGCTTTATATTATCTATTTTTTTCTTAAGTGCTCCGTGGAGTTTTTTAGATGCAATGTGCATGGCAGCTTCAGACTTGGAGGAGATGAGCTCACACACGGCTTCTGCCTGGGACAAATCCATTTTCCCGTTTAAAAACGCCCGCATGGTGAATTCCCCTGCCTGGGCGAGTCTTGCCCCCTTTGATATTACTTCTTTAAGTATCTTCTGTACTACTACAGGACCCCCATGACAGTTTATTTCAAATACATCTTCACCTGTGTATGAGCCAGGAGATGGCATATAACTTACTAATACTTCGTCAATTATCTCCCCTTGAGACGATACAATATATCCATGGTGTAGGTGATAGGGTTTTATCCTTTGGATGTTTTTTTTAGATCGGAAAATAGACTCCCCTATTAAAAGGGCATGTTTTCCACTAATTCGGATTATGCCAATCCCCCCTAATCCTAGGGGGGTTGAAATGGCACATATGGTATCTAGTTCCATAACTATCTCATCTTTCTTCTAGATTTCCTCCTGGGCGCTATTTGTACCCTTTTAAAAGGACCTTCACCCCTGCTTTGGGTGATAATGTCCTTGTCATTTTTTAAGGCCATGTGTACTACTCGTCTATGATAGGAACTAAGTGGTTTTGTGCTAAATGGTTTTCCAACGGTCTTGGCCCGCCTGGCCAGCTCAACTGCCTGTTTCTTTAAATTATCTTCCTGCCTCTCCCTATATCCTGCAGCATCAAGGTGGACATATATCCTGTTAGGCCATTTTTTGGAAACCATTTTATTTAAGATATATTCTAGGGCAGATATGGTCTGCCCTTCTTTTCCAATAATAAGTCCTGAGTTTGGAGAATCTGAGATAGAGATATTGATATTTTGATCCTTGACTTTTACGTCTATATCAGAAGATGGTGTCATAAATGAGAGTATATATTCAACCATTTCCTTGACTAAACTTTCTAATTTTTCTGGATCATACTTTGGTCTTGCTTCTATCTTGGCCTTTCTCCCGCCAATACCAAATATTCCACTGGAGCCTTCCTCAATAACCTTTATATCTAAGTCATTTTTATTTTTATTGAAATATTCACATGCCTTTTCAATGGCTGAATCTATATTTTTTCCTTCAAATATTTTTTGCTTTTCCATATCCTCTCCTAGCAAATGATTTTGAATAATTATTTGTTCTTAAGCAACCACCATTGTTGAATAATTGAAAGTATGTTGTTTGTTATAAAGTATACCACCAGTCCTGCTGGAAAGTTTAAGAATAAAAATGTCAAGAATATTGGCATCAAAAGCATTATCTTGGCCTGAGTGGGGTCCCCTGAAGTTGGACTCATCTTTTGTTGGATGAACATAGTCACTCCCATCAATATAGGGGTGATATACAGGGGGTCTTTTGCCGATAGGTCCGCTAGCCAGACAATATTAGTAAATGGTAGGTGGTATATAAACGGTGCATGTCTTAATTCAATTGCACTGAGTAGCGCTTCATATAATGCAATAAACACAGGTATCTGAAGCAACATAGGAACACATCCACCAGCAGGATTCACCTTGTAAGTCTTATACAGCCGCATCATCTCTTCATTTAATTTTTGTTTATCGTCTTTATATTTTTCTTTTAATTGCTGCATAAGTGGCTGTATTTTTTTCATTTGTTCCATGGATTTGTAACTTTTGTGTGAAAGTGGCCAGAACAGTATTTTTATGACAATGGTTAGGATAATAATGGCGATTCCATAATTCCCTGTGTATTTATAAAAGAAATTAAGGGCAACCACCAAGGGTTTAGAAAGGAAATCCAACCATCCATAATTTATTGCAGCCTTTAGGTTGTGTGGGAGTTTTGCAAGGTATTCTGACTTTTTTGGTCCTAGGAAATAGAGGTTATTGAAACTCACCTTTTGTCCAGGAGAGAGATTTATCTTTGATTCATCTGCTATTCTATACACATTGTCTTCTAGTTTCCCTTTTAGGGAAAAAGAGCCTTTTTCCGGGATAAAAGAGATAAGAAAATAATTGTCTTCAATCCCTGACCAGAGAATAGGTTCATTGAATTCAATACCTGGTTTTAGTTTTTTTTGGCTACTTATCTTTTTTAGTCCTTTGTCCTTTGAGTAATAGACCAACTGCATCTTGTTGAACCTATTTTTGTGTTTTGAATCCAACTTAGCTGCAAGGGAGATTCCCAGTATTCCGTTCATTGGATGATTAGAAATATTTTGAATTTGAAGTTTTTCCTCAATCTTATAACTGTTTGCGAAAAAGGTAAGTTTTTTTACAATGAGTACACTGTCGAACTTGGCCTTAAATGTCAGGGTCTGGGACTGATTTTTATATAAGTCCTTGGATGTTCCAGAATATTCCCATTTTATCAACTTCCACGTGGGATTATAATTCCACAAGATCCCCATTGGTCCCTTGGACATAATGTCAGGACTTATTAGTTCCACATTCTTGGAATTAGGATCTATTGTCTGTTTATATTTTTTTAATTCATATTGTTCTAATATGCCTCCTTGAGAATTCAAAACAGCATGATATAGCGGTGTATTTATGGTAATAAGTTGTCCTTTTGATATAAGAAAATTCCCTTTTTCTAGGTCTTCAAGAGTCTCTGGATGGGATTGATTTTTAACCTTTTTTATTGATTCTTTTTTTTGACTGGTCTGGTTTTTTGCGTTCACACTTGTCTTTGGTGGTGGAAATATCATATTCCAGACCACCAACACCACTATTGTGATTCCCAGTGCCAACATGAGTCTCATATTTTCATTCATATCCACCTTAGGTTCTCCTAGATTTTTTAAAAGGATTTAAGGAAAAATTGACAGGTACAGGATCATAACCCCAACCCCCAAAGGGCTGGCATCTAAGTAATCTTCTTATGGTTAGGATTCCTCCCCTAATAGTTCCAAATCTTGTTATTGCAATGATTGCATATTCAGAGCAAGATGGATAAAATCTGCAACTTCCTGGAAATAAAGGGGAGATCGTTTTTTGATAGATTTTTATAATTGAGATTAATATGGCCCTTGCAAAATATTTCATTATTTTTTTCTTAACAAATTGGGGTTTGGGCACTATTTATCTGCTCCCATACAGTTTTGAGCTCCCTCTCTACTGTAGTAAGAGATAGGTCATTTACCCAAATTCCTTTTTTGGCTACCACTACTAAGTCTAGATCCAATTCAGCACCTATAAAGTTAAGCCTAAAGGCCTCTTTAATTAAACGTTTTATTCGATTTCTAATTACGGCCTTTCCTATTTTTTTAGTTACTGTAATACCCACTCGTGGCCCTAGGTGATCAGGGGGTCTTTTTATTACATAAATAAGAAAATGTTTGGTTAAATATTTAGACCCCTTTTTATAACACCTCTTAAATTCATAGGCCTTTGTAATCCTCCATTTCTTTCCTATTTTGGACATATGTCCTACTAAACAGTGAGTCTTCGTCTCCCCTTTGCCCTGCGCCGTTTTAACACCCTTCTTCCACCCTTGGTCCTTGACCTTACCAGGAAACCATGGGTCCTTTTCATCTTCAATCTGCTTGGTTGATACGTCCTTTTCATAACATTTACCTCCTGTTAAATATAATTTTTCTTATTCAAGAACTAGGCATACATGTTTTTTTGAAAAATTTTTAAGAAAAATATAATTAACCTTAAAGTATTTAGAGGTCAAGGACTAAGGTGCATGAATAAAAAGATTTGTATTTATAGAGAAAAGGCTAAAGGCAAAAGGCGAAAGGCTAATGGCTAAAGGAAAGATTTTGACCCTTCGCCTTTTGCCTTTAGCCTATAATATGTTATTTCATCCGCTTGGGAGTAGGTGCCTTAAAGTTTTTGAAAATGTCGACTTTGACGGAGGCCTGTGGGTATATATCCAGTGTTGATAGTTTTTAAGCTATAGGTTATGACCTCTCCATAGGGTATGTGGATTTATAAAAACAGGAGGAATCTATGAGTACTATAATGCCAAATGAGAAAAAAATGAGGGATGCCTTAGAGTGGATGTCAATTAATAGAGGGAAAAGATCTGACAGTGAACTACTCAAGGAAGCTAGTTTTAAATTTAATTTAAACCCAAAGGAAGAGGAATATTTAAGAAGACTCTTTGCTAAGGAGCAAAAGGAAGACTAGTACTCAATGCATATAAGACTCTTATACCGTAGAATGTTCAGGGAGATATTTTATATCTTCCTGTTGTGCATGGGGGTATTTATATCTATTATCCTGATTGGGAGGCTAATCCAGATGGGAAAGGTCCTTGTATCCCTAGACCTTTCCCTATTAGATATAATTAGACTTATTGTATATTTGTCTCCCTTTTTCTTGTTTGTGCTTATCCCAGTATGTGGGATGTTGGCATTATTTCTTACGTTTCAGAGGATGAGCACTGATCATGAGCTAATTGCATTAAGAAGTGGTGGAATCTCCTTAAAAGACGTGCTTCCTTGTCCAATTTTTTTTCTCATACTAATATGCGTGATCAATTTTTTAGTTTCATTTTATGGCATCTCCTGGGGCATGGAGAATTTTAATTCTCATTTAATAGAGCTTGCCAAAAAAAAAGCTCGACTCTCCTTGAGACCTGGTATTTTTAATACAGAGATTAGAGGATTTACTATCTATATTCAGAGGGTAGATGAGGAAAAGGATGAGGTAAGTAATATATTTATTGAACAAAAAAATGTGAAACAAGGTAGTATAATCATAGTTGGACCTAAGGGATATTTTAAATGGTACCCAGAGAAAAAAGAACTCTATTTTTCTATCATTAATGGAAAGATATATGAAAGGGATAGGAACAATAATCTAACTATAGTCTCCTTTAATAGGTATGATTTGAGACTTGACCTTGGAGAGGTGTTTAAGGCAATCCATATAGATACTAAGGATCCTAAATTTAAGTCCTTTAAAAATATTGAATATTTGATACATCATAGCTCAACTCATGATAAATATTACACATCCCTTGTTGAAGAGATGCATAAGAGGATAGCTATACCAATATCCTGTGTGGTCCTTGGTCTTTTAGCAATACCAATGGGATGGATATTAGAGGGCATGAAAAAATTCTATGGTTCTATTGTAATTTTGCTTATGTTTTTAGGCTATTATGTATTTTTTGCCCTGGGAAAGAGTTTAGTGGAAGGAGGCGCCATTAGCCCTGTTATAGGTATCTGGGCACCTAATGTTATGTTTTTTTTCCTGACTCTGGTTGTATTTTTTCTTGCTCAAAAAGAAAAATTAAGACTCTCTACTAGGGACTGAGAAAAATGAGATTAAAACCCAGGATCCTATATTCTTATCTTACAAAAAATAATCTCTACTATCTAATGCTATGTCTTGTTTCATGTGTATTTATCTATCTTTTAGTGGATCTTTTTGACAGATTGGACAATTTTTTGAATAAAGCCACCCCTTTTCATACTATTATATCTTATTTTTTGTGGAAGATACCTGTAATCATATCTCAAATTTTTCCAATGGTATTTTTTCTAACACTAATCGTGCAACTAACTGTTATGAAGAAAAACAGGGAATGGGAGGCCTTGGAGGGTGGTGGAATATTTTTCGGGCATATCGTGGTCTTTATCTTAGTGTATTCAATATTTTTTTCCCTTGTTCAATTGGTTTTTTCCCAGTACCTGGGAACAATGGCCAAGATAAAGACAGGGGCTATATGGGATAGTCTTGGTAAGAAACACACAAAACAACGGACTATAATGAAAGATTTTTGGTTTAGAAAGGGGATGTATATAGGTCATATGGGGTTTGTAAATACAAAGACTCACATAGGGAAAAAAATAGTTGTGTATAAAATGGACAAGGGGTTTTCCAAAATAAAACTCATTATATATGGACAGGAGGCAAAGGTTGCAAAAAAACATATGGATGTTTTTAATTGTGTGATATATGTGCCAGGACAATTCAATTCTACTCAAAAGAAAGAGTTTAAGATAGATTCAAGGGACATGGATACTATATTTGATCTAACCCCTTCAAAAAAACTAGAAGATGTGTCTTTGTGGAAACTCAAAGGTATAATTAAGGAATTACAAAATACTGGTACAAATGTAGAGGAAATCTTGACCATATGGTATGGCAAGATAGCCTATAGCTTTTCTATAGTGTTTCTGAGCCTGTTTGCCGTTATCCTCTCTAGGATTAGGGATAATCTACCAATAAACTTGGCAATTGGTCTTTGTGTGAGCCTTGTTTTTTATGGCCTATTTGTCTTAGGCTCTATCCTGGGTAAACATGGTGTTGTCTCCCCTATTGTTGGGGCATGGGGTGGTAATTTTATATTTGGGACATGGGCCTTATACTACATGTTTGTGTCCAGGGGTTAACTCAATCATGTGTTTTAGACACATACCCCACACAACCTTGTATTTTTTTGATAAAGAGTGGTCTAATCCAGGGACAATCTTCAATCTCTTGGGTTCCCTGGCAGCTAGGTATATTTCTTTTCCCTGCATTGGGTCAACGAGTTCATCTGCCTGGCCGTGAATTATAAATAGATGAGACGGGGATATATTTGAGGCACAGAATAGCACATCCCAGTTTCTCAGGTCATCAAAGAATTTTCCCCTGACCTTCACTTCTCCATGCACAGACCTTAAGACTATATTATCTCCTTTTTCCTTATGTATAAAATTTTGAAAAAGGGTATATGGTCTTGCAACTGAATTTATACCTATTACACCTAAAATAGGTCCCTTATATGTGCCTTGGTAACAAATAGCCGTAGTACCCCCAAAGCTCCTTCCCATTAGAAATATCTTCCCACCTCTATTTGAATTTATCCATGAGACAGCGGCATGTAGGTCATGCACCTGTCTGGTCAGAGTAATATCTCTAAATTCACCTTCACTCTCTCCATTCCCAGAAAAGTCAAATAAGAGTACATTTATTCCATGTTTTGCAAAATATTTCCCCATCTCAATTGCCTTGCCACCACCTTCTTTGGTGCCTGTAAAGCCATGACACACTATGAGATTTATACCCTCCTCATTGTTGGTCTTGATATAGATACCCTTTAATTTTAATTGGTCCTTGTTTTTAAAATAAATAGACTTAATATCTGTCATTTATTTTCCTTTATGAGCTTTATTATCTCTGGAGAGATGTCTCTAATATTAATATCTCGTTGTGGGAATGGGATTTCAATCCCTGCATTTTTTAGTCTTTTAAATAGACTGAAATAATAATCACTGATTACACCTGTACGGACTATATCCAGCCTATTTAATCTGCACCAGACCTTTAAGGAAAAATTGATACTACTATCTCCTAAACCCTCAAACCACACCAGTATAGGATGATCTATGTCTTCCACAGTTATAGGGACATCTCTTGCTGCCTGTATGGCAATTTGTCTCACTTCCTCTGGATCAGCATCATAAGAGACCCCAAAGGGAATAGACAGCCTCCTCCAGTCATCACTATATGTCCAGGTATTTACTTTATTTGATATTAATTCTGAATTGGGGACAATTATATCTTTTCCGTCAAATGTCCTAATCACAGTGGCCCTAATGGCCAAATTTTTTACTTTTCCCATTGTACCGTCTTCTAGCTCCACTATATCCCCCACCTGGATTGACCTGTCAGTTAAGATTATAAGTCCTGAGATAAAGTTATTGGCAATTGTTTGTAAACCAAAACCAATACCAACTCCTAATGCACCCATTAAAATGCTCAACTGACTCAGGTCAATCCCTGCTGTTGATAATACAATCAAAAATAGCAAGACCAGAGAAAAATAATACCCTAGTGTAGTCAGAGAATTAATTGCCCCATATGTCAGTTTTGTGTTTTGTTCTAAAAATAGGGTAGTTTTTCTCCGAAAAAATTTTAATAACATGATCCCTATAAGAAAGGAAAATACTATTTTAAAGATACTGGCAAGGCTGAGGGAAATGTTACCTAATTTTGCAAAGGGATAGAAAAAGATGAATTTTACCTTATTATATAATCCAATCAATCTCTCTTTGCTCCACATATTTAGAGCGGTTATTAATCCAAGTCTCTTGTTTAAGAGAGAATATATTAAATTGACCTGGAGGGATAGGTCTTGAACCTGGCTCTTGTTATTTAAAAGAGTGAGTATAATATCATCGATTAATTTGTTTTGTTTCTTTAATTGCGTAGTTAGATTTATAAGTGCTCTCTTTACCCTTAGACTTTTTGTGTTTTTTAGCTCTTGTAGATTATACGCAATCTCTTCTGTAATGGATATCTTTACCTTTCTAATATCTGCCAATTGTTGAAGTATATCTTGATATTTTTTTTGTAATTCTTGAGCTAGGTTATTTATAGAATCTAAAAGAGTGGTAGGTTTTAATCCTTTTCTTATTTTAATATATGCAACTATCCAATTATAGTAAAAATCCCAATAAGTTTTCTTTATTTCCAGACTAATTTCTTTTTGCTTTAAATATGTTTTTTTATAATTATAATAATCAATTAAACTCCTAACGCTGTTAGAGTCAATTTTTAAAAGTTTAGAGCTATTTTTACCTATATTATTAGATTGCAATTTATCTAATAATTTTTGTAATTTTATCTCATAATATATAATATTATTGTCTATTTCTTTATTGGAATCTATTATTTGTCGGTTAATAAGATTTAGTTGTTTATGAACTAATTCTTTTTGTTTTTGTATAGATTTTATATTAGAATCTTTAATATCTATATTTTTAAATATAATCTCTATCTGGTGGTTAGTAATGTCCCTCATATCTGTTAGTCTATTTATTAATTGTTTTATATATTCTTGTTGTGTAACAAATATCATATATTGTACTTTTAAAGATATTAAATTACATAAATCTCTATATATAAATATCTTTTTATTATTTGATTTATTATTTTCATATTTATTATAAGATATATCTAAATCTTTTCTTATAGCAGCAATTTTTCCAGATAAGATATTATTCGTTTTTTTATTTTCATTTATTGAGATATTAATTTTTCTTAGTAGATCAATATTAGAATTAAATATTTTTAATGTATATGGCGGAGACTTTATTTTAACGGGTGTTATTGATGGCGTGGGCTTTAGTGAGCTAATATTGTCTAGCTTTTTTATTTGAAAGGATATTAGTTTTAGGGTATCTAATATTTCATATAATGTTTCTAATTGGTTTTTGGCTTTGGTTGTTTTTAATAAATGGTTTACCTTTAATTTTATTATATTAGTTGAATTTAAACAATCAGATATAAAGTCTTGTGTAGAATATCCCTTGCCTATTTCTTTTTTTATAAGGTTTTCTATGAAATCTATGGATGAGATTTTTGCCCAGCAAAGAGAGGATATAAAGAGGATAAATAAAAAAAATATATTTATTTTCAATAAGTTGGAAGTTTTCATATGTTAGCCCTTTTTTTGACTTAATAAATTTTTTGTAATAAATAGTCAATTGAGTATAAGGTGTTGTAGGCGTGTATTATCCTTTCTTAGTTTTAGAAATATTCTTTAATATCAATTAAAAAAACGATTTTTTAGTATGAAAAATGAAAAAATAGAGATTTCTAAAAAAGAAAATAAGCCTCCAAAAAGACTGGGAGAAATATTGCTTGAAAGGGGGCTTATTTCTGAAGAACAGTTAAAAATAGCCTTAGAGATTCAGAAGGCTACAGGGAAATTATTGGGTGAGGTATTAGTTGAACTTGGATTTATTGAACGGGGAGCTATTTCCTCTCTTTTGAGTTCTGATTTGGGTATTAAATATATTTCTTCAATCAAAGATATCAGATCAGATTCTCAAGCAATCTCTTTAGTGCCGCAGGATTTTGCCAGAAGGTATAAATTGGTACCTTTAAGCATTGAAGGAGATGTTCTTACTGTCCTTATGGCAAACCCCTTTGATGTTGTGGCTGTTGATGAACTTAAACAACTCACTGAGAAAGATGTAAATACAATAATGGCTCCAGAGGATGAGATAGAAAAGGCAATAGACATCTGGTATAGTGAAACTGAGAGTTTTGAAGAATTAGTAGAGCGAGCAATAACCAATGCTGTAGATGAAGTAAATATTGAGGAATCTCCAGTTGTAAAGTTGGTGGATATTGTTATTATAAATGCGATAAAAAAAAGGGCTACAGATATACATATTGGATGTGAGAAGAATGCTGTGATTGTTAGGTATCGTATAGATGGCATTTTGCACGTTTGGAATATTTTGCCTAAGGTGCTTGCTAATGCGATGATTTCAAGGATAAAGGTTATGTCAAATCTGGATATTTCGGAGACTAGAATTCCTCAAGATGGCCGTATACAATATATTTTTGCCGGTAGAAATATTGATTTAAGGGTTAGTACTTATCCCACCTATTATGGTGAAAATATAGTAATGAGAATTTTAGATAAAACAAAGTTGATTTCAAAAATAGATTTTTTGGGATATTCAGAACATCAACTAAAGGTTTATAGAGAGTTACTTAAAATGAATAATGGCATTGTATTAGTTACTGGTCCAACTGGATCTGGAAAGACTACGTCTTTGTATGCTGCACTTTTAGAGATAAATTCCACTAGGATTAATATAATGACAGTGGAAGATCCAATAGAATATGAACTTCCTTTTGTAAAGCAATCTCAGATAAATCCTCGTGCTGGATTTTCCTTTGCTTTTGCCTTAAGGGCTATTTTGAGACAGGATCCTGATGTGATTATGGTTGGAGAGATAAGGGATGAAGAAACTTTAGATGTGGCATTGCATGCAGCCTTGACAGGACACTTAGTGCTTTCTACATTACATACGAACAGTTCTATAGCTGCTATTTCAAGGTTAATATTTATGGGAACTAGCCCTTATATTCTTGCTTCTGGTCTAAAGGGTGTTGTGGCTCAGCGTCTTGTAAGGGTAATATGTCCTAATTGTAAAGAGCGTTATGAACCGTCAAATGAGGAGAAAGAACTATTAAAAAATCTTATTGGAACACTTCCTCACAGTTTTACTTTGTATAAGGGACGGGGATGTGAGAAATGTATGGGCACTGGATATTTGGGCCGCACGGCATTGAGTGAGGTATTTAAAATAGATGAGGATATTTTTTCTGCTATAGTAAAACAAAAAGATGAGACACATATTAGAGAGCTTTTAAAAAAGCAAGGATTTGTTTCTCTGTTTGAGGATGGCTTAAGCAAGGTCTTAAAAGGGATAACTACCATTGAAGAGGTGTTAAGGGTAGCTTAAATGACACTTTATTATATAAAGGGTAGAGACAGAACGGGCAGAATTGTTGCCTCATTTGTAGATGTTCCAGATAAATATAAGGCATATTTGTGGCTTAAAGAACGTAATATGACTCCTATTCGCTTCCATAGGGCATATGTTAGAGAGATATTTAAGCCAAGGATAAAAAGTACAGAACTTATAGATTTTTCAAGAGACATGCATTATATCTTGAGAGCGGGGGTATCTGTGTTAGATGGTCTTGAAGAGATAAAAAAGAATACCAAAAATCAGACTTTTAAACAGGTTATTGATGCCCTTATAAGAGATATTGAGGTCGGGCGTTCTCTTTCTGATGCATTAAGTTGCCATCCCTATATATTTCCAGAATATTATGTAGCTATTGTTCGAGCTGGTGAAAGCGTTGGTAGACTAGACATGATTTTTAAGGAATTGGTAGATTATTTAAGTTGGTTGGAAGACAATAAAAATAAAGTAAAACAGGCTCTTATCTACCCTATAATTGTTTGCATATTAATTTCAATTGCCCTTATCATTTTTATTATATTTGTAATACCTAAACTTACAAGTTTTCTATTAGAACTTGACATGCCTTTGCCGTTATCTACTAAGATGTTGATTTATTTTAATAATTTTGTGTTGGTCCATTGGTATTTATTTGTTTTTGTTTTTTTCCTTTTGATTGTTTTTGTTTTTTTTTCACATTTTTCGGAAAGGATTATGTACAAGTGGGACAGTTTAAAACTTAAGATTCCCTATATTGGAAATGTATTTTTTAATTTGATTATGGCCCGATTTGTTAGATATATTGGGCTGTTATATAAATCAGGCATCCAGATTTATTCTGCTCTAGATCTAATAGAAGAAGTAATTAATAATAGATTTTATATTAAGAAGATTAAGGAAATAAAAAGATATCTAGGAGAGGGACACCAACTGGCAAATGCATTAGATATGGCAGGTGACTTTCCTTCTTTTTTGGTGAGGAGCATTGGAGTAGGAGAAAATACAGGAACTCTAGATAGTTCTTTTGAAGATTTAACTGTTTTTTTTAACGATTCTTTAGATAGGGCAGTTAAAAAAATCACTACTATTATAGAGCCTACCTTATTAATATTTGTTGCTACAATTATTTTGTTGATAGTAATATCTGTATTATATCCAATTTACAACATGTTGGGAAAAATTAAATAATCATGAGCGAAATATTTTTATATATTGAAAAAGAAACTATTTATGTACTTAAAGATGATGAAGAACTTAGCATTGCAGTAGAAGATTTTGAAAAGCTAAAACTTAAAGGAAAAGTGAGGGTTGTAATATCTCATGAAATCACCAGGCAAAAAGTTATTAATGTACCCACAAAGCAAAAAATATCGTTAAAGAAAATGATGCCTTATGAGGCTATGGAGTTGGCAGGTGTAACTGATGCCAATGAGTTAAAATACAACTATATTTTTAATTGGAGAAAAATTGGAGAAGATGAAGAAAATAATTTTTACTTGTTATATTTAGTTGAAAAAAAAGATGTATTTCCAGTTATTGATAAGTGTACAAATGAAGAGATAAAGATAATAGATATTATATGTTTTCTGGATTTATTACTTGAGATTGCAAAGGAACTAACTCAAAAAAAAGATGGAATTTTTATATTTTTTTTAGACGCATTTTGTGTGTTATTGGCGATTAGTAATGGGATCTATGTGTTTTATAGAAGGTTTAATATTGCTCTAGAAAGTCTAAGGTTTTTAGAAGAGAATGATAACTTTTTTTTGGAGATTAGACGATCTATATTTTATATAAAACAAAATTATAAATCAATTCCTTTGTCTTTTTTTTTGATATGTGCTCCTAAAGAGATTGTTGATTCTTTTAGGGAATTACAAGAAGAATTAGGGGCAAAAGAGGTTAGAGAAGTAGCATTTTCCCATGATTTATCTAGGACCAGGCCATTGTTTCTCTATCAGCAATATCTTGATCTATCTCATAGATGTGTTTCCCTTGTTCCCTATGAATTTGTTTTTGAAAAACGAATTAGATATTTTTCTTATGCCACTATAATTGCAGGTATTGTTTTTTTTATTATTTCTATTAATTTGTTTTATAAAGCTGCTCAAAAATATGAAAATGAATTGGATAATATAATAAAAGATTTTACAATATTAAATAGATTAAAAAAAGAAATGGTGAATGTAGATATAAATGTTAGAGAAGTAAAAAAAAGGCTAGAGGAAGAAAATTCCCTTAAAAGTTATAGCAATAAAACTACCATTTTTTATCCAATACTGACATCCATTGCTTATTTGCAACCAAAGGGCATTTATTTAAAAGAATTAATAATAAGCCAGAAAAATGTGCCTAAATTAATATTAAAAGGCAATTTTTTAATAAAGGATTCTAAAATAAGGATCCAGATTTTAAAAAAATATATTTCAAATTTAGAGAATTGTCCGTTAGTTGAAAACATTTTTCAACAAGATGAATTGAATGATGTAATAAATCAAGGAAGTTTCACCTTGATACTTACCTTAAATAGAGTAGGATTATGAAATATTATAAATATTTTATTCCTTTTTTTCTCCTGCTAATATGTTGTTCTATAAATTTTTTTTTCATATATAGATTAAATATTAATATAGATAAAATAAGAAAACAAGATACCTTAATTGCTAGTGAGATATCTAATTTAGAAAATATGAAACAGAATTTAGAGAAAATTAAAAGAGATAAAAAATATTTGAATACGCTAAAAGGATTTGTATATGAGTTTTCATCTAAATTAGATCAAAATTCATATGTTTTAAGATTTATATTTAGTTTAGTAAATAAATATAAAATTAAATTAATATCTTATTCTTTTGGCCATACTACAAATAAATACCATATCCCTATTTTATTTTCTACTCAGAAAATAAGCATCATAATATTCGCAAAAAACTATAAAACATTTTTAAGCTTTGTTTATGATTTGGAAAAAAATTATCCTTTTATATTTATAGATAATATTAAGATAAATAAAATGGGATTAGGACTAAAAATAAATTTAGAAATTAATTTTTTATACAAAAAAATGAATACCCATGAGATGTAAGTTAATTTTTTATTTTGTTTTTATAGTTACATATTTTATCTTATTAAATTATATAACTTCAAATACTTTTCAAATAGAATATATATTAAGTGTACCTTCACCTAAGTTTAATAATAAAATATCGCAACATACAAATATACAAAAAAGTACTAAAAAGATTTTACTAAATAAAAATAAGGCCTTTTCTTATTTGAAAAGACTAAAATCTACCCATGAATATTCGAATATATTTCTAAATAAGTGGGAGGTTCGGTTAAAAAAATTCCTTGAAAAAAAAATATTGCCAGAGCTAAATGGAATTTTAGTATTAAATAATAGAGATAATATGGCAATAATGAATAATTTGTTAGTAAAAAGAGGGGATATGATAGCAGGTTATATGGTAAAGAAGATAACCAAAAGATATGTTATATTACAAAAAGGAAATAGATTATACACCTTGTATCTGTCGGAGTTTTAGTATGAAGAGAATTTTTATATTAATAATCGTCGGTTGTTTTATTTATGGATGTAGTACTACTTATAATGAAGAAAATAAAAACCTCTCTAAAATAAAGGTTAAAACTTCTGTTTCTTCTAAAAAGAAATCTATGTCAAAAAATATTATAGCTCCACCTCCATTAGTAAAAACAAAAGCACCTGAAAATATGCTGGGGCTTTTTACCCCTATATCGGTTCATGTTAAAGATGCTGATTTGAGACAACTGGTTTTGGCAATAGCACATAAAGCCCAAATTAATGTGGTCTTTGAAGGAGATATTGGGGATTTAAAAGTGAGTGTAAATCTAGACGATGTTCCCTTTAAAGTAGCTCTTAAAGCAATTTTGGACTCTAGTGATTTATGTTATAAAGTATATCCTGATTATATTAAGATTGCCAAAATGGAGACCAGATTTTTTCATATTGATTATGTGATGAGCACAAGACAAGGTACTACTTCAACTCAAGTTTCTTTGAGTTCAAGTTCTACATCGGCATCATCTTCTCAGACGGCTCAAATAGAAGGAAATGGCATTTCTACTTCAGGTGCAAGTACTTCAGGTAATTTGGAGATATCTAGCAATGAAATTGTGGATTTTTGGGGAAATTTTGAGAGAGAACTGAAAAAAATATTAGAGGATCCAATGTACAATATATTGCAGGCAGAATATCAGAGAAAATCATTGCAAAAAGATTTAGATCTTTTGCCATATGAAAAAGAATATGAAAAAGAGATAGAAAAAGGTCAAATAGAGATATTAAATCTTCAAAAAGAGATATTAAAAAAGCAGATCGAAGAAGGTTCTTTGTCTTCATCTGGGGCTATAAATATGCAAGGTGGTGAGAGTACTGGAACTTCTTCGCCAACCTCCTCTACCACATCACAGACTACAAGCACATATTCTACCCAAAATAATATAATGGGCTCATATACTATTGATCCCCAGACAGGGACAGTGGTTGTTACTACTACTCCTTATCTCATGAAAAGAGTGGAAAAATTTATAGAGAAGGTGAAAAAATATCTCTTGAAACAGGTGTTGATAGATGTGCAAATATTGGAAGTTAATTTAAATAAGGGACATGAGATAGGTATAGATTGGAGTAAGTTCCCTGGTAGCATTGAATTTTATAAACTCCCTCACATGCGTGAGATAATAAATTCCCAAATCTTATCTCAAACCTCACAATCTTCAGGAGTCTCTAGTTCTTCATCTGCTCAAGGGATTTCTTCACCTTTAAGTGGTTCTCCATTTCCGAACACTCCAGGTGGGAATTTGCAGTTGGGGATACTTAGGGCCCTTACTCCCTCTATTGCATTTCAGTGGAATATAGATTCTTTGATTTCTTTTTTAAATACTCAGGGGACAGTAAAGGCTGTATCCAGACCTCATTTACTGACTTTGAATAACCAGCCTGCAATAGTTTCCATTGGGCTAAATGATTTTTATGTGACATATGAGCAAAGCACTACCTCAACTCAAGGGGGACTAGCAACAAGCAGTGTCACAAGCAAAGTAAATCCTTTGTTTATAGGAGTTAGTCTTACATTAACTCCAGAGATAGCCGCAGATGGTGAGGTAATTTTAAAGATCGTTCCTGCTATCAATAAAAAAGTGGGAGTAAAAAGCGTTCCAACTGGCATTTCTTCTGCTCCTACTCAACTTATTCCCATTGTGGAAACCCGTCAGACCAGTACTGTAGTGAGAGTAAAGAATGGTCAACCTGTTATTATCTCAGGGCTTATTCAAGAAACAAATTCTTTTACTGAAAAGAGGGTGCCTATTTTAGGAAAATTTCCAATAGTGGGGAATTTATTTTCTTACTCTACCCAACAAAAACAACGATCTGAACTTGTTGTGGTAGTGGTGCCATATGTTAAGGATAATGCTCGTATAAGCTATAAAAACATTGAATTCAAATAGATGTATAAAGATTTTTACGGCCTTGAAGAAAATCCTTTTAAATTAACTCCAACCCAAAAGAGTTTTTTCGTGTCTTCTCAAGCGAAAAAGGTAATAGGTTTGTTACACTATGGATTGAAACAAAATGTTGGTTTTTTAATGCTTACTGGAGAAGTTGGTGTGGGCAAGACCTCTTTGATTAGATATTTTTTGTCTACCCTTGATGATGAAACTGAAAGGGCTTATCTTATTAATCCTACGTTTGCAACTTCAGAGGACCTTTTAGAATCTTTGCTTTTAGACTATGAAATAATAAAAACCCCTAGCAATGAAACTAAAGCATGGCTTCTTCGTAAATTACATAACTTTTTATTTGAGAAATATCAAGAAAACAAAAAAGTATTACTTATTATAGATGATGCTCAGGCATGTCCTGATTTTATTTTAGAAGAATTAAGATTACTATCCAATTTTGAAACAGATGAAGAAAAACTTATTCAAATTTTATTAGTGGGGCAACCCGAATTAAAGGAAAAATTAAATTCTCTTGGTCTAAGACAACTTAGACAGAGGATAGGACTCCAAATAGAGATAAGACCTTTTAATCTCGAAGATACAGTTGATTATATAAATCTCCGTACCTTAAAGGCAGGTGCAACCCAAGGACTTTTTACTTTTAAGGCTATTAAATTAATCCACAAAAAAACTAAAGGAGTGCCCAGGTTGATAAACTTATTGGCAGAGCGTGCCTTACTTGCTGGATATATTCGCTCCAAAATAAAGATAGATAAAAAGGACGTAAAATTGGCACTGAAGGAGATAACGTTATGAGTCTTATTGAAAAAGCCCTATCTAAAAAAGAACACGAACAGAGAATAAAAAAATCGCAAGGTAACACAGAGATGGATGATGAAGAGATATTTCTTCAAGACAATACTCCTTTTTATAAAAAGAGATATTTTCAGTTGCTGATATTATTATTGAGTTTAAGCATTGTGGGAACTGTTTTTTATTTAATTAATTTTAAAAGATATATATCTTATTATAATAATAGAAATATCAAGACAAAACCTAAAAAGATAGTGACTTCTAATAATGATCTTAAATTATCAAGAGGAAATATCTCTTTAATGTCTAAAAAAAATCACATAAGTATTACTAAAGATAATATAATCAAAATAAAAGGTCTGAATTTAAATAATAGTAAACACTCATTAAATAATAATATATTTAATAAGAATGATTATACTATAATAGCTGGGACTTTTAAAGCTAAGTCATTTGCCAATATCGCATTAAAGAGATTTCTAAATATTGCAAAAGATATTTGTCCCAATGCAAGAGTAAAACAAGAAAAAAGATACTTTATAGTTACTTGTGGGAATTTTAAAGATTTAGAAAGTGTAGTTAAAGTGAAAAATAAAATTATAAATAGAGGATATAAAGATATTTTTATCTTAAAAAATAAAAAAAAACAAATATTAAGAAAAAAACTAAAACATGGAAAAATCAATAAATTTAATAATACAAAAGCAGATAAAAGAGAAGCATTTAGCACAAAAAAAGTTAAGTTAATGCTAGATAGTGCCTATTATTACTTAAGGAATGAGAATTTTGTAAAGTCAATGGAAATATATAATAAAATTTTATCAATTGATCCTTACAATAAGGATGCGCTTATTAATAGAAGCATTATATGTCAAAAGATTGGAGAGATGGATATAGCTGAAAGGGATCTAAAAAAGGCACTGCAAAAATATAAAAATGATCCAGAAGTATTAAATTTAATGGGCGTTATATATTTAAAGAAAAAAAATTTTAGAAAGGCAAAATTTTGTTTTGAAAAGGCAAAAAATGCAATTGGGATGATAAATTTAGCAGTAATGTATTGGCAACAAAATAAATTAGATGAGGTTTATAATTATTTGCTTAAAGCTCAGAGATTAGAACCTGAAAATCCATATGTTTATTATTATAAATGGATTTATTATAGTCAGATTAATAGACAAGATATGGCAAAGAAAGCTTATAATAAAAGCAAAAGACTTGCAGAGGAAGGTGGATATTTTGATTTGTTAAAAAAATTAGAAAAATCAGAATAAGAAAGTGTTGTGGACAAAAAAAACATGAAAGGCCCTGTTCTCATTGTTGAAGACGATGTAGCTCTGAAAGGACAGATAATATTTTATTTAAAATCACATGTCAAAGAAATTTATGAAGCATCCACAGTGGAGGATGCATTAACTTACATCAACAAGGTTAAGTTTGATGTTATTTTGTTGGACCTTGGACTTCCCCCCAGTGAAAATAGTCCCGAAGAGGGCATGAGGCTTTTGTCATATTTAGATGAGAATACAAAGATAATAGTCATTACAGGTCAGGATGAACAGGATACAGTGAAAAAGGCAATCAAATATGGGGTGTTTGATTATTTAATAAAACCTCTGGACCCTGTTATAATTTTAAATGCCATAAAAAGGGCTTATTTGTTTTTAAAAGCAGAAGATGCAATTAAAGATGAAGAAAATTTAGAAAAAATACAGATTTTTTATGAACAGGACAAGGGATTACAACAAGCACGGGAGGCAGTTGAAAGGGGTGTATTGGAAAAAGTTTTAAAAGAAACTAATTTTAATATATATAAAGCAGCAAAACGACTTGGTTTAAAACGTCAAAGTGTCTATTATTTTATTAAGAAATTTAATATAAAGAGATTTTGATCAAAAATGAAAGTAGTAGATGTTATTTCGTTAATATTTATATTTTGCGGTATTACAATTATTATTGCGATTTATTTATACAATTTACGTTTAAAAAAATATTTTAATATAGTTAATGAATTGTTGTTAAATTTATATACAGATAAGTATAATGTAGAGACAGTTTTGGATAAAATAGAATATAACTTAAAAAAAATAAAGATTTTAAAAGTGTTTTACAATATAGATTATTTAGATACCCAATTAAATAAAGAAAAAGATGGAAACAAATGCGTTCTTAAAAGAGAGATTAAAGACAAGAGGGGTTTTATTTCCATTAGTTTTTGTTTCCAAAAAATTCCAAAGAATGAAGATAAATTTATATATGGTATTATCTTGGATTTATTGGTATTAATAGTAAGGTTAAATATCTTTTTAAAATATTTAATGGTGCAGGAAACCTTTGAAAAAGTAAAAAGGATAAATGCTTTTATACTGCATGATGTTAAAAATTTAGCTCAATTTATTGCCTTTTTAAAATCAAATATTGAAAATCTAAAAGCAGATCAAGAGAAAGAATTTTTTTATATTTTAAAAGATTCTATCGAGCTTATTAATATTAGGGCTAAAAGAGTTATTTCTTTTTTACAAAAAAAAGAGATTGATAGAGGTAAATCACATAATTCTTATGTGGATTTAAGAGACAAGGTCTGTCTAATATTTAGTCAATATAAGATGGATACAACGATCAAAGGAAATATTTTTATAGAAGGATCATATTTAGAAGACATTTTGATAGCAGTAGATAATATTGTAAAAAATATTTATGAAAAGTCTTTGCAATCTCCTTTAAGTTGTTTTGTGATAATGTATAAAACAAAAAATGTCAGGGTGTTAAAGATAATTGATACTGGTGCCACATTTTCTGACATAGATAGAATATTTGAACCCTTTTTTACCACAAAGAGATCAGGCCTTGGACTTGGTTTGTTTCACTCAAAAGAGTTGATACAAAGAATTGGTGGTGATATAAGGGCTAAGAATATAAAAATAGGTGTCATGTTCAGAATTACTCTTCCAATGTCCTCAACATATGTAAAATAAATTTACATCTTGCTCTTTAGAAAGAATAGTTTATTTTTTAATTGTACGAGATAAAAATATTTAATCTAAAATTTTTTAGAGGAGGTTTGATTATGAAGGATTTAAAGCATGCATTTAAAAAGGAACAGGGGTTTACTTTAGTAGAAATTGCCATTGTCCTGGTTATAATTGGGCTATTGCTTGCTGGCATATTAAAGGGCCAGGCAATGATAAAACAGGCAAAGATTAAGCGTGTAAAGGCTGATATTGATTCTATTGTAGCAGCTACGTATAGCTATCAGGATAAATACAATGCACTTCCTGGAGACGATCCAAAAGATCATAGCTCAGATCTTGGTGCTACTTCCTGCACTGGCGGCAATGGTGATGGTATTTTTAGTAACACAAATGAAGATACTTGTGCTTGGCAGGAATTAATTGGTGCTGGTTTTATGAGTGGGGATGCAAGTATTCATAATGAAAATCAGGTTGCAAAACGTTCTCCTTTTGGAGGGAGATATTTATTTAGATATAATGGTGGACTTGGAAAAAATTATATATTTCTTGACAATGTACCAGCAGATGTAGCTCAGTCTTTAGATGAAAAATATGATGATGGGAAATATAATACAGGAGATATTAGGGCAAATGCGGATTATACAAATGGATTGAGAGATATGTACTGGTACGTGTTTTAGTCTGGTTTAGGCCACCTAAGCAAGGTGGCTTGAATTGAAAATTTGTGGAGATTTATTATGGACCAAAAAGGTTTCACTCTAATAGAACTTGCAATTGTTCTGGTTATTATTGGAATTTTAATGGGTGCTGTACTTAGGGGACAGGAACTTATAAAATCTGCTAAAGAAAAAAGATTTTTTACAAGGCTCCAGTTCATCGCTTCAGTGCAATTTACGTATCTTGAGCGCATGGGAAGATATGCAGGAGATACCACCACTCCCCCTGATGGAATAATTGACAGTGACAGTACTGCATGGACAGAACTAGAGCAACAACAACTAGTTCGTGATAGTGACAAAAGACACATATTTAATGGACAATTTTCTTATGGAGGGGGGAGATCTCCATATCCCAATTACAACTATATCCGGGCCACAAGGGTCCCTGGTTGGGTTGCCCAATCTATAGACAGAAAGATTGATGATGGAGATGCGACAACAGGAAATGTAAGATGGGCAGGGGGAAATTATAATAGTGTTTCTGATCTAAATAATGCCAAAACTCTTACGTGGTGGTTTGATAGATGATAAAATATTTGAATGAGATAGCAAAAAGAGAAGGTTTTGCATTGTTGGAGTTGTCCCTTGCTCTGGTGATTATAGGAATATTGTTGGGATTATCTTTAAATCTTATGTTACATATCTCTAAAACCAATAGAGAAAAGGTTGATATAGACAAGATAAAAAAGATAAGAGAGGTAATAGAAGGATATCTATTAAAAAATAATAGACTTCCATATGCTGATGTAAATAACGATGGGTTAGAAGATGTAGGGAAATACACAGGAAGCATTCCTTATAAGACTTTAAAGATTTCCAGAAATGAGGCATCAGATGTATATGGTGAGGTAATGAAGTATGATGTAGCAGGTACAGCAATGGGAGAGCCGTCTATGACTGACACTACCTCTAATACAATATGTCTTCAAATGGGAGCATATATTGATGGAATAGCTTCTTCTCCAGTTATGTTAACTGAAGATAAAGGTGTAAATTGGACAGAATTGCCATTTATTGTTTTATCTCCTGGAGTAAATAAAGTATATGAACCAGAAAATAATGATGCTGATAGACATTATTATATTAATTATGGGATCTCTTCTCGTCAAATAGACGATGTAGCTACATGGGATAATTTTTTTGAATTATATGATAAATTGCACTGTGGAAAAGAGTATTTCGATCTTTTGGTAAGCTCAGGTAGTATTTGGGTTTCAGGTGGAAAATATGTGGGTTGCACAGAAGTTACCCATGGAGATTATGCTTTTATAACCAAAGATGTACATGGTGCAGGTAGTAAACTTCAGTGTGAGAGTTGTGCCATATCCTCATGCCCGATTTCCTTTCATAATTGCGAAACAGCAGATTTTGGCCTCAGTGGAAATAGAAATGGAAAAGTGAAATGGAATGGTAGTGCAATTGTTGATGATGATTAAAATTAGGTTAAGGTTTTCTTATTGGTCTTACTTGTCCTTTTAATGCAATTCTTTTTAGTTAGAACAAAGAGGTCTATGTAAAAGTTATAATGATGGATAGCAAGTTGTATCAATTGAGAATTGAAAATGGAGAATAAAAAAACATATTGAACATATGGATAATTTTATATAAAGATGAGGTGAAAAAATACGGGAATTGGTATTAGATATCATAAAGTTGTCCACAAGATATAAGTTTTTTATTTAAAAAACGTGAAAAAAATTTACGTTTTTTCTAAATCCTAAGTTATTGTATATAAAGGTTAAGGGCTAGAGGTTAATGGCTAAAGGGAAGAATTCGCATTTTAACTCCTATACCTTTTGCCTTTAACCTTTCGCCCTCAGCCTTTTGCCTTATAATTCTTCAATTCAAAATTCAAAATCATTATTTATTTGTTGTTTTTTATAAAAAGTGCGCAAACTATGGGTTATAAAATCATATATCTAAAAATTACTTGAATTTATAGAAAAAAAACATTAAATTTTCTATGATAAATCTAAGCAAGCTTGATAATGGGAGCAAGCTATCTGTAGTTATTTTTGTTTAAAGTATATTATATTGGGGAGTTATATAAGTGAAAAAGGTTATGAACAATCTTGCGAGGACCCCAAAGGCCAAAATACTCGTTGTTGACGATGAGGAAAGTCTTAGGGAAATATGTAGGGAAGCACTCACAGAGACTGGATATGAGGTGAGAGAGGCAAAAAATGGACGAGAGGCCTTGGAGATTCTACGGAAGGAAAGAGATATAGATATTGTCTTATCTGATTTAAATATGCCTGAGATGGATGGCATGAGCTTAATAGATTATATAAAAAGGCATAACTTGGACGTAGAATTAGTGGTTATGACCGGTTTTGGCACCATTGAGACTGCAGTTGAAGTGATGAAAAAAGGTGCATTGGACTATATACCTAAGCCATTTTATTTAAACCATTTATTGGTAAAGATAGAGAGTGCTCTTAAGAGACGTAAGGAAAAAAAACAAAGGGAACGTTTAGATAAGTTAGTCCAGATACTTAAACTAAATAAAGAATTGAATGCAAAATTAGAAATGTCGGCTCTTTTGAATGAATTTTTATTTCATGTGGAGAGGACCTTTGACCCAGATGGTACTGTTATATTTTTAAAAAATGGAAAGGACTTTCATCCAGCAAGGGTCAGGGGGTTATTTAAAAAACAGGTGGCTATGCTAAGACGTATAAAGGATATTACCCTTTATTTGATCTTAAAGGATTTTAAGTCTTTACTTTATATCCCTGGTAAGATTGAGAATGAAGATCTAAGGGTTAGAGGACTTCTTGATGGAATTTCCCATCAACTCCTTTTATCTCCTTTGATAAGTAAAGGTGGTGTGTTGGGATGTGTATGTCTGGTCAGGGAATTGGACAAGATGGGATTTAATGATGATGACATGCAATTGCTTACTGTTTTTGCATCTCAGACTGCTGCTATAATTGAAAATGCCCAGTTATACGGGCGTGTGTTAGAGATGAATAGGGAGGTTATTCGTTCCCTGGCAAAGGCTGTTGAGGCCAAGGATTCATATACCAAAGGTCATTCTGACCAGGTTGCATATTATAGTGTAAAATTGGGTAGGAGTCTGGGACTTACATCTGAAGAGTTGGACGAACTTCATTGGTCTGGCATTGTACATGATGTTGGCAAAATAGGGATACCAGACGATATATTGAATAAGCCAGGAAAGCTTACAGATGAAGAGTTTGAAATAATGAAGAGACATCCTGTGATTGGAAGGGAAATTTTATCTCAAATAGAGAGCTTAAAGGATATAATGCCCATAATATACCATCATCATGAGAGGATAGATGGAAGGGGTTACCCAGAACATATAAAAGGAGATAGTATCCCTTTTTTATCTAAGGTGATAAGTGTGGTAGATGCATATGATGCTATGACGTCAGACAGGGCGTATAGGAGGGCAATGGATCCCAAAAAGGCAGTTTCTATATTAGAGTCTGGATCTGGCACCCAATGGGAGCCAGATTTAGTTGATACTTGGATACATATTTTAGAGAGGGAGAAAAAAATCTAAAAAGGGAGCTTAAATATATGAGTAAGGTCAAGGTATTAGTGGTAGATGATTCTGCCTTTATGAGGAAGGCTATAAGTGGGATGCTTGAAAAGGATCCTATGATAGAAGTTGTGGGTACTGCGAGAAATGGGGAAGAGGCCTTGGAAATGATAAAAAAATTAGACCCAGACGTGGTGACCCTGGATATAGAGATGCCAGTAATGGATGGGCTTAGTGCCCTTAGACGTATTATGATGGAATTCCCCAGGCCTGTTATTATGGTAAGCTCTTTGACCCAGGAAGGGGCTGAGGCCACATTTAAGGCATTAGAGCTTGGTGCAGTTGATTATATTCCAAAACAATTGTCAAGGGTGTCTTTAGAAATAGTAAAGATAGAGAAAGAACTCCAGGAAAAGGTAAAATCAGTTGCCAAGAAAAAAGGCAAGATCAAAATCCATAGACGTAGGGCACAGGTTACTCAAGCAGTGGAGATATCTCGTTTTGCTGGAAAGATGCAAAAAAGGGATTTGGTGGGGATTGGGGTGTCCACAGGAGGTCCCATGGCAGTACAACAGGTGCTTACAAAACTCGATAAGAATTTCCCAGCTCCAATCTTAATTGCCCAACATATGCCAGAGGCCTTTACAGGACCCTTTGCAAAACGTTTAGATGAGATATGTAAGATTTCAGTAAAGGAAGCAGAGAATGGGGAGACTATAAAAAAAGGTGTTGCTTATATTGCAAGGGGCGGGCATCACCTTAGAATAGTACAAAAGGTCAGTAAGATTGAGTTAGAAGTGAGTAAAAAACCAGAAGATGCCCTATACAAACCATCTGCAAATGAACTCATGCGTTCTATAGCAATTGGGGTTGGGAAAAGGGCCTTGGGGGTGATCTTAACAGGTATGGGAAATGATGGTTTGGAGGGAATAGGAGAACTCAAAAAAAGGGGAGGAAGGGTCCTTGCTCAAAGTGAGAAGACCTGTGTGGTATATGGGATGCCAAGGGCCATAGTGGATGCAAGCCTAGCCGACGAAGTGGTGGACATTGGAGACATGGCAGAGGCAATCACAAAGAATCTGTATTTGTGATGTACTTAGGAATATAAAAAATAAAATAGTATTGTAGGAAAAATGGAAAATTGTAAATCAATCTTAGAAAAACTTTCATCTCAAGAACCCAGTGAAGTGAGAGAAGCCTGTTTTCTAGTAGGCGAAGAAAATTGTAGAGAGGGTATTCCATTACTAGTGGAATTGTTGAAGTATGATAATGTGGGGGTCCAAGAGGCAGCGGAATTGTCTATTAGAAAGTTGGGCGGTGAGGAGTCGGTGGAGGCACTCATTCCCTTGCTCTGGGAAGAAGATGTAGTTGTTAGGAATATTGCTATAGATATTTTAAGGGATATTGGTGATCAGGGCATAGATCTCTTGCTTGACCTATTATATGAAAATGATGAGGATATTAGGATTTTTGCCGTGGATATCCTGGGTTATACAAAGAACGTGATGGTGGTAAGATCCTTGTGTGATATATTGTTTGAAGATCCTGATCCAAATGTGAAGTCACAGGCAGCAATTAGTCTTGGAAAATTGGGATATCTAGAAGCAGTTCCATGCCTTGAAAGGGCCTTAGAAGATGAAGAATGGGTAAAATTTTCTGCTATAGAGGCCTTGAAAAAAATAGGGAGTGAGTCTTCTGCTGAGACCCTAATAAACTATTTGGGTAAAGGTTCAGACCTAATAGACTCAGCAATTATAGATGCCCTTGGAGAAATGGGTAAAATCAGGGTGGTGCCTGTATTATTAAATAAGCTTGCTACAAATAATATCCCGTTGCGCAATAAGGTTATTCAAGCATTGGTAAATCTTATGGGGAAGAGGACCCTGGAGATCCTAGATAAATCTCAAAGGGAGAAATTTGAATCCTATCTATTAGTTGCACTCTCAGATGAAGACAGGGATGTTCAATTCGCCTCTCTTACAGGCCTATCATTTATAGGTGGAGAAAAGGCAGCTAATGCTGTTTTTGAGTATGCCCTGACCCTGGACAAAGAAAGAGACGAAGAACTTCTGGAACAGGTGAAGGATATATTGATAGAGTTAGGAGTTGGCCAGGCCATAGTAGATGCTGTGAGTTCTGAGGATGAGGACAAGGTCTTGTTGGCAATAGAGCTTTTGTGCAGGATGGAAGACAAGAAGGCATTGAATGCCTTGAGTAAGGTGTTTTGGGAAAAGCACAGAGATCTACAAAGGGAAATAGCCTCTTGTTTAGGTAATAAAACAGATCCTATTTTAAAAGATCTTTTTTTGAGGATACTCAGAGAACACAAAGATGCCAAGGTAATAAAGTGTGCATTGAAATTTTTAGGTGAAAAGATAAGGTGTCATGAGGCAGAAAAAGACATAATAAGGTTTTTAGACCATCCATATGATGATGTAAAAGAGGTGGCACTGGACGCATGTGTTTCCCTAGGAACCAAATTTATTAAAGACAAGTTCTTGGATATGTTTGAGGATTCTGAACCACTGCATAGGTTTATGGCTGTTTATGCGTTTGGGCGTTTCAAAGATCCTGTATTTTTGCCGTATATAAAACATGCACTGAGTGATGAAGTGTCTGACATCAGAAAAGTTGCAGTGGAATCTTTTGCATCTTGTGCTAGGTCAGAAGAGGAGATCATAGATACCCTCCTGCCCTGTCTTAAAGATTCAAGTAAAGAGGTAAGGCTAACGACCTTGGAGGTGTTTTCTGGACTAAAGGCAAAGGGTTATTTAAAGGATCAAATAATAGCGTTGTTAGATGATGAGGACGAATGGGTAAAAATACGTGCCATAGAGCTTTTAGGAGATATAAAGGAGGACATTGATCCTTATATATTAGAGCCCTTTTTATATTCTGAAAATAGCCTTATTAAGTTAAAGACAATAGATACCCTTGATAGGATTGGTGGAGAAAAGACATCCAAAATCTTATTGAAATTTTTAGAAAAAGAGGATGATCCAGAGGTCCAAAGGGTTGTAGAAAAAGTGCTGGCAAAGGGAATGAAGTAGTTTAATTTCTTAAAGTTAAGATAAATTAATTAATAAAATAAATATAAATTCGGCTTAATATATGCCCTTTTAAACAGAGTCGAAATGGCAATAAGGGGATGTTCAAATTATGGGGATTCTAACTAAAACAACTACACTTCGTAAAGATTTTAAAATATCTGACGATGAATTTCAGCTCCTTAGGGACTTTATATACAATCAAACAGGAATATATATTGCAAATAATAGAAAATATTTGCTTGAGACCAGGCTGACAAATCGACTTAAGGAACTTGGCTTGAGTTCATTTT
Source organism: Desulfohalobiaceae bacterium (assembly GCA_027013815.1). Taxonomy (GTDB): domain Bacteria; phylum Desulfobacterota; class Desulfovibrionia; order Desulfovibrionales; family Desulfothermaceae; genus Desulfothermus. The sequence goes on along the minus strand of JALWFY010000184.1, from coordinate 36,728 downwards.
CTGAATATTATTATTTTTTAAAATATGACCCAGAGAGAAGGAAGGAGCTTGAAAGACTCTATTCTGTTATAACTACTAATGAAACGAGTTTTTTTAGAAATCCACCTCAACTTAAGGTGTTTCAAGAGGTGATATTACCAGAGGTGATACAATCCAAGAACACCCACAAGAGACTGAGGATATGGTCTGCAGGGTGTTCAACAGGAGAAGAACCATATACCATATCCATTATATTGCATGAAGTCTTAGGGATTAATATATCTAAGTGGGATATAAAGATTGTTGCAAATGATATTTCTATGGACGTAATAAGGGCTGCTCAAAGGGGAATCTATGGAGAATATTCTTTGAGGACTACCCCTTTGCATATAAGGAATAAATATTTTAAAAAAATAGGTGAAGGTAAATATAAGATAAATAAGGAAGTCCAGAGCCTGGTTGTGTTTAAACAGATTAATTTGATTGATAGGTTTCAGGTAAAACAAATAGAGAAATCTCAGATAGTATTTTGCAGGAATGTGATTATTTATTTTGATGATCACGTGAAAAAAAGGGTAATAAGTTTAATCTATGATAATTTAGAGGATGGAGGATATTTGTTTCTGGGGCATTCTGAATCTCTACATAACCTATCTAGGGCCTTTGTCCCAAAGTATTATCCTGGGAGCATAGTATATAAAAAGGGGGTATCTAGTGGAAATAGATAAGGAAAGGAGGGAACATTCTAGATTAAACAAAGAGCTTAAGGTAGATGTTAGGAGGTTTGTCTATCCCCTCAAAAGTCAAAGAATAATAAAGACCAAGTGCTTAAACATAAGTCCAGGGGGTATTCTTTTGGAGGTCTCAGAAAAGTTTAAAAAGGGGGAGAAACTACAGCTTACCCTATATGTGCCAGGTCTGAACAGACATCATCCTAGTTTTTTTAAAGTCTTTGAGAGTTCAATAAATCAGTCTCTGCTTGCAGTAGCAGAAGTGGTTAGATCGGAATTAAAGGGTGGAACCTATCAATTGGGAATCAAATTTTTAAATATTTATGAAGACGATTGGCAGGCCTTATATAATTTTTTGATGAAGGAAATAAGAAAATAAATGATTGATGATTCTGCCAACATTATTGCAATAGCTAATCAAAAGGGAGGAGTGGGAAAGACTACTACTGCTTTGTGTTTAGGGGCTGCTTTTGTGATCTTGGGAAAAAAGACATTGGTAATGGATCTAGACCCACATGCCTCAGCTACCATTCATCTTGCCTATTACCCAGAGAACATAGAAGAGAGTGTATTGGATATCTTTTTAACTGATGAGTTTTCTATAGAGTTTTTTAATGGTTTGATAAAGAAAAATAAGAGACATTTTTTTGATTTTATCCCTGGGTCCATTAAACTCTCGGCAATAGAGGCGGAATTAAAGGACAAGATGGGAAAGGGACTAATTTTAAAAAAGGCAATGAATGTGTTGAAGGAATATTATGATTACATTATATTAGATTGTCCCCCAAATTTTGGGGTGATTTTGATAAATGCCCTTGTGGCTTCTACATTAACAGTAATTCCAATACAGGCAGAATTTTTGGCCCTGCACGGCCTCAAGCTTACCTTTGATACCATAAGGATGCTGAATAAGGTATTAGAGGAACCTGTTTCATACAAGGCCTTGGCAACTATGTTTGATAAAAGGGTAGGTGCATGTAGACGGGTTATAGAGGTGTTGAAACATAATTTAAGGGATAGGTTCTTTAATACTATTATCTCTATAGATACAAAATTTAGAGAGGCCAGTGCCAAGGGGCAGATAATTTACAATATCTATCCAAACTCTAGAGGGGCCAAGCAATATCTGGAATTGGCAAAAGAGATTAATAATATTTGATGTAATATTTTAACAAACTAAAGTTCCGAAATCTACAGGTTAATATAAAAGGCGGCAAAAGGCGAAAGGCTAAAGGCAAAGGGCGAAAACCATTAATATAATTTTGGATGTTGAATTTTGGATTTTGGATTAATCCTTTTTTCATTCAAAATTTAGAATTTATAATTCAAAATTAAAATTTAAAAATAGCCTTTAGCCATTAGACATCAGTCTAATGTAAACAATGAGTTAGGATTCAGAAGTAAATTTTTTTCACGTTTTTGAAATAAAAAGCTTATAAGTTTGTATGCCCAAAATATTAAAAGGAATAATTATCAGTTATGAAAGGAAAAACACCAGAACAATATTTAAAAGAACATGTTATCCTACCTGAAGATGCTGAGGAAAAGGGTATCTACAGTTCATATGAACTTGAATTTATAAAAAAATATCTAGATAAACAGACGTTACCTGAATCTATAGATGTAGAGGGGAAGAGTTTTTCAGGCGGGAGTGATGAAAAAGAAGAGGATTTAAAAGGTTCAGATAATGTCCAGCTTGTTGGATTTTCCGTGGGAAATAAAGAGATTGCTATACCAATTCAATATGTCCAGGAAGTTATAAAAATGGTAGAATACACAGTCCTCCCATCATCTCCGCCCCTTGTTATAGGTGTGATAAATTTGAGAAATAATATTATACCCTTAATAGATGTATCTGCTATGTTGGGAAGTGAAGAGTTGCCTATTGATAATTTTAGATTCATTGTGGTATGTAATGTCAAGGGGTTTAAAATAGGCATTTTGGTGGAGAAAATAACCACAATGCACAAAGTGGAACAAAAGGACCTAGAATGGGATATTCAATCTCAGATTGGAGTAGGAGGACTTGTGATGGGGGTTATTAAAAGGTCAGATAATTTAATTGGTATCTTAGATATAGATATGGTTGTAAATACCATATTAGGTCATTAGTATATCAAACTAAAGTTCCGAAATCTGCAGGTTAATATGAAAGGTGGCAAAAGGCACATGAGGCAAAAGGCGAAAGGTATAGGAGTTAAAATGCGAATTCTTCCCTTTAGCCCTTGGCCATTATATACAATGACTTAGGATTTAAAAAAAACGTAAATTTTTTTCACGTTTTTAAAATAAAAAGTATATTAGTATTTCTTTAAGCAAAAATTAGGAGATAAAATTAAGAGAGTTGACATTATGGCAGAGAAAAAGAAAATTTTGATAGTGGATGATTCAAAGACAGTGAGGAATCTTGTTTCTTTTGTGATAAAAAAGGCCGGGTTTAAGGTCTTGACTGCGGAAGATGGGCTAGATGGGCTGGAAAAACTCTACTCTAATTTAGATGTAGCACTAGTTATATGTGATGTTAATATGCCCAGGATGGATGGCTTGACATTTATAAAAAATGTAAGGGAACAAGAGGCCTTTACAGATCTACCTATAATTATATTGAGTACTGAAGGCGAGGAAAAAGATATACAGGCAGGCCTAAAGGTAGGGGCTGACATTTATATGGTTAAACCTGCCCAGCCAAATAAGCTGTTAAAAAATGTAAATATGTTATTAGGTAAGAGAAACAAATAATAGGGGTTTTGGCCATGATGGATCAAGAAGTTCTTATGGATTTTATTGCAGAGGCCAGGGAACATTTAGAAACAATAGAACCAAATTTATTAGAGCTTGAGAAGAATTCAGAGGATTTGAGTATCATAGATGAGATCTTCAGGCCAATGCATTCATTAAAAGGTGCATCAGGTTTTCTACACCTAGATAAGATGAATAAATTGGCTCATAAGGCAGAGAATATTCTAGATGAGATGAGGAAGGGAAATATTGTCAATACACCAGAAATAATGGATGTTATCTTAGAGGCAACAGATGCCTTGAGACAGATGTTAGATAACTTGGAGGAAACAGGTGAGGAAGGTGATGTTCAAATTGATAGTATTATAGAAACTATTGATGAGTTGCTTGCTGGAGGAGGAAAAGGCAGAGAATCAAAAGAGGAGAATGGGACCTCAGAAAATGGCTATCTCCTTACCATGAATAGCCCTGAACACCTGTCTGATTTTTTAGAAGAGGTAGAGGACAATGTTGAGAATTTAAATAAATTATTGGTAAAGGTTGAAAAGGAACCAGATAAAAGTGAAGAAATAATTCAAGATATATTTAGATATTTCCATAACTTAAAGGGAAATAGCGGTCTCATAGGTTATAAGGAATTTTATGATCTCACTCACAAGGCCGAGAGCTTACTAAATTATTTTAGACAGAATAAAAAGAATATTCCACCAGATGTGTTAGACCTACTACTTAAGACAATAGATTTATTAGAAGAGATGGTGGAGGCAATAGATCCCAACACAGGCATGGTCAACCCTCCAGACTTAAAGGGACTCTCTTTGGAACTAGAACAAGTGTTAGCCAGATTAACTGGGGAAAAGATAGAAAATGAAGAGAAAAAAGAGGAGGAAAAAGCAAATATTGATACGCAAAATATAAATGATACGGTGGATGATGACGACCTTCTAGTATTTAAAGAGACCGTTAGGCAACAATTTGAAAATATAAAACTGGCCCTTTCTACCCTTGAAAAAGATCCTGATAATAAAGAATACATAGATGGACTATACAGGGCCTTTATTTCCTTAAAAAATGCATGTGAATATATGGAACTCAAAGAGGTAGCCCAATATGCTGATAGGACTGCTGTATTAGTTGATCAGGGTAGAGGGATGGATGCTGGATTTGACACACTTTTATCTATCTTGGAACAGGAATCTGAAATATTAGAAGAGATGATTTTTAAAGAAATAGAAAAATTAGAGGGTACAGCAAAAGGGGGGCCTGAACCAGAAGAGGAAAAAGCTACGGAGAAGCAAGAGGTCAAAAAAGATGAGGTGCAGGAAAAAAAGGCTGACAAGGCACCAGATGAACAGGCTACAGGGGGAAAGAAAAAGGTAATACCTGATAAAAAGGTGAAACAGGAAAACAAAAAGGGTAAACCGGCTCAAAAATTTAAATCCTCTTCTACTATCAGGGTTGATCATGAAAAATTGGACCATTTGATGAATCTCATTGGAGAGCTCATTATTAATAGAAATAGGTTTGTCATGCTCACAAAGCAGCTTGAAGACCAGAGAGATTTGAATGAGATGATACAGTATTTTTATGAGACCACAGATGCTTTAGGTAGGATATCCGATGACCTTCAGGATACAATAATGCAGGTAAGGATGGTCCCGGTAAAAACAGTATTTTCTAGGTTCCCAAGATTGGTCAGGGACTTGAGTAGGAAGAGTGGTAAAAAGATCGACTTGATTATTGAAGGTGAGGAGACAGAACTAGACAAAAGTGTAGTGGAGTTGATTGGAGATCCTATTTTACACTTAATAAGAAATGCAGTGGATCATGGTCAAGAGACCCCAGAGGAGAGGAAACAGGCTGGAAAACCTGAAGTGGGCAAGGTCTGGCTCAGGGCCTTTCATGAAGGTAATTCTGTGGTCATAGAAGTAGAAGATGATGGAAAGGGCATTGATCCTGAGAAAATCAAACAAAAGGCCATTGAGAAGGGTATTATAACCCCTGAAGAAGCGGAAAAGATGGACAAGAGGGAGGCCATTGATTTGATTTTTGCCCCTGGTTTTTCCACAGCAGAAAAGGTAACAGATGTGTCAGGACGTGGCGTTGGCATGGATGTTGTGAAGAATAATATAAAGAATTTAAATGGAAATGTATTTGTAAACAGTGAGGTTGGAAAGGGGACTAAATTTACCTTGTCCCTGCCTCTTACTTTGGCAATAATCGAGGCCCTTTTAATTGAAGTAGGGACTCAGACCTATGCACTTCCTTTGGATGCAGTATCTGAGACAACCAAGATACCTGCTTCAAAGATATATGAGGTAAACAAACGTAAGACTACTACGCTTAGGGGTGAAGTGATTGGATTAGTTGAGTTAGGGGACATACTTGGATCAGTTAATAGTAAAAAGGACAGGGAGATATTACCCCTGGTTATTATATCAGTAAATGATAGAAAACTTGGACTGATTGTAGATACCCTCCTTCATAGACAGGAGATAGTAATCAAGTCTATGGGCGACTATCTTGGGGACATCCATGGGTTTGCAGGTGCCACAATACTTGGAGACGGAAGAGTTATCTTGATTTTAGATCCAAATGAGGTAATGACATTGGCCACTGCCTCAAAGAGATCTTAGTGACATACTGAATTTGGCCCTCTTTAGTTTTTTGGTGTTCGTGCAGATACCATGATTATCTGCCATCCTATTTTACTCATAAAATTTAAGATCTTACGTGCATTTTCTTCCCTTTGTTCATCAAAATAGGCAAAGGGTTCATCTAATAATAAAAATGCACAATTGTCTCCCAAGAATGAGGAAATAAGGGCTAGTCTGATTGAAAGCAAGAGCTGCGTCCTTGCACCATCAGATAGTTCTATGAAATTATAATGTGTTCCTTTAGAATCCACTACACTCCAGCGCTCTGAAAAATGTTCTTTTGTCAGATAAATAGTATTGTCATTGTAATTTGCACACAAGTATTTGTTGTTGGTGAGTCTTGAAAAATATTCAGATGTTTTTTTTGAAATATTGTTTAAATATTTTTTTTCTATGTTTTCTCGTAGCCTGGTTAGTACAGTAACTGATCCCCTTAAAACCTCCTCTATTTTATTTAGACTGTGTAACCTATCTTGTAATTCCATAATTTCCTTTCTTTTTTCTTCAAGGGTCTGTTCACTGGGCACATGGCTTAAAATACCCTTTAACTCAGCTAGATTAACAGACAGAAGTTCATTTTCTTTTAGTTTATCTTCTAATTCTTCATCTAGTCCTTGTTTAATTGAGGACAATTCCTCAATGGTCTTGTCTTGAAATTTTATGACTTCACCATATGGGAGATTGTTTAATTCATCGTCTAAACTGCCTATCTGGCTTAGGATATCTTGTTGTTTAGCAATATCTTTTAAAATAGATTTTAATTTTTCCTTGCTCTCTGCTTGTATTTCAATGAGTCCCTCTAGGGTCTTATTTAGTTCTTTTATTGTGTGGTCTTTTGCGTGGATCTGTTCTTCAATCTCTGTTATTGAACCTATTTGGTCAGTGGATATATTAATATCTAATTTTATCTTTTCTATATTTTTTTTGATTTCATCTATATTTAATTTTGAGAGCTGGTGTTTTAATAACTCCAGTTTTGCTTTTTTTGCAGAGAATTTTTGTTTTATCTCTGACAAGTATTCCTTTTTTTGAGTGAGTTCCATATCTAACTTGTTTTGTTTTTCATCTAATTGTTTTTTTGATGTGATTAATTTTGGTTTGTCCTTAATCTGTTTTTTTATTTTTTGTATCTCATTATTTATTTTGTTGTATTCATTTGACAGTTTTCCTAAATCAAGATTTTTTAAATCTTGTATTAATTTGTTTACGTTATCTAATCTGTTTATTACATCTTCTAATTTATCTGGTTTTATGAATTCTTGTATATAAGGCTGGATCTTATCCCTTAAATTAGAGAGTTCCTGTACAGTATATATTACACCTGAGAAAGAACCAGAGGATATTTCAAGCTCTCCCTTAAAAGACAAGCTATCTCCTGTGGAAAGTTCTTGGTGATTTGCCTTGACTCTACCCTGTGATACCTTAAATACACCTTGTGCATTGGTCTTAAGCCCTAGATACACCTTCCAGTTTTTTAAGATATCCCTCAACACATTTGAGTGGTATTTTTCATATTTTTTAAGCCCTGCCTTTTTTTGGTTTAGTTCTTTGTTTAAGGATTCTGCCTTTTGAATTTGATTTTTGAGAACATCCATTTGTTTATATAGGAGTTCTAACTGGTTCTCTTTTATATGGATATTTGTAATGGTCCCTTCTAATACCTTTTGTTCCCCCTTGATCTTGTCAAGGTTTCTTAAATGTGCATTTATATGATTAGATATCTCTTTTATTTGATCTTGAATTTTTAATATATCTATATTTAGTTTATTTATAGTTTCTTCTATTTGTTTTTTGTTTTCAACATGTTCCTCCAATTTCTGTATTTGAGAACTGAGTAATTTTAAATTATTTAATTCTTTCTCATTAATCGATTTATGTTGCGATACATTGTTTTTCTGCTTTTGTATTTTTAATAGTTCATGTTCTACATTTTTTTTCTTTAATTTTAAATCATGAATAGATTTTTCAATAGATTCCTTTTGTTTTAATTTAATTAATGTATTAAGTATATTTTTTTTGATTTTTATTTTGTTTATTTGTGTTTTTATATCTCTTGATTTTTTGCTTAGTAATTCAAATTTAGATTTATTCTTAAGGAAGTTAGACAATTCTCTTTCAAGATACGTTATATCATCCTTGGTCTCGATTAATTTATTGGTAGTATCCTTGTATAGGTCAGAGAATTTGCCTGACTTAAATCCTTTATCCTTTAATATTATTTTATCAATGGCAACTATCATTTTATTTATCTTTTCAACATTTAATATATCCTTTGTAAAACGTCTAAACTCTGAAGATTTGGCATCAATGGACAGGTCTCTTTCCCTTAAATACAAAAGGTGTTTAACTACAAAAGGAAAATATAAGAATCCATTTTTTTTGAAAAAATTTTTTATTTTTTCTTGTGTGCCAAGATATGTCCCATCCTCACCCTTTAAAATAACTGTATGGTCTTGAGCATTTAAAATCAAATCAAAATAAATATCTCTTAAGGTAAAACCCAATTCAATTACAGGTTCTTTAGAGATATATTTTGTTGATTTGTTTGATAAGGCTTCAGGATTAAGAGAAAAACAGTCTACAATGGCGTTAAGCAGGGTGGTCTTACCAAATTCATTTGGCATACATAATTCAAAAAAAGGGGAGTCAAATTCAAAAGTATTATCTTTATGTGCTAGATAATTTATGAGGTGTATTTTTTTTATTTTTATCATGATAAGAATTTGTCTATAAGATAATTTTCAATAGTCGGTTTTGTGATATTGCCACGTATATTCCTTAATATAAATTGTTTAATTTCTTCTAATAGGTCTTCATCCTTTATTTTTAAATCATTTAAAATTTCATCTAGGCTATCTTCTATTATTCCATATATGCCATTTCTTTCATATATTATTGCAGTGTCTGATATGATTATATTTTTATGTTTTGATAGTTCTTCTATATATCCTATAAATTCTTTTGAATATCCTGTAATCTGTATAAAACAGTCCTTGTCAAGGTCATCTTTTATTTTTTCTATATCATCATAAGATATTACTTCCAATTTATAAAATCTAGGTGCGTTTTTAAACTGTCTGTATTGTATGTCAACGTTATTATCTATAAAAATTTTTGCATAACCACTTGCTGCCTTCTTGTTTTTTAAAAATTCAAACTGCACTAAACACCCAGGATATGCAGCGTTTTTGAATTTTTTAAATGAATGATAATGACCAAGGCATATGAAATCAAAATATAAATTATTTAATTTAGAAATTGGTAATTCATCTCCTACAGGGTTTTCACTAAATGCGCCGTGGATTAGTGCAATATGGTATTTTGCGTTTTTTATTTTTTCTTTGTTTGGTATGTCAAAAAAAGATGCATAAAAGGCTGTGTGAGATATAATAGTAGTATCCTTATCTGGGGTGAGTAGTTTTATATTGGTGTGTTTAAAAAATCTTTGTAGTTCTGGTCTCTTGTAAATAGAGTCATCTGAATATGCATCGTGTCCTGTTATTTCTTTTATTTCCCTACTGCCTCCACCAGGGATTATTATACTTGGGATATTTGTTGATAATATAATTTCAAATACCTGAGAACATATTGAGCTAGGTACAAAATTTGAGTCAAACAGGTCTCCACATATGACAATAAAGTCTGCTTTTTCTTTATCTGCCTCTGTGCACAATTTTTTTAAAAAATTTCTCTGTATGTCAAAGAGCCTGTCTCCTAAGTGTTTTGTCCTGGCCCCAATGTGGATATCTGCTGTATGAAATATCTTTATCATTTGTTTAAGTTCTGTTTTAAATATTTTGAAGAAATTAAAAGACCTGACATACTCCCTGTAAAATCAATGAGTTCTGGTATGGAGATCCTATTATTAAATTCTCCAAGGTGGGGCCCTGTAATTAAGGTGATGTCTGATTTTCCTTTTTTAACCATTTGGACGTGTTCTTTGGTATATCCGTGTTTCAATAAAAATTTCTCAAATTCTTGTTTACTCATTATCTCCTGGTCAGCTACCCTAAGTGTCTCCTCCATATAATTATCCACTCCCATTTCTTCTATCATCCTGCGAACAAGGATATCTATATGTCTAAACTCTAACTCCTCTAACTTATCCCCTATAAAGCCCAGGTAATACCCTTTTATAATACAATATATTGCCTTTTTAATTAGTTCCTTGTCAAATAGATGCCTTACATCAATTGGATTTCCATCATGGTCCCTGCCTATAGTTTTAGGCTCCTTCATCCTGAAATAACTTCCCACAATAAGCAGAAGGCTAAGTATCTGATTGCCTATTTCTCTAAATATCCACCTCCTGCTCTCATTATTAAATCCACTTAAGTGCTCAAAGTCCCTGATTCCAGACCTTCCTATATTTGGAAACAGAGACGAGCTAAGCCATCTATCTAACCTACCACCCCTTTCCCAAAGATATAGTCCTCCATCGTCCCTCCTACTCCTTTGGACCCTATTGTGAAATAAAGGGATGATGGCTGTATGAAATATCCCATTGGCAGAGAGCATACCAAGTATTTTGCTATTTTTTGATATAATATCTAAAAATTCTAAACTACTTATCTTTGGTTTAAGCCCAAGTCCATTGGGATATATAAAATAGTCCTTGGACACAATTAGGCAGATAAAAGGATTATTGTATTCTTTTGATGAAAATAGGAAATTCCCCTTGAGATCAAATAATTCTGGTACTAAGAAATGTCTTGACCACCCATTAGAGCTCAAATAATTGATCCATCTTACTTCTTTTAAAAGGTTTTTAATATCTCCCCTCCCCTTTGCAAACTTAAATACAACAAGTCTATTTTTGTCTTTAGTATGCCATAAGATAGACCTCCCCATCTTTATATTTTTATTGGGGATTATGTTTAAAGCCTCAATTATTGTGGTAAGTTCTATGGGATATTGTCTATCAAGGACTATATCTCTTTCCAATTTTACATTTGGCAGATCAAGGGGGAGTGTACCGAGTGCAAGGGATGAGGAAAGGGAAGAGCGATTTAAGATGTTTAATGAAAACTTTTTTAAAATATTAAAACAGTTTTTTTTAAAAGAGTTATTATTTGTCTTTGTGGCTATTTCACTCAATAGTAGTGCTGCTTCCCTGTATAAGATAACAGCTAGTTTTTGTTTCTCGTGTCCTGGGTATTTTAATATTCTTTCAACTAGATTTATAAGGGATATATTTATGTCCTCTGGTCTTTCCCGGATTATGTCCTGTATATTTTTAATGGCCATAAAATGGGAACTAAAGCTATTCCCTAGGTACCTAAAATCAGTATAAGAATTGCTTAATGAGCTCATTATATCTCTATTTTAAGTTTATCTCCAATTTTAGAATAAATAAAGATATTAGTCCTGGTTTCATCTCTTACTGGGATCAATTTGTTTAGGTGTTTATATTGTCCAAAGGTGTGCATTGGCACAAAATAGGTTGGACGTACTTTTTTTAAGAATTTTATTCCACCACCAAAGTTTTTAAGCCTTGGATCCATATTAGAAAATCCAATAAATATATCTTCATCCCTTAATTCATCTAAGATCTCTTCAAAATAATTAATAGTAAACTTTATTTCATTTTCTTTCATACCAGGCCATACCCATTCAGCTAGATCCCCTCCAAAATAAATCTTTATCCCATTCAAATTAATCAAATATGCATTACCTTCATCATTACTCTCAAAGGTCTTGATTTTCATATCCCTTATCTCATATTCTTCTTCTGGCTCAAGTACATGGGTATGTTCGGAAAATTTATATGGATATGCATTGTAAATATCATATGATATAAATAAAGAATAAGAATCAGAAATCTGTTTTATATTATCTATTATATGAGGATCAAAATGGTCTTCATGGCCATGGGAAAAAAATATATCCAATTTTTTGGAAGATATACATTTACATAATCTATTTTGGGCATCTAAGGGGAGGTGTGCATTTGAGGGTATGTCAAAAACAATGCACCTCCCCTGGGTGTCTATCACAAAACAGCTATGATATATGTATGTTATGGTGTTCATGATATCTAACCTGTCAGGTTGTTTTCCCTATCATCCTTGACGAGTTTGTATATAACAGAATCCTCCAGGGCCTTCCAACTAGCCTCTATTATATTGTATGAGACTCCAACTGTGATCCACCTGTCTTTTTGATCTCCAGATTCAATAAAGACCCTAACCATAGAGGCAGTGCCTGCGAATTCAGGGTCTTTTGGGGTAAGTACCCTTACCTTAAAGTCCATTAATTTCATGTTCTTTAGATTTGGATAAAAGGTCTCAAGCCCTTTTCTCAAGGCATTGTCCAGGGCATTTACTGGTCCTTTCCCTGTAGAGGCAGTGTGGGATATGTTCCCACCTACCTTTATCATTACAGTGGCCTCAGTAATAGGCTCTGAAATGTCCTTTTGTATGGCATCTAATATCCTAAACCCTATTAGTTCATAATATTTTCGTACCTTGCCAAGGGCCCTATACAGAAGCAATTCAAAGGATGCCTCTGCAACAGAAAACTCATATCCTATCCTCTCCATGTTTTTTACCTGCTCCAGTATCTCAAGCACTACAGGGTCTTGTTTGCTTAAGTTTATCCCAAATTGTTTGGCCTTAAAGATAATGTTGCTCTTTCCAGAGAGGTCAGATAAGAGTACCCTTTGCCTGTTCCCCACTTCTTCAGGGGGTATGTGTTCATATGTCCTGGAATTAGTGAGGATAGCGCTTACATGGATACCGCCCTTGTGGGCAAATGCAGATTCTCCCACATATGGTTGCCTTTTAAATGGTGATAAGTTAGCTATTTCAGCAACATATCTGGCAGTAGAGGTTATATTTTTTAGGTTCCCTTTTGGAAGACAACTTAGTCCCATCTTTAGTTCAATGGATGGAATAATAGAACATAGATTGGCATTTCCACACCTTTCTCCATATCCATTGATAGTGCCCTGCACATGTCTTATACCAAGGTTAACCGCCATTAGGGAATTTGCCACAGCTAGTTCAGCATCATTGTGCACATGTATGCCTAGATTTATCCCTGGTATGTGTGTTTGTACGTGGCTAATAATGTCTTTAATTTCCCAGGTAAGACAGCCTCCATTGGTATCACAGAGTACAATACAGTCAGCACCAGCTTCCCATGCCTTTTTAATACATGAGAGTGCATATTCCTTGTTTTCCTTAAACCCATCAAAGAAATGTTCTGCGTCAAATAGGACTTCTTTGGCCTGTTCTTTTGAGACCTTTATAGAATCATAGATTATCTCTAGGTTTCTATCTAATGTGGTCTTAAGGGCATCTTTAACATGTATGTCCCAGGACTTCCCAACTAGGGTAATCACATCTGTTGATGCCTTTAAGACCTTTTTGAATGACTCATCGGTATCTGGCGTGAGTTTTGGATGATGAGTACTACCAAAGGCTGCTATTTTGGCATGTTTGAATTCATAATTCTTTATTTCTTTAAAAAAATCCTCATCTGTGGGATTAGATGATGGCCATCCCCCTTCAATATAATCAAGTCCTAATGCGTCTAATTTTTTAGCGATCCTGACCTTGTCTTCTGTGGAAAAGTTCACCTCTTCTGCCTGGGCCCCATCTCTTAAGGTGGTATCATAGATATAGACTTTTTGTTTCATGGTTTATTGCTCCATCTTAGGTTCTTTGTCCAGACCAAATGCCTCGTGCAATGTCCTCACTGCCAGTTCTGTGTATTTTTCCTCTATTAAACAGGAGATCTTGATCTCAGATGTGCTTATCATAAGTATATTAATATTTTCAGATTTCAGGGCCTTAAATGCAATGGCTGCCACCCCAGAATGGTTTCTCATACCAACTCCAATTACAGAGACCTTGGATACTTGTGGGTCGTAAAATACATCTCTAGCCCCGATCTCTCCCTTAACTCGCTCTATTATTTCTATTGCTGTATCCATTTCCTTTCTACTGACTGTAAAAGTAATATCAGTCCTGCCCTCATGGCTGGGATTTTGAACTATCATATCTACAACAATATTGTGTGCAGCTAAGGGCTCAAATATACGTGCTGCAACCCCTGGTTCATCAAATACGTCTACTAAGGTTATCCTAGCCTGGTCTTTGTCATATGCAATGCCCGATACCATTACCGATTCCATAACCTCGTCCTCCTTTACAACTAAGGTGCCTGGCTCATCTTTAAACGTGGACCTTACATGCACAGGCACGTTATATTTTTTTGCAAACTCAACAGATCTTATTTGTAATACCTTGGCTCCCATTGATGCCATTTCTAGCATCTCATCATAGGCTATCTTGGGTATCTTTCTGGCCTTTGAACACACATTTGGATCAGTAGTATATACCCCATCCACATCTGTATATATTTCACATACTTCTGCCTTTAATGCTGCAGCTAAGGCCACTGCAGAAGTATCAGAGCCTCCCCTGCCCAGGGTGGTTAGATTATGCTGAAAATCACATCCTTGGAACCCAGCAACTACCAGCACGTCATATCTTTCTAATAATTTTTTTAGTTTTTCATCGTCAATCTCCAGTATCCTGGCCTTTCCATATGATCTATCAGTATGGATAGGGATTTGGAATCCTAGAAGAGAGCGTGCATTTATACCTTCATCCTTGAGTAACATGGAAAATAGTGCAACAGATACCTGCTCTCCTGTGGTTAGTAGTACGTCCATTTCACAGGGATCTGGGTTTTTTGAAAAATCCGAGGCAAGAGAAATCAGTCTATCTGTTTCCCCTGCCATTGCAGATAGCACGACTATTACCTTATATCCTTTTTTTAATTTTTTTTCTACCTTGGCCTTTACTTGTTTCATCCTGTTTAGGCCTGCAACAGAGGTCCCACCAAATTTTTGTACAATTATCTTCATAGTAGGTCCTGCTCCTTGGGTTTTTTGTCTAGTTCTTTTATAAACATTCTGTATTTCCGTCCCCTTGCTTTGAATTTTAAAATCCTTTTGCTGTCTAATATATTAAAATCAATTAATATATGTTCCTCAGGCCAGTATATAAACGGCAATTTATCACACCACTCAACAAATATTATGATGTCTTCTCTTAATAAATATTCTAAGATTTCTTCTTCTAAATCCAAGCACCTATATAAGTCAATATGTACTACCTCAGGCATAGTAGGATAGATATTGTATAGATTAAAACTTGGACTGCTCACTTCTGAATTAACACCCCCTGGAAGTCCTTCTACAAACAACCTTACAAAGGTAGTTTTTCCTGCACCAAGTTCCCCTTTTAAAAAAAATTTCCTAATCTTATTTTTTAGACTCAGATCACGCAATATGGTTGTGACCCTTTTAAGGTCCAAGAGGTCAGATATTTCTATACTTAGACACATCTTGAGATTACCTCAGGGAGGGCATATGCAATGTCTTGGGCAAGGTTTCCCCTATTTGGGAATTTTTTTTCTAAATATTCCCCTGCCATAGCGTGCCACATAACCCCTGCACAGCTTGCATCCATAGCCCCCATGTTCCTTGCCCTCAATGTTCCAATTATTCCACTTAGTACGTCTCCAGAACCACCAATTGCCAGATTTTTACATGCAATATTGGACACATATATTTTTGTATTTACACCCATTATAAGTGTGCCAGCACCTTTTAATATAACAACACATCCAAATTTTTCCACAGCCTGTTTTATGGAATCAAATCTATTTTCTTGGACACGGGAATTTGACTGACCCAGCAGATATCCCATTTCTCCAGGATGAGGCGTAAGTATTGTATCTTGGGCCAGGTTTATTTTATCTAGTTTTGATAGATTATAGAGTGCATCTGCATCTATAATTGTCTTGGGATGATCATTGGCTAGATATCTTCTTAAAAATTCCCTAGCACCATCTCCCCTTCCCATTCCAGGCCCGATTACCACTGAATGGAACCGGGAGAGTTCTTTTTTTATCTCAAGGTAATGCTCTTCTCTGAAGTCAAAATCACCTCTTTCGCCTAGGGGAATAGTCATTATTTCAGGCCAGTTTAATTTAACGCTAAGGCTAGATTCATAAGGAATGGCAACAGTGACAAGGCCTGCCCCAGCCTTTAAGGCAGAAAGTGCACTCAATGTAGTGGCGCCTACAAGCCCCTTGCCTCCACCAATTATAAGTACATGGCCTGCCTTGGATTTATGGTCTATATTGGATATTTGGGGAATACTATTTAAGATATCCTTTGTTATTCCATAAAAAGAAGGGGGATGCTCTTTTTTTATAAATGAGGGAATTCCAATTTTTCCTATAACGAGATCCCCTACATATTTTTTTGCTTCAGGTAGAAACAGCCCTGTCTTTGCCTCTTCAAATGTAACAGTACAATCTGCTATAACTGCAACTGGACAAGGTTTACCTGTTAATCCATTTAATCCAGATGGAATGTCTATTGCCAGTATATAGGAATTGTCCTTTGTTGCATTGATAGTCTCTACTAGTTTGAGATAGTCCTCTCTAAGGTTCCCAGAAAACCCAGTTCCAAGTAATCCATCGATTATTATATCATATCCCCTTAAATCTAATTCTACCTCACTTATCTTTTTAGCATCTATTCCTGCCTTAAGTGTAAGGGACACATGATATGCTGCATCTTTTTTATAATTCTCAAGCCCTTTTTTATAAAATATAATTACATCAGCGCCCATGTCATTTAAGTGCCTTGCAACTGCAAAACCATCGCCCCCATTATTACCTGGCCCAGATAATATTGCTATTTTTTCCCCTTTTAAAGGGCCAAATTTGTGGATTAAAGCATATACACATTGCCATGAGGCATTTTCCATTAATATCTCTCCCATGATCCCAAATTCTTCAATGGTCATCCTGTCCCATTCACCCATTTCCCTTGGGGTTGGTAAGGGCATATACATACAAAGTTCCTCCTTTGATTTTGGGGGTTAGGGTCTTTAGACCTCTATTATTACCATGGCAGCAGCAATATTTTTTTCATGGGAAATAGATAAAAAAATTTTTTTTAATCTCTTTTGTTTTTGAATTTCAAGGGGCCTTCCATATAATTTTATATTTGGGGGATTGTTTGGTTCAGATATTATTTCAATGTCCTTAAGACCAATACTCTCGGAAAAACCTGTTCCAAGTGCCTTGACAAATGCCTCTTTTGCAGCAAATCTAGATGCCAAATACCTTGAAATTGTTCCAGTAATAGAATCCTTTTCTCTGGGGGTCAGGATCTTATTTGTAAATCTATCCCCCCATTTCTTATATATCCTTTCAATCCTGTTGATTTCTACTAGGTCAATGCCAATTCCATATATCATGATTTAGTCTGCAAATGTCCTTATAATTTCAAGCATTTCCCTAACTGCCCTTTCCATGCCAATTAAAGATGCCCTGGCAACAATGCTATGTCCAATGGAATATTCATTTATCCCTGGTATACTGGAAAATGCCCATATGTTTTCATAATCCAGACCATGTCCAAGATTTACCTTTAACATAAAGTCCTGAGCAACCTTTATCCCTTTTAATATCTTTTTAAGCTCAGTCCTTCTTTGTACTTCATCTTCTGCATCTGCATAATGGCCTGTGTGTATCTCGATATATTCTGAGCCCACTTTTTGGGCGGCCTCTATCTGTTTTTCTTCAGCATCAATAAAAAGTGAGGTCTTGATACCAGAGTCTTTGATGGGTTTTAGATATTCCTTTAATTCCTCTATCCTGGAGGCCACGTCAAGTCCTCCTTCTGTTGTGAGTTCTTGGCGTTTTTCTGGAACTAGACATATCATATATGGTTTTATTTCTAATGCGATTTGTTGCATCTCCTGAGTTGCTGCCATTTCAAGGTGGAGCGCTCTTTTTACAGTTTGTTTTAGGAGCCCTACGTCCCTATCCTGGATGTGTCTTCTGTCTTCCCTTAAGTGTACTATTATCCCACTGGCTCCAGCCATCTCAGCCAAAAAAGCTGCATGAACAGGATCAGGTTCTTTTGCAAGCCTGGCCTGTCTAATGGTTGCTATGTGGTCTACATTTACTGCAAGCTTTGGCATGATTAATCCCCTTTTTTATTAGTTGATGTCAAAGATTTCTGCTGCCTTTTCCCTTAACTTGAATTTTTGGACCTTCCCACTGGCAGTCATATCATATTCCTTAACAAATGCAATATACTTCGGGATCTTGTATCTTGCAAGTTTCCCCCTACAAAATTCTTTTATATCTTCTGGGGTATAATTATATCCTTGCTTTAAAATAATAAATGCCCCAACTTCTTCTCCATATTTTTTGCTAGGCACTCCAACTACTTGGACGTCGTAGATCCCTTTCATTTGATATAAAAATTCTTCAATTTCTCTGGGATATATATTCTCTCCTCCCCTTATGATCATGTCTTTTAATCTTCCAGTTATGCTCAAATATCCATCCTCGTCCATGACGCCTAAATCTCCAGAGTGTAAGAAACCATCATTGTCTATGGCTTCTTTTGTGGCTTCTTCCATCTTGTAATATCCCTTCATCACATTATAGCCCCTACAGCATACCTCTCCCTGCACACCTACTGGGACTTGTTTTCCTGTCTTGGGGTCAACGAGTTTTATTTCAATACCAGGCAGTGGTTTTCCAACTGTTTCCACTCTTTTTTCAATCCTATCATTGGTCCTGGTCTGAGTCATAACAGGTGAAGCCTCTGTTAGTCCATAACAAATAGTTATTTCCTTCATATTCATTTTATCCATAACCTGTCTCATTACCCTTACTGGACATGGAGACCCTGCCATGATTCCAGTCCTTAGAGAAGAGTAGTCAAATTTTGAGAACATAGAATGTTCTAGTATTGCAATAAACATGGTTGGTACACCATATAGGGCTGTGCATCTTTCTGCTTGAACAGAGCTCATGACAAGTAGGGGGTTAAACTCTTCTAAAACTACTAGAGTAGAGCCATGGGATACTGCTGCAAGTACCCCAAGCACACATCCAAAACAATGGAAAAGGGGTACTGGAAGACAAATCTTGTCTTTTGGGGTGAGCTTCATATTTTCTCCAACCCAGAATCCATTGTTCAGTATATTGTAATGGGTCAACATCACTCCCTTTGGAAATCCCGTGGTGCCTGATGTATATTGCATGTTTACCACGTCATGGGGAGAGATAGAGTCTTGTCTTTTTTTATAATCATCTATAGACACCATCCTACCCATTCCAATTAATTCAGGGATTGAATATAGACCCTTGTATTTTTCATGGCCTAAATAAAATACCCTTTTTAAATTAGGAAATTTTTTACTTTTAAAATATTCCCTGGGCCCATCCTTGAGTTCAGGTATGAGTTCGTAAACCATGGAAAGATAGTCTGAATCCCTGTATGATTCCACTAAAAATAAATTTTCTGCTTCAGACTGGCTAAGTAGATACTCCAGTTCTGAACTCTTGTAATGGGTGTTTACAGTGAGCAATATTGCCCCTATCTTTGCAGTTGCAAATTGAAGGGCTATCCAATAGGGGACATTTGGCGCCCATATTGCCACCTTTTCCCCTTTTTCAACCCCTAAGGCCATTAAACCCTTTGCCAGTTTATCCACTAACCTAGAAAATTCTCTGTAGGTTAGCCTTAAATCCCTGTCCACATAAACAATGGCCTCATTGTCCCCGTATTTAGAAACAGTGTTGTCTAATAGTTTTCCCAATGTGATTTCCTGTAAAAACACACCATTATGCTCCATATATACTCCTTGGCAGTTTAATAGTTTTTGGCCTTAAGATATTATGGCATATAGAGTACTGCATAGATCTTTGCCACCTCATTGGTTGCACTACAAACCTTATGTGGTACTGTGGAATTATAATAAATACTATCTCCTTGAGTCAGTAAATAGGTCTTGTTTCCATAAGTAACCTGGATTTGTCCTGATAATACAACTATAAATTCTTCGCCTTCATGACTGGAAAAGTCTAATTCTTTGCTTTCTGGAAATATTTCTATAAAAAATGGCTCCATATGCCTATCTGTCTTTCCCCTGCCAAGGGAATAGAATTTTAAGGCAAGGTTTTCTTTGCCCCTGTAAGAGCTGGTCTCGCAACTCCTGTTTTCCTTTGTAATTATCACAGGGTCTTCACTAATTTGATCATCAATAAATGTTCCCAATCTAGTGCCAAGGGCCCTGGATATCTTTAACAATATTCCAAGGGCAGGATAGACCCTGTCTTGCTCAATGTCTTTAAGTAGGTCTACGTCTAATCCTGTCCTAGATGAGAGATCTTGTATTGAAACTTCCTTTAATTCCCTGAACTTTCTTATCCTGTTACCTATTTTTTGGGTGTCCATATATTTCTCCTAGTATGTGATTTTTGCTATACTTTAAAATACTTGGCCAATAGAAGGAGATATAAATATATAATAAAGAGGAGCATGTAAAGTCTTAATAAGCTCAGTCAACTGGTCTTACATTTTGATATTTATAAACTTTTATTTATTTTTCTCTTGAGTGCACAAATTGTTTAGTATATCTTTAAAAAAATTAATATAGGTAACCAGAAAAAATGGAACAGAGATTTAAGGAAGAGTTAGAATTTTTGTATTCTGTTATAAGAACTGTTACTGCTTTAGATATAGATTTGCAGGAAAAGATGCATAAGAGCCTGAGTCTTATTTTGGAAAAGATAAAGGCAGGAAAAGGTTCTATTATGTTACTTGACAAAAAAAGGAATGTCTTAGATGTAGTTGCATCTACTAATAAAAAGATTTTGAATAAAAAGATAAAGGTTGATCCTGATACTATATCAGGTTATGTGGTGACTACTTGTGAGCCTGTTTACTTTAAAGATGTTAGAAGGTCTAAGAGGTTCAAAAAGTGTATTCATGCAAAGAACTATTCTACACCTTCATTAATATGTATTCCTTTAAAAGGACAAGAGGGAGTTTTAGGTATAATTACCTTTTCTGATCAGATAGAGAATAAATTTTTTACTGAACAGGATTTTTTAGTTACAAAGGACTATGCATCTATTATATCTCCATTATTGGAAAATTCTATTTTGTTCCATAAATTGAGGGAAGAAAAGGAGAATTTAAAGAGGATATCTGAGGAACTTAGGATAAGTAAGGAAGAACTTATGATGACCTATACTGAGCGGTCTGAACTGGTTGAGATGGTAGTTCATGATTTTAAAAGTCCTTTGTCTGCTATTATATCCAATCTTGACCTATTAAAATATATAGGAGGGCTTACAGAACAACAAGAGACTATTGTAGATACTGCGCTAAATGGTGCCCAAAAATTACTTGAAATGATAAATGAATTTTTACAAATAGCCAGAGTAGATCAATTCCAGGAGGGAAAGATTGAATATAATCCAACTAGTTTTAGGGGGGTGTTAGATCAGGTGTTAGAAGATTTAATGCCCCTGGCACAGGAAAAATCAATAGATATAAAACTGTTGTGTGATAAAGACATTATATTATATGGGAATCATAATTTATTAGTGCACTTGTTCCAGAACTTGGTTTCTAATGCAATCAAATATACCCCTAAGGGGGGACAAGTTAAGATATATGGGGAGGTTTTTAAAACCAAGAGGTTTGAGGACAGGTTCAAAAGATTTGCAAAGATCTGTGTAGAAGATACAGGTCCTGGTATTCCTGATGAGCATAAGAGTTTAATATTTAATAGATTTGAACGTCTCAAGAGAAATAAAGAAGTCCAAGGAACGGGTATTGGGCTTTTTATATGTAAGAGGATAGTAAATCTACTTAAAGGAAAGATTTGGGTAGAGGATGCTCCAGATACAGGGAGTAGGTTTTGTTTCACATGTTACGTATGTGAAGGAAATGCAAAATGTTAGACAAGAGCAAGCCTATATTAATAGTGGACGATATTCAGCCTGCAAGGGAGACCTTGATAAATATATTGAGGGTGTTGGGATATAAGGAATTTTTAGAGGCATCAAATGGAGAAGAGGCAAAAGAGATTTTAGAAGGAAGAGGGGATATCCAACTAGTGATAAGTGATTGGAAGATGCCAAGGATGGATGGTTTCCAACTCTTGAGGTGGATGAGGACAAATAAAAGGTTTGTAAACCTTCCAGTCTTAATGGTCACTTCCAAAGGGGAAAAAGGGGATATTGCACTTGCTGCTGACGAAGATGTAACAGAATATCTATTAAAGCCAATTACTGTAGAGGGGATTATTTCTAAATTGAAAAATATAGAAAAAGGGGAATCTACTCAAGTAAGGCTATCTAAGCTGATTGAACAGATAGGGGATTTGATAAAAAAGGATAAATTTCAAGAGGCTGACAAAAGACTAAAACAATTTATCCGTAAATATCCCAAAACAAGGGCCAGGGCATTGTATGAAATGGCAAAGATTTGTTTAGAAAAAGGGGAGATAGATAGGGCAGGGTCTCTGGTGGATATAGGTCTAGGAGAAAATCCATTATTTCCAAAGGGATGGCTCCTTAAAGGAAAGATTTCAATTGAAAAAAAGGATTACGACTCTGCACTTTTTGCCTTTAAAAAGGCCTATGAGATAAATCCAAATTCTTCTCTTATATTGTTTAATATGGGGAAT
The DNA here is from genome assembly GCA_027013815.1 of Desulfohalobiaceae bacterium. GTDB lineage: Bacteria > Desulfobacterota > Desulfovibrionia > Desulfovibrionales > Desulfothermaceae > Desulfothermus. The sequence continues at coordinate 14,084 of JALWFY010000184.1, read as the reverse complement.
GCACATCTATTAAAGGGAGAGCTAACCAAGGCCAGGGATTTCTTCCTAATGGCCCTGAAGGTAGATCCAAAAAATGAACAATTAGTTCAGGATATATGGAATGCTTATCTTGAAAAGGGATATGTAGATGAAGTACTAAGGGAATTTAAACATATCTTATTTGAATATCTCACAGTAGAGACCTTAAATAACCTTGCAGTATCCCTTCGAAAAAAGGGAAACTTAGATGACGCAATTATTGCCTATTCCCAGGCCCTTAAAAAAGAACCAGAGAATGAGAAGATTCATTATAATATTGCCATAGCTTACTTAAGTATTCATAACAAAAAAAAGGCAACTATTCATCTAAAAAAAGCAATACACATAAATCCTGACTTTAGGGAAGCAGATAATTTATTGAAAAAGATTGAAAAGAAAGAACAAGAAAAAGTATCGTCCTTGCAAGGAGAGGATAGTTAATTTTTTTATTTTAAGAATCCAATACCATATTGTTGTATGCTATCCTGGTATATATTTAGAGTTTTGCCATTTGTAGTCTTGGGTACATCTATTACATGGATCACATGTTTAAATCTTTCTTCTTTAGGCATGAGTTTTGTGAGTATGTTTTTGGATTTCAAGAAAAATTCTTCTTTAAAGATAGTAATAGAATCATTTGGAAAGATTGCAATTGGTATGATGTTTGCTTCTACTAGATCACTGAAAAAATGGGTACCAAAAGAGACCTCTGGTGTGCATCCATTTTGCTCAAATGCAACTTCTGCAAGGACCTTTGCATGGTTTATGTCTTCGTAGTTTACCTTGACCCCTAAGTTTATATCATTGGAGCCCCATCTCCCAGGACCAAAAAGGGCAAAATTTTTATCTTCTAGCTCTCTGTTTAGTTTTCCAATGATTTTGCCTAGTTTGATTTTATCTTCTACGCTATTTAACAGAGAATATGACTTGGGATCAACATATATGACCAGTTCTAAACCCTGGACCTTGCAATTGTTTAAGACCCTGTGAGTGGTAAATATTATATCATCCTTTGATATGTTGTCTGGAATCTCTATGTGTCCAGGATCTTGTGTTACAGAGAGGGATCTACATTGTAATATGTAGAGCTTGTCTTGGTCCCATGCAAATTCTACATCCACAGGTCTTTTATATGCCTTTTCTAATTTATTTAAGACCTCTTTTATTAAAGGGATAAATTTTGTTTTGTTTATAAAATTTTCAAAGGTGATACAAGAGTTGCTAACATCTATTTTTTGTATCCTGGAAAGTGGAGTAGTTAGATGATCACCTTGTGCTATTGATATTGCATAAAACATGTCTGGATGTTTTACTTGTTTTAAGAATTGAGATAATGGGATGGTTAAAAATTTTCTTTGCTCAAGGTCTATAACATCTACATATTTTTGAGAATATTTCATGATATCACTGGCAGAGATCTCTGGTCTAAGCCCTGGATGAGACAGAAAGATCATCCTAGGATAGTCACCTCCAACCCTGTCAACTGCCCTGGTGCCTAGGCCAAACACCAGTCTTATCATTCCTTGATTTTTGTCTATTTTTGGGGACCAGGAATAGGTGCTGTAAGAAAAGCCCACCCCAGCAGCAAATGGCAAAAAATATTTGCCAAATCTTCTACCAATCACTTTTTGCGCAAGTACGCTCATCTTTTCATCAAAATCTAATAAGTTATGGTCCCTTCTATAGATAATAGCAGCAGGGCTATATGTGCTCATATGGACTTTTTTAAGGCCCCAGATGAATTCATCTAATCTGCTTTCTATATTTCCTTGGTTTGCGAGAAACACAGAATCATATTTTCCAGAGAATGCATAACCAAAGTTGTCCTCTAATAGGCTAGATGAGCGGAGGATTAAGGGATGTTCACCTACTTTGTTCAAAAATTCCCTGAACATTTCAAGCATATCATCTGGGAATCTTGCATTTTTAAATAGTAAGGCAATCTTTTCATATCCTTTTTGGATTTCATCTATGGTTTTATATTTTTGAGAATGGAATTCATATAGTTCATTGTAATCAATAAATTCAGAAAATATTCCAGAATTAAAAAAATATGATTCTGGAATTTCAATATGTTTTTCAAGTATTGGATCTGTTTTTTTAAACCTAGGTTTGAGTATCCTATAGGCCAGATACATGCCAGCAGCCTTTCCGCCAATCCTTCCTGGACGTCTCTTGCTTCTATATGTCCTATCCAAGATGTCATTAACGTCCCTTACAGTGATATGTTCTTTTGCAATGCTTATAAAAGAGAGCTGATTTGAGATAAAAAAATTAATAAGGGCAACCCTGATCCCTTCCACTTCACTTGGGGAGAGGTACATATCCCCTTCTGGTATTTCACAAAATTTTTTAACAGAGCGCATTATTTGACCATAAGTAGCCCCTTCTTTATTTACCACTCTGCTTAGTTCTTTAAAGGCCAATTTTTTTCTGGCAAGGTTTATATATTCTTCCCATATATCTTCCTTAAAACTAATGGTAAAGTAAATAAATATCAGGGTCTGTTCTAGGTCCTTTTGATCAAAATGGTTTTTATTTACCTCAATAATCTCTTTTGCCATTTGAACAAAAAAGTGTTCATCAAGCCCTTTTTCTTTTTGGAGGGCTTCTAAAAATACATCTACCACAATATCTTTGATCTCTGGATATTTTAGGACTTTTTTTAGAAGATTATAACCTCTTAAGAGGTGGATAATGGTGTTTTTATCAAGGTTTGTCATATGATTTGTCCAAAATCTCTTTGTTAAAGGGCCAGTTGATATACTAGGGCTATCCAGGCCTTTTCATTGCCAGCACCAACACCAACTAGTTCTATATTATACAAAAATCCGTCTGCATATCCCTTACAGTCTATTATTTTTGCGTACACTGTGTATGATCCATAACTTTTTTGCCAATCAGCATAATTAATAATGTCTGAGGGACTGGAATCATCTGTGCACTGGGTGCCATTTGAACAAAATGTACATGCTGAAGACCACACGCTGGTGTCTCTTTTTAATTTACAGGTATGGCCTGTTATCCAGTTAGTATCTGCAGGATTGGTCCAGGTAGAATTTTTCATAGAGGCTATAAAGTCCTCCATCCCTCCCTTTGTGGCCTCTAAACAAGAAGTATATCTTTTTACTGAACCTGAATGTTGGGTATTTGTAACTACTAATACCATGATTGCTGCCATAAGTACTATGGCAACTAGACTAAGTATCAGGGCAGTTACAAGTGCAATCCCTTTATCTTGACCACTTAAACTCACCTTGAAGCCCTCCTAAGATTCATAGGGGTTACAGAAAACCTAATTAATTTCCATCTATAATGTAGTTCATCTCCTACAGGGGTAAAGCTTGCAAGTTGTAGTGTGGATGTGGCATTAAGATAAATCGTACCTTGGTTATACGTAAAATTCATATCCCTTTTGCCTTCATGGTATAAGATTAATACCCTAACTTCTCTTACCTGATCCCTGACTTGACCTGTGGGAAGAGTAGTACTCCAACTATTTATATTTCCGTCTCCATTTGTGTCCAATCCAAATGCCACTTTGAATTCTTTGACGCAGTCTAAGATTGGTTGAGCTGTTCCAGTAATACCATTGGCTTTGACTTCTTCTCTAGCAAGTTCAAAGGTATTTGGTGCACATGTTGACAAAAGACCAGTAGTGGAAAGGGAATATTCTATTTGATTATATGGTTGAGAAAGAGTGCAGTTATTATAATCTAATACTCCAAACAATAAATAGGTCCCATTGGTTGGGAGGGAGGTTATATCTGTACAATTTTCTTCAAGGGTATAGTCAGTATCCAATTTTAAATAACAAAAATTGGTATTATAACAGTTTGTGCTTGAGATGTCAGCACTGTCTAATGAAAATAACCTGAGGCCATTGTAATCAGAATATCCAAAACATTTAGTAGAATCGTTTTTAAAGAGTACTGTAGATCTGATTGTTAAGAGAGAGCCATTATAACCTATAGGGTCTATGTTTTTAGGAACACCAAAACCTGCCATTTCAATATCTTTTCTCATGAGTTCTAAGGAAATCAATTTTTCAATATTGGTATAAGAGATACTTGTTTCTCTTTTATAAGATTTAAGGATAGTCAGATATACCTGTAAAATGGCAGTTAGAATAATACCCAGTATAGCCAGTACTATTGTAAGTTCTATAAGGGTGATACCTTTTTGTCTCATGGCTTATACACCACACTGTTTAATGTATATGTATGATTTGTATTTGGCGGATAGGAATAAGTTACAGATACTTGTATTTGGTTGTTCCCATTATTCAATGAGGTAGCATTGGGGGCTGTTATTGAAAAATTTATATACATATCCCTAAATTGTCTGGTAATATTGGATGAACAATCAACTCCATTTCTCAAATTCTCCACGCATTCTTGGCCAATCTTGACTGCCTCATCCCTTATAAGGTTGTTTATGTTTTGTCTTGTATATATTGCAAGGGATTGAAGGACCCCAAGGAGTACTATTGTAAGTAACAATATACTCACTAATATTTCAACAAGGGTAAATCCCTTGTTTCCTTTAATGTTAATTACAACTTGTCCCATCCCATTCTCCTATTCTAACCCGGGTAATAGAAATACTAACACATGTTTCATTTGATAAAATATTGTTATTTTGTGGGTGTATATTTAAGTAATTTTGGGCAATGCCATTTGAAAATTTTACATAGGTTAGGGTAGAGACAAACTTATTTTTTAGGGAAAGGGTCTTTATTATCTCAGCACCAGTATCAGTTATATTTCCATCGTTATTTGTGTCACATTTAAGGGATATATTAGAAAAAGGAGAAGTCCCCCATACAATTCCACATACCCTTTTTTCCATAAAACTCCTTATTCGTGCATCGTTTACCATGGAATATATTTCCTTTATATCGTTTTCTAAATCATATCTGGTTTTCCATTTTGTATAGGCTGGTATGCCTATGGCGAATATTATCCCCATTATACTTAATACTACTATTAATTCAATTAGGGTCATACCATTTTTTATTTTTCTAACCATAACAATATCTTTCCTTGGGGTGATGAATTTGGTGCTACAAATGGTGTTGGAGATTCAGGGGTTATCCCTGGTCGCCATGTGGTAGTTGGACCTGGAGAGTTGCCTCCAAAGGATGAGGTAGGTCCTGTACCTGGAGTGATCTGTTCAATGTTTCCCTGAGATAACTGCAAAAATAGTTTCCCTCCAGATAGGTCTGCCTCATATCCTGAACATGTTTGATTATCAAGTGGTTCACCTGTGGCACAGTTTAACTGCCACATCCGGGATCTGCCTCCAAAGCTACATACATCTGTTGTGGGTTCAGTGGTAGAGAAAAAGGTTACATCAAGATCAGTAACTGTTGGATCTGATATCATTCTTTCCTTAAAATACGTGCTGTCTTTTGGGTCTAATTCAATATACCAAGATACAGTTCCATTATTGTCATCTAAATGACTACATGTATCTGAAGAGGTGTGTGCACTGTTTATATTGCAATGATCCCCAGACAAACATCCATCTATCCTCACCCCATATAGTCGTTCTCTGTCATTTGAATTCTGACCTGGATCGTCGTTGGGAAAGAAATATCTCCCTGTGCCAAAAAATATATAATTCATATTAAAGCACTTTGAATGCTCTACTTTTGCAGTAACAGGTTTTATCGCGCTGTTAAATACCTTTATTATATCCCAATCTAGGGGGTTTGTGCTATTTATCTTTATACCAAGGATATTTCCTTGAAACGTTGAACCAGATTTTTTTGTAACGCCAATAAAGACCATATCAGTATTTCCATCTTTGTCATAGTCTATCCCTTTTGTAAAAAGCCTGCCCCCAAAGGAATTGTTAAAAGAAGATAGGGTAGAATCAACTGAACTGTCTAGGGTGTATTTAGATGATATAGTAAAGAAGCTATCAGAGGTTGCATCATTATTTAGTTTCAGTACAAAGAATCTTAATTCTTGATCAGATTCTCCGTTAAAATCTGTGGGACCAGAGGCAAACATTAAATAGTATTCCCCGTCTTTTTTTATAAAGGCCGGTCCAGACGAAGAAAATCCCAGGTCAGGATCAGTGAATTCCCATAGGAATTTAGGGGAAGTACTATTTGTAATATCAAGGGCAAAATAAGAAGAAAGCCCAACACAATTATTGTTGCTGGGATCATAGGAGCTAGGATCAGGGCAGGTATCAAGGGGAGGATTAATACAATTGGATCCTGAACAACCAACACCACCACCAAACCTCATCCCGCCTATGAGTATCCTTTTATCTATCTTTTTGTCATTATTGGTATCTAGTTCTATAATATACGGCATTAGATCTACATAATAGAGATGACAATAACTAATATCTGCAAGCGCCCTGAGATATGGTAGAGAATTTTTAGGGATGAATGCCCATAATTCTTTCCCTAACTCATCAGTATTGCAACTAGGAGAACTATCATTACACAGCTTTACATCTTGATATGCACCAAGTCCATCATATCTGGGTTTTCCCAGTTTAAAGGCATGCAACATACCATCATTGGAACCAACAAATACCATGGAATAGTCTCCATAATCAACCACCTTTGGTGTGGAATAAATTATATCTCCTAATTTCCATGTGTTGTTACCTTCTGCATTTCTACTCCTATATCCTGGGATATCAATGCCATAAATATAGTCCTTTAAGTCATTAAAGGATATTGGGGTATATATTATTGTCCCATTTGAATTGTTTTCATCGTCAATAACTCCATTTCTGTCCTCGTCTCCAAAAAGATATGAAAGGGTGGAGTTTAGATCTTTAAGTTCCACAAGGTCTTTTTCCTCTGTGGGTTCTGTTCCATTCACATATGTATAAATGGTCCTTTGCGTAGCATTCATTTGTTCTAGTTTTTCTCCTGCCTCCCATACAGGATGAATCTCATCTAAAGAAGTATAGGTGGTATCTAGGGTGGAATTAGATCCATTACAACTACTCTCATATGCCTTTATGTTTAAATTACCTGTAGAATTATCTACTATAAAATCTAGGATATAATCTCCACCTGGGCTCCCATTAGTGCACACATCCAAGGCCTTGTTTTCAATGGTATCTTCCCTTAGATTAGATGTAGTAGGTGTATAATAAAACCAATAATTATATAAAAAACCAACCCAATCAATTTCATTTGAAGCAAATTCTTTTTTAGGATAGAAAACTGCCTGGATTAGATTCTTTCCAATCTTTGTTTTCTTTGTAAGAAGAGATGCAGATGTGCCAGATGCAGTTTTTTTCAAGATATCTGTTAACACGTTTTTAAGAGACGTCTCAAGTTCATATCCGTTTTGAGCCTCAAGGTAATTATCTGGTATTGAATCTCCATTCTCATCCCATTCTGACTGCATGTCTGGGATATTATTTCCGTTTTTGTCTATAAAGCCACCATATTTTGCAGTTTTTTTAAGTATATCCTCTCCAGTAGCAGAATTGTCAAAACAAAATACTGTATATATATCTAAATCTTGAATCCCATCAAAGGAAGATAGTAGGTCATTGGTGTGTGCGTAATAAGCAACCCCTTCAAGGTAATATGTGCCATCATAACTATTTGCCGTTGTGCATTTTTGTGAAGAGTATCCTTCATTTGATGCTATGTCATCCATGTAGGTTTTTACATCAAAATCTGGATCTGTTACAGGGTAACAGTAGGGACAGTAAATTGGAGGAACACAGGTTCCTGGCACATTCGCATCCATAGTAGATTCACCATCAGTTAAGATTATAACAAAGTTTTTTTGACATCTATATTGTACAGGTGAGGTATAAGTTCCCGTCCTATATGCAGATTGTTCCCCTTTAAAATATCTAACAGCTTCATACAAACTCTCTGCCAAAGGAGTCCATGTTGCTGGGTTTACATTTGAGATGGTGTTTATTAAACTTGTGTTTGGTCCTGGACCTGATATTGGAGACACCACATATCCCCCATCATAGCCTGATCCATACTCATATCTAGTACCATAGTTATTAAAGATTTCCAGCCCAAATCTCATCCTGTTCCATGATTTTTGTATAAGGCCTTGGGGTTCATCAGACACCTTAAGAGCCACTCTATAGGAATTAAGATAGTTAGATGTGTAAACATCTGAGCAGGTTCCAATATTTTCATTGTATTTATAGACATCGAAATAAAGATATCCATTATATTCATAAAACACAAAAAATAGATGATCGTAGAAAGGTGTCTGATATGGAGGATTGGAATCGTCATATAATTTTCTAAAATCTCTGTCTGGGACCTGACCTATAAGTATGTAGTTGGAACCAGATAGTACCTTGCCTCCTATAAGTACTTTTTTCGCAATATCTATTCTTCTCATAGTGAGCCAGTTTAAGAAGTTTCCACTCCACTGGCCTGTTCCAGATGCCTCAAAGTATTCTCCTGTGGAATCATAAGTATACTTAGTATTGGGATCAAAATACCCGTAGTAACTGGTATCTGGGTTATATCCAGAATATACAGTTAGATTGTAATATGTGCGCCACTTTGTATATATGTTAATACAGCTAGAACTCTCTTTATATGCAAATTCATTCATTGAACCAGAATTATCTAGTAAGATTAAAACATTTGGATAGATGGCCTGACTTAAAAAGGGTGGTGTGGAACAATAATTCCCCATATATACAGTAGATGCATAGGCAATTGTACTAATTAAAGTATATATAAAAAACATGATTATAGTTTTTTGTTTCATTGTGGTAACTCCTCAATATATATTTTTTTTATTGAGTTTGTGATTGGGTCTACTAAAATTTTGACCATATATCCGTTCTTTAAAGATGATAGATCATAGGTACTAAATCCATTTTTAATAACAGAGGAATTTTTATTAATAATTATACACTTTCTGGCAATATTATAATAAATATCTCGGTTGTTTTTTAGTTCATATAACCATAACCTTCTATTATTAATTTCTTGAATGATTCCTGTGAGTTGTTTAAACTTTATGGTTTTTTTATGGTTTCTATGTATATCAGATATTTTATGTCTTGCTATGCCTGGTAAGGGTATGAGTATTGACCACAAAAAACTTAGGCAAAGAATTAAGTATCTTTGTTTCATACTACTCTCCTAATTTATATTATTTTATTATTAATAAAGCAAAAATTGTTCCTAACCTGGAAATTTTCTAAGAGTATAAAATAGAACAACTTGTCCTGAGAGAATAGTCTTAGAGAAAATTTGAAAATTAGATTTTCAAAGATTTTAGTTTACTTAACATAATAGGTCAAGGTGATTGGTGAATATAATACCACTTATTTTTAAAGATAACAATTAGTTTGATTGAAATCATCCACAAAACCTTTGATAGGCTGTGGAGGAAGACTCCACATTGGAATTTTAAAGAATGCTTTTGCTTTCATTTGATTATCTAAGTCCCTTAATGGATATCGCCCTTTCTTTTGCCATTCGCCATTTGCCTTTAGCCTTCCATTCCATTTACAATATAAAGGGACAATGATATGATTTAATCTCTATTTTGGAATTATTGTAGAGGTATTGTTATGAAAGGTAAAATCTTGATAATAGATGATGATGAAGATATCAGAAATGTTTTTAGTAAGATATTAGCAAGTAGAGGACATATTGTTTATAAAGCAGAGGGTTATTATGACTCGATTACTTATTTAAATGATATAGAATTTGATGTTATTTTTGTTGACGTAGTATTAAAAGAAAAAAGTGGTATAGAGATTTTAGATTTTATCAAAAAACAAGATATTGAATGTCCCGTACTTATGATTACTGGATATCCTGATTTAGAGATAGCAGCTAAGGCCTTTCATCGTGGTGCATTTGATTATATTCCCAAGCCAATTAAAAGGGATACCTTATTGAGAATCACAAATAATGCTTTACGCCACAAGTTTCTATTAGATGAAAAAAAGAGAATAGAACTGGAAAAAGAAAGAACTCGTCTAAATTTAGAGGCTATTTTTAGGAGTGTAAAAGACGGGATTATAACATTAAATAAAGAAATGAAAATAATTGAAGTGAATAATGCCATAAAGACTATCTGTGGAATTGAACCAAAGGAGGTTATTGGTAGAGATGTATTTAAAATCCCTTTTAACTGTAGTAAAGACTGCTTAAGGGTTTTAAAAGATACAGTGAAGAAAGAATCAATTTTTGAAGTTGATGAGATTTATATTGAATGCAAACGGATAAATAGACCAAAACAGGTGGTAGTGATATCCGCGTCTTCTCTTATGTCAAAGGAAAATTCTATTGATGGTACAGTAATGGTGCTTAGGGACATTACTAGATTGAGGGCATTGGAAAACAAGTTACAAGAAAAGACAAAGTTTGAGAATATTATTGGAAAAAGTGATAAGATGGAGGAGGTCTTTTTGTTTTTAGATAGATTGAAAGACCTAGATACAACGGTGTTGATTACAGGAGAGAGTGGTACAGGAAAGAGTCTTATTGCCAGAGAGCTTCACCATGCAGGAAGGCGGGCATCTGGCCCTTTTGTAGTTGTAAATTGCTTGGCATTGGCAGAAAATATTCTAGAAAGTGAATTATTTGGACATGTAAAAGGTGCGTTTACTGGTGCTGTAAAAGATAAGGTAGGGAGATTTAAGGTAGCAGATAAGGGCACAATATTCTTAGATGAGGTGGGGGATTTATCTTTAAAAGTACAACTTAAGCTACTTAGATTCTTAGAAGAAAAGGAATTTGAAAGGGTAGGGGATACAAAGCCAATCAGAGTAGACGTGAGGGTGATAGCAGCCACTAATAGTGATTTAAGAGATAAGGTCAATAGGGGAGAATTTAGAGAGGACTTATATTACCGTTTAAAGGTTGTTGAAATCCCTGTCCCTCCTTTGAGGGAAAGAAAAGAGGATATTCCTTTGCTTGTTAAGTATTTTGTAGATATATTTAACAAAAAATTTAATAAGCAAATAAAAGGGGTATCCAAGGAGGTCTTAGATCTATTTTTGAACTATCCGTGGCCAGGAAATGTGAGAGAACTAAGACATGCAATTGAACATGGATTTATATTGGCTAAAGGACCTGTTATTAAAATTGAACATCTGCCTAATGAAATAAAAGGCAATATATTAATTGGGTGCAGTAATGAAAAAATTTTAAAAGACCAGAAGGAATTAATAGTTGCCACCCTTGAAAAGACAGGTTGGAATAAGGCCAAGGCAGCGAGATTATTAGGTATTAGTAGGCAGACTTTATATAAAAAGATCAAAAAATATAAAATTATACCTCCATTTATTTAATGTAGAGTGGGTATATACTGTTTACATATATGTAACCTTACAGTGTTGTAAAGTTTACATATAGAAATGGGCTAAGGTGAGGGGTCTTATAATTTTTAATTATCAGGAGAGAGCTATATAATGATGGTCATTGGAGTTGATACAGGGGGTACATTCACTGATTTTATATATAAGGATGGGGAGGACTGGAAGGTATATAAGGTGTTGTCAACCCCATCAAATCCTGCAATGGCAGTCTTAGAGGGATATAGGATTATCTCAAAAGATAAACGTGTGAGTATGACCCATGGGTCAACAGTGGCTACTAATGCTATTTTAGAGAGAAAAGGGGCAAGTACTGCTTTGATCATAAATTATGGATTTGAGGACATTATAGAAATTGGGAGGCAGGAAAGAAAGGAGTTATATAACTTGAGATATAAAAAAGAACCCCCTTTAGTTTTAAAGGAAAATAGGTTTGGGATAAGGTGTAGAATAAATTACAAAGGAGAAGTAATTGAGGATATAGACTTAAAAGAGTTAAGGGAGATTGTGAATAAATTACACCAATTAGATATAGAATCAGTTGCTGTTTGTCTATTGTTTTCTTTTAAAAACAATAAACATGAGGACATAATTGGCGAGGAATTAAAAAAATCAGGTTTTTTTTATTCCCTTTCCCATGACGTGCTATCAGAATTTAGGGAATATGAGAGACTATCCACCACTGTGATAAATGCCTATGTATCTCCTAAGATGGGAAGATATATCTCTTTTTTAAAAAAAGGGCTTGGAGATAGCAGACTCAGAATCATGCAGTCAAATGGGGGGAGTATATCTGCGGAAACTGCAATGAGAGAGTCTGTTAGGACAATTCTCTCTGGTCCTGCTGGAGGGGTAGTAGGGGCTTATGAGATCGGCAAATTAGCTGGTTTTGAAAAACTCATTACCTTTGATATGGGGGGCACTTCTACAGATGTTGCTTTAATTGATGGGAACTTGCCTTTTACTCTGGAGTCAGAGGTATCAGGATTTCCCATAAAGACCCCAATGATTGATATCCACACAGTTGGTGCAGGAGGGGGATCAATTGCATATCTTGATGTGGGAGGGGCACTTAGGGTGGGACCTGAGAGTGCTGGGGCTGATCCTGGTCCTATTTGTTATGGAAGGGGCAATAGTATTACTGTTACTGACGCAAATCTATATCTTGGGAGATTGGTACCTGAAAAATTTCTAGGCGGTCACATGAAAATTTATAGAGATAGGCTTGATATTTATTTTGAAAATATGGCCCATAAAGTTGGGCTTGAACCAATTGAATTGGCTGAGGGCATATTAGATGTTGCAAATTCCAATATGGAAAGGGCAGTAAGGGCGATTTCTGTTGAAAGGGGGTATGATCCATCTGAGTTTGCCTTGTTTTCTTTTGGTGGTGGAGGGGGGATGCATTCTTGTTTTTTGGCAAGATTGTTGAATATCCCACAGGTCATTATTCCAAGACATCCTGGAATACTATCTGCGATAGGTATGCTCCTTGCCGATGTAATAAAAGATTATTCAAAGACTGTAATGGTCTCAAAAATGGGCATGGGTATAGAAGATTTTGAAGATTTTTTTAGGGAAATAGAAAAAAAGGCGGTTTTAGACCTATTATCTGAGGGTATTGCCCACGACAAGATATTCTTAGAGAGATATCTAGATATGAGATACATAGGGCAGTCATACGAGATAGTGGTCCCTTTTGATAGAGATTTTATAGACAAGTTTCATCAGTTACATGAACAAAACTATGGATATTGTAATAGAGATGGGGAAGTAGAGGTAGTGAATGTTAGGGTAAGGGCCAGGGGAAGGTTACCAAAACCTGAGTTTAAGAAAAAAGATATAGCTAATAGTCTATTGGATGAAGAAGCTATATGTGGAGAAAATCAAGTTATTTTTTGGGGAGAGCAATATAGTACAAAGATATATGATAGGGATAGACTTTTATGTGGAAATAAGATCTTAGGGCCTGCAATTATAGTAGAATATTCTTCAACTATAGTTATTCCTCCAGGGGCAGAAGCAGAGGTAGATGGATTTGAAAATATAATAGTTAGGGTTTAAACCTAGGTCAGGTCAAGGGACCTAATCAAACAATGAGTTAATCTACAGAGGAGTTTAGATGGAGATAAATCCAATACTCTTAGAGGTATTTAAAAATAGACTTTCTTCAATTGCAGAAGAGATGGGTCTTACCCTGAACAGGACTGCATTTAGTCCTAATATAAAAGAAAGAAGGGACTTTTCATGTGCTATATTTGATCAAAATGGAGACATGGTTGCCCAGGCAGCCCACATCCCTGTCCATTTGGGATCCATGCCACTTAGTGTTAAGATGGGGATAAGGGATATGGATATATCAGATGGAGACATGATAATTTTAAATGATCCATTTAAAGGTGGCACACATCTTCCTGATATCACAGTTATAGCCCCTGTTTTTTTGTCAAATACCAAGTCTCCTGATTTTTTTGTTGCAAACAGGGCACATCATGCAGATGTAGGTGGAATTTCTTATGGTTCAATGCCCCTTTCAAATTCAATTTACCAAGAGGGGATCATTATCCCTCCTCTAAAGATAATAGAAAACGGGGAGTTAGATAAAAAGATATTACAGTTTTTTTTAAACAACGTAAGGACTCCTGTTGAAAGAGAGGGGGATCTTAGGGCACAGATTATGGCCAATGTGATTGGAATAGAGAGGATAAGGGAACTTGTCAATAAATATGGAATAGATATGGTAAAGTTTTATT